>NZ_CAKUCL010000328.1 GCF_934643405.1 uncultured Actinoplanes sp.
TCCTTGTTCTGCAGCTGGCTCTTCTCGTTCTGGCAGCTCACCACGGTGCCGGTGGGGATGTGCGTGATGCGCACGGCGGAGTCGGTGGTGTTGACCGACTGGCCACCCGGTCCGGACGAACGGAACACGTCGATCCGCAGGTCGTTCGGGTCGATCTGCACGTCGACGTCCTCGGCCTCGGGCAGCACCAGCACGCCCGCCGCCGAGGTGTGGATGCGGCCCTGCGACTCGGTGACCGGGACACGCTGCACCCGGTGCACGCCGCCCTCCCACTTCATCCGCGACCAGACGCCGTGGCCGCCCTCGGGCAGGCCCTTGGTCTTGACCGCCACCGAGATGTCCTTGACGCCGCCCAGGTCCGACTCCTGGGAGTCGATCACCTCGACGATCCAGCCCCGGCGCTCGGCGTACCGCGTGTACATGCGCAGCAGGTCACCGGCGAACAGGGCCGACTCCTGGCCGCCCTCGCCCGCCTTGATCTCGATGATCACGTCCTTGGCGTCGTTCGGGTCGCGCGGGATGAGCATCTCGCCCAGCTTCTCCTCCAGCGGAGGCAGCGTGGCCGCGACCGCCTCGGCCTCGGCGGCGAACGCCGGGTCCTCCGCGGCCAGTTCCCTGGCCGCGGCGAGGTCGGCCCGGGCCGCCTCCAGCTCGGCGTTGGCCGCGTAGAGCGGCGCCAGCTCGGCGAAACGACGGCCGACCCGGCGTACGAGGGCCTGGTCGGCGTGGATGGAGGGGTCCTCCATCCGCTTCTCCAGTTCCGCGTACTCCTCGAGAAGCGTGGTCAACCGGTCGGTGCTCACGAGTGTGTCTCCCCACATACGAACGGCGCCCGCCCCCTCGAAGACGGGGTGCGGGCGCCGTTGAAGCAGTTACTTCTTCTTGGCCGCGTTCACCTTGGCGTACTTGGCCTGGAACTTCGCGACCCGGCCGGCGGTGTCCAGAACGCGCTGCTTGCCGGTGTAGAACGGGTGGCAGGCGCTGCAGGTCTCGACGCGGATCTCGCCGCTCTTGGCCGTGCTGCGGGTCGTGAACGTGCTGCCGCAGGAGCAGATGACCTCGGTGGTCGTGTACTCCGGGTGGATGCCGCTCTTCATATTTTTCTCGGTCCCTCTCGATGATGTGGTCGCCGGGTCGCTGTCAGCACCGCGCCGCCCCGCCAGGGCGGTGGGCTCGGGCGTGAACCGGAACCTTTACTGGCCGATGGACCAGTCTGCCATGTGACGAACCTCGGAGAGAAATCGAGGCGACTTCGCCGGTCCGATGTCGATAACGTGAGCGCCCCTCGGGACATTCCCGGCACCGGAAGGAAGAAAGTCGTCATGACGCTGCTCGCCGACATCCTGGACCCGGTCGAACTGGCCACCGCGGTCGAAACCGGGCATGTCCGGCTGCAGCGCCACCCAGCCCGGCCCTTCACGATCTACAACTACACCGAGGCCTGCCAGTTCGCCGGCGCCTGGACCCCGGTGACGCTCGCCTGCCGCGGTCTGATCGTGGACGCGGACGGCCGTGTCGTGGCCCGCCCGCTGCCGAAGTTCTTCAACCATGATCAAGTTCAGGCGCCGCGCCTCGACCCGGGGGCCGCGGTCAGCGTGACCGACAAGGCGGACGGGTCGCTGGGCATCATCTACCACGACGGCGACGGGTGGGCGGTGGCCACCCGCGGTTCGTTCGCCTCCGACCAGGCGGTGCACGCGACCACGCTGCTGCGCACGAGGTATGCGGGTTTCGAACCGCCGGCCGGGCTCACCGTGCTGGTGGAGATCATCTACCCGGAGAACCGGATCGTGGTCGACTACGCCGGCCTGGACGACCTCGTGCTGCTCGGCGCGGTCGACATCGCGAGCGGGCGCACGTTCGGGCCGGCCGCGGTGCCGTCGTGGACCGGGCCGGTCGTGCAGACGTTCGGCTACGCCACCTTCGCCGAGGCGCTCGCGGCACCCGCCCGTACCGGGAAGGAGGGGTTGGTCGTGCACTTCACCGAGGCGGACACCCGCGTGAAGATCAAGTATGCCGACTACGTCCGCCTGCACCGGCTGGTGACCGGGCTCAACGCCCGTACTGTGTGGGAAGTGCTCGCCACCGGCGGAGACTTGGACGCGCTGACCGAGCCGCTGCCCGACGAGTTCCACGCGTGGGTCCGCGGCGTGGCACGGGAGCTGACCACGACCGTGGAGGCGCACGCCGTCGCGGTCGAGACGGCGTTCGACCGGATCGTCGGGTCGTTGCCGGACGGCTGGGGCCGCAAGGAGTTCGCGGCCGCCGCCGTGCGCAGCGAGCACCGCGGGCACCTCTTCCTGCGCCTCGACGGCAAGGACTACCGGCGCGCACTGTGGCAGCAGGCCCGCCCGGCCGGCGACCTGACCGCGACCAAGGTGACCGAGGAATGACGAGACTGCTGATCACCCGGGGGCTGCCCGCCTCCGGCAAGACCACGTTCGCGCACAAGCTGCAGCCGAACGTCGTCCGGGTCAACCGCGACGATCTGCGGCGGATGCTGCATGGGCAACGGCTCTACACGCAGTGGTCGGAGGGCCAGGTCACGCACGCGCAGCGGGCCGCGGTGGAGGCACTGCTGCGGGCCCGCACCGACGTCATCGTCGACGACACCAATCTGCGGGCCAAGACCGTACGGGAATGGGCCGAGCTCGCCGCCCGGCACGGCGCGACGTTCGAGGTGCACGACTTCACCGACGTGCCGCTGGAGGAGTGCATCCGGCGCGACGCCGACCGCGACCCGCAGGACCGGGTGGGCGAGGAGGCCATCCGCCGGATGCACCAGCGGTACCTGGCCGGCAAGACGTTGCCGCTGCCGGTGCCGTGGGTGCGGCCGGGCGGCCCGGGCGAGATCTACCGTGCCGACCCGTCGTTGCCGGTGGCGATCCTGGTGGACATCGACGGGACGGTCGCGCTGATGGACGGGCGCAGTCCGTACGACTGGTCGCGCGTCGGTTCGGATCTGCCGAACCAGCCGGTGATCGACGCGGTCCGGGCCATGCACGCGGCCGGCAACGCGATCGTCTTCTGCTCCGGGCGCGACGCGGTGTCGCGACCGGAGACGGAGGCTTGGCTGGATCTTTACGTCAGGGTCCCGTACGAGGCACTCTTCATGCGGCCGGAGGGCGACAACCGCAAGGACGCCATCGTGAAGCGCGAGATCTTCGAGAACGAGATCCGGCACCGGTGGCGCATCGCCGGCGTGTTCGACGACCGGCAGCAGGTGGTACGCATGTGGCGGACGCTCGGACTGACCGTTTTCCAGGTCGCGGAGGGAGACTTCTGAGGTGAAGTACCCGCGCACGTTTCACCTGCCCGACTCGCCCGGCGCGTCGGCGGACGACAAGGTGCAGCACAATCTGTCCTGGTTGGATGGTGAGCTCGTGGTGACCGAGAAGCTCGACGGCGGGAACCTCACCTTCACGCGCGATGCCATGTACGCGCGCTCGCTCGACTCGGGCACCCAGCCGTGGGACCGTCCGGCGAAGGCGTTGTGGGCGATGACGGCGCACCGGATCCCGGACGAGTGGCGGGTCTGCGGCGAGTCCATGTGGGCTCGCCGCAGCATCGCGTATGCGGATCTGCCCGGCGTCTTCATCGTCTTCGGCATCTGGGACGAGACGAACACGCTGCTGGGCTGGGACGACACGGTGGACTGGGCGCAGCGCCTGGAGTTGCCGGTGGTTCCGGTGCTGTACCGGGGAGGCAGTCTCTCCGAGGCCCGGGCCGCCTGGGCGAAACAGAGAGCCCCGGAGAACTCCGAGGGCTTTGTCGTACGGGCGGCCGGGCGCATCCCCGCGGCGGAGTTCCCGGTCAAGGTGCTCAAGTGGGTGCGCGCCGGCCACGTCCGTACCGAGGCGGCTTGGCGTCACCGCGACGACTTCGCCGTGAACGAGTTCGCGTGATGCGCCCCAGGTACGGGGTCGACGCCCCGTTCGCCCTGTTGGGGCTCGCCGGTGCGGCGGTGCTGCTGCTGGCCGGTGGCATCGTCACCGGGATCCTGGCGAGCTGGCTGGTGGCGGCGTGGCCGCTGCTGATGTCCGCGTACTTCGCGGCGAGCTCGATCATCTATTTGCACACCACCCGGTCCGGGAAGTTCGCGGTGTGGCGCGACGTGCTCGACGAGCTGCCGGTGCGGGGTGACGAGCGGGTGCTCGACATGGGATGTGGCCGGGGCGCGGTGCTGATCGAGGTGGCCCGCCGGCTGACCAGCGGGCACGCGACCGGGGCCGACCTGTGGCGGTCGGTCGACCAGTCCGGCAACGCGCCGGAGGTCACCCGCGCGAACGCCGAGGCCGCCGGGGTGGGCGGGAAGGTCTCCCTGGACACGGCGGACATGACGGCGCTGCCCTATCCCGACGCGTCGTTCGATCTCGTGGTCAGCAGCATGGCGATCCACAACATCCATCCCGACGCGGGCCGGCTCGCGGCGGTGGACGAGGCGCTGCGCGTGCTGGCGCCGGGCGGCCGGTTGGTGATCGCCGACATCAGCGCGGCCCGGTCCTATCAGGAGCATCTGGCCGCTCGCGGTGTGCCGGCCGTCCTGCGCCCCCTCGGCTGGCGGATGTGGTGGGGGACGCCATGGCTGCCGACGCTGCTGCTGACAGCGGTCCGGCCGGCCGGATGAGGTTCCGCCGGACTGCGCTCAGGACGGCGGGCAGTGGCTGCCCTCCCGGGCCAGTGCCGCCGCCTCGTCGTCCAGGTAGAACGCCGGCCGCAGATCCATCTCGTCGTAGTAGCGATGGAACACCGGGGTCAGCCCACCGGACATCGGTGGCACGATCCAGGTCCAGTCGGCCGGCACCCGTCGCCCGGCCTTCTCCTCGTTCTCGATGTGCTTGAGGAACCGCTGCGACTCGGTGTGGTGATCGGTCATCTTCACGCCGGCCTTCTCGAAACTCCACAGCACGGCCCGGTTCAGCTCGACCAGTGCCCGGTCCCGCCACAGTGTCGACTCGCGGCTGGTGTCCAGGCCCATCCGCTCGGCGACCACCGGCAGCATGTCGTACCGGTCGGCGTCGGCGAGGTTGCGCGCGCCCACCTCGGTGCCCATGTACCAGCCGTTGAACGGCGCGAGCGGATAGTGCACGCCGCCGATGGTGAGCCGCATGTTGGAGATCGCCGGGACCGCGTGCCAGCGCAGGCCCAGCTCTGCGAACCAGGTCAGCTCCGGATGGGTGATCGGCACCTCGCGCACCGCTCGTTCGGGCAGCTCATAGAGCCGTAGGCCCTCGGCCGGGGTCTCGATCGCCAGCGGCAGCACGTCGAACTGCTCGCCCTTGCCCTGCCAGCCGAACCCCCGCATCGCGGCGGTGAAGCGCTGCTGCCGCGGGTCACCGACCGGGCAGCCGCCCTCGTTGCGGTACCCGGCGTAGCGGATGAGCTGCTCGTTCCACACCCGGGCGAACGGCTGGCCCGGCTGCGCGGGCGCGAAAACGCTGATCACCGGCCGGATCGAGCCGTCGCCCGCCGCCTGGAGATGATGCACGAGGAGGGAGAAGATCTCATCCGCCGTACGGGCTCGGCGCCGATCAAGCACCATCAGATTGCGCCAGTAGAGGCGTCCGATGCAGCGGCTCGCGTTGCGCCACGCCATTTTCGCGCCGTGCGTCAGCTCGTCCGGGGTGTGCACATAGGTGCCGGTGGCGGCGATCTGGGCGCGCACGATGGCCAGACGGGGTTCGACCGGGCCGAGCCGCGGGTTCTCCACGTAGCACTGGCGCAGGAAGTCCTCGGCCTCGCTGGGGTCGACCGGTGCGCTCTGGTCCCACTGCTCGGCCGGGTTGTCCCGGTAGCCGGGCACGATCATCTGAGGCCTCCCAGGGTGAGCCGACGACCTAGAGCTAGGAGATTTGCACGGCTTCGACCGGGAAGGACCACACAATCTGTGCGACAAAAAGGACGCGACGTCCCCTTTCGGGGACGCCGCGTCCGTTTTTGTTCGCCGTTACTCGCCCGGCGTCGACTTCGCGATCTGCATCAGGAACTCGACGTTCGTCCGGGACTGCTTGAGCCGGTCCAGCAGCAGGTCCAGCGCCGCGCCCGAGTCGAGCGAGTGCAGCACCTTGCGCAGCTTGTGGATGATCGCCAGCTCTTCCTTGCCGAGCAGGATCTCTTCCTTACGCGTGCCGGACGGGTCGATGTCGATCGCCGGGAACACGCGCTTGTCCGCGATCTTGCGGTCGAGCTTGAGCTCGGCGTTACCCGTGCCCTTGAACTCCTCGAAGATCACCGTGTCCATCATCGAGCCGGTCTCGACCAGCGCGGTCGCGAGAATGGTGAGCGAGCCACCGTTCTCGATGTTGCGCGCCGCGCCGAGGAACCGCTTCGGCGGGTACAGCGCGGTCGAGTCGATACCACCCGACATGATCCGGCCGGAGGCCGGCGCCGCCAGGTTGTACGACCGGCCGAGCCGGGTCACCGAGTCGAGCAGCACGACCACGTCGTGGCCCAGCTCGACCAGGCGCTTGGCCCGCTCGATCGCCAGCTCGGCGACCGTGGTGTGGTCCTGCGGCGGCCGGTCGAACGTGGCCGCGATGACCTCGCCCTTGACCGAGCGCTGCATGTCGGTGACCTCTTCGGGCCGCTCGTCGACCAGCACGACCATCAGGTGGCACTCGGGGTTGTTGTGGGTGATCGC
>NZ_CAKUCL010000329.1 GCF_934643405.1 uncultured Actinoplanes sp.
CCTCGACGACGCCGTTCCCGCCTTCAACCCGACCGAGCGAGTCAAGGGAAAGACGGTCATCCGCGTTCGCCCGTAAGACGGGTGGATGAAGCTGCTTACCCAAATTGAACGGGGACTCGGGCATATCCAAGATCCGGGCCGGGAACGATTGTGAAAACGGCAACGCCGGCTTTTTGGTCTCGGCGACATCGTGTTATCACTGCATGCGGAAGGGTTGACGATGGCGCGAAACCGGCAGACCCAACCAGGTCAACAACGTTATAGAGGGAGATATTCGAATGAAGGCAATTGTGGCGACGGATCGCGCCGCGGGAACGGCGGGTATCGAACTGGCGGATCGGCCTGACCCGGACACGGCTGGGCTCGCCAGTCTTGAGGGTGCGAACTACGGCGATGTCGTCGTTGAAGTCCATGCGTCGGGATTCACGCGGAATGAGCTGCAGTGGCCATCGACCTGGGTTGATCGGCGCGGTCGTGACCGCACACCGTCGATCCCTGGTCACGAGGTGGCCGGAGTCGTCACCGCTCTCAGTTATGGGACAGCCGGACTGTCGGTGGGCCAGCGTGTTTTCGGCCTCACGGACTGGACGCGCGACGGCACGCTGGCGGAGTACGTCGTCGTCGAGGCGCGCAACCTGGCGCCGCTGCCGGGCGACGTCGACTTCACGGTCGGCGCCGGCATCGCGATGGCGGGCCTGACGGCGTGGCAGGGACTGTTCGAGCACGGTCATCTCCGTACGGGGCAGAGCGTCCTGGTGCACGGCGCCGCCGGCGCCGTCGGTTCGATGGCGGCACAGCTGGCACGCGCGGCCGGCGCGTACGTCATCGGTACCGGACGGGCTGCCCATCGTCAGACTGCGCTCGACTTCGGCGCACAGGAGTTCGTCGACCTCGAGAACGACGCGCTGGAGGACGTCGGCGACGTCGATCTGGTGTTCGACGTGTTCGGCGGGGACATCGGGGCGCGGTCCGCAGGTCTGATTCGGTCCGGAGGGACGCTGATGAGCGTTGCCGGACCGTCCGAGGTGCGGCCCGGCAACGGCGTGGCGGTCGACTTCGTCGTCGTGTCCGATCGCCACCAGCTCAGCGAGATCGTCCGGCAGGTGCGGGACGGACGGCTGCGACCGAACATCGGCAACATCGCGCCCCTCGACGAGGCCGTCGCCGCCTTCAACCCCACCACATGGCCCAACGGGAAGACCGTCATCAGCGTCCGCTGATCGACAACTCGAACGACATCGACGCGACCGTCGTCGCGACCCGGACAGCGTGCCATCCGGCTTGTCAAACACGCACGGGCCCGCGCAGCGCGCCCGGATGGAGGAGTCGGACGGAAAAGCCGCCGGCCGCATGCCAGCGGACATCGACCATAACATCGAGTTCGACGCGATCCGTTCGCTGCGGTACGGCCTTCATGTACGGGCAGTCGCGGCCTCGGAAGCAAAGCCGGCCATGAAGTCGTCTCCATCCGGCTAATTCACAGCCGACGCAGTTCATAGCACAGTAGAGAACAGATACGACCCTGCGGGAAATCCAGCACGACCGATGCGTCGTCCGATCACTCGACTCCGCCCCGGGACCGCTCAGATCGGTGCGTCCGGTGTCTGGAGAAGTCCGGAGGACGCCGCCCGCGATCACCAGCATCGGGGCCTCGCGTTCGCCGTGGACTTCGATATCTGCCACGTGCCGGCGATGCCTGGAAACCCCATCCGGACCATGCCGTCTGATCCGACGGCGTGTCCAGACCGGACTTCCCCTCGACACGACAGCGCCCACGCCGGAAAAGCGATGACGCGGTCTCTCCTTCTCAGAAATGTTTGCTCGTAATGAGACGATTCAAGTCGCCCGGCACTCTTGACCTCACCGATGCGCTGACCGGTCTGGCCAACCGGCACAAGCTGATCGAGGTGGCCTCCGCTCTGCTCAGCACCGACCGTCAGATGGCGCTGGTGCTCATCGACCTCGACCGGTTCAAGGAAATCAACAACTCGTTGGGGCACAACCGGGGGGACGAACTGCTCCGGCGTGTCGCCGCAGCCCTCGCGGAATCCGCCCGGTTGGCCTTCCGGTTCGGCAGCGACGAATTCGTCGTCCTGCTCGACGACCTCGCGGACGGCTCGGACCAGGCGCTCGAGGAGACTGCGCGTGGCCTGCTGCGTGCCATCCAGGGACCGTTCCCGGTGGGCGGGGTGCCGATCACCGTCGAGGCGTCGGCCGGCGTGGCGCGCACCGCGGCCGGGCGGCGTCAGCTCCGGACCCTGCTCGCGAGGGCGTGCGCGGCGGTCAACGCAGCCAAGCGGCACCGCACGTTCGTCGAGTTGTGGCGGCCGGAGTTGACCGCCGGCCTGGCGGTCGACCTGCTTCTGCAGTCCGAGCTGCGGCCCGCGATCGACGACGGCCAGCTCGTGCTGCACTACCAACCGATGGTCGAGGCGGGCACCGGCCGGATCACGTCGGTGGAGGCGCTGGTCCGCTGGCAGCACCCGCGGCACGGGTTGCTCACCCCGGCGGCGTTTCTGCCCGCCGCCGAACGCTCCGATGTGATCATCGGGTTGACCGACCGGGTGCTGGCGGACGCGGTCGCTCAGGCCGCTCGCTGGCATCACCGTGGCCGGTGTCTGCCGGTGTCCGTGAACCTGCCCGCTCCGGTGCTCGCCCGCGACCGGATCGTCGGGGTGATCGGCGGGCTGCTGGCCCGGCACGACCTGCCCGCCGCGTCGTTGATCGTGGAGATCACCGAGAGCGCGGTGATGACCCGGCCCGAGCACAGCGCCGAATTGCTGCGGCGGTTGCGGGCCATGGGGGTACGCGTCGCGATGGACGACTTCGGTGTCGGGAACACGTCGCTGGCCCTGCTTACCCGTCTACCACTGGACGAGCTGAAACTCGACCGGCTGTTCGTCGACCGCATCCACCGGGCGCCGGACCGCGCGATCGTCGAGGCGGTCGCCCGGATGGCCAAGGACCTGCGTCTGACCCTGGTCGCCGAGGGCGTGGAGGACGAGCCGACCGCTGCCATCCTCACCGAGGCCGGATTCGACGTGCTGCAGGGCTACCATTTCGGCCGCCCGGTCCCGCCGGACGCGCTCCCGTTCGGCCATGCCGCCGCGACGGGGTGAAAGACGTCGACAAGCATCACCTGGAGGACCGGCGTTTCCCGTACGCGGCCGCGGCCTCCCGCCGTACATGGTGGTCGCCCTGAGGGTCTGCCGGACCACATGGCGTCACCGGATATAGGGACTTTTCAGTCCTATCATCTATCTCAAACCCGCCGTGCGATAGGCGTTCCTTCCGGCGCTCGAAAGCCGCGAAGGTCACTCGTCCGCCTACGGAAAGGTCTCGGACCATCGGTATACTGGACCATATAGTCCGATGGACGGAGCGAAGCGCTCGCCGATCCGGCGACCGCCGCGAGCAAGATGAAGGAACGTCATGGACAGGGCTGTGCAGCAGCACAAGGCGGGTCGATTCCGAACGTTGTACGAAGAAGACATGCTCGTGCTGCCCCATGCGCGGGACGTCGGCAGTGCTTTGCTGTTCCAGCGAGTCGGCGCGCGGGCGATCGCCACGACCGGCGCCGAAGCGTCCAGGCGTGGGGGGCGCGACGGCGGTCAGCGGCTCACCAGGGCAGGGGTGTTCGATCTGGTGGCCAAGATCGTTGACAAGGTCGACGTGCCGGTGTCCGCGGACGTCGGCAGTGGTTGCGGGCCCGAGCCGCACGCGGTCGCCGATACCGTTCACGATGTCGTCAACGCCGGCGCCATCGGTATCGAGCTCGGCGACTCGAGGAACACCGATGGGGCGTTGTTCAGCTGCGACGACCAGGCCGCCCGCATCATGGCGGCACGAGACGCCGCCGCACGCGCCGGGCTGGCCCAGCTGGTGATCAACGCCCGATCCGACGTGTTCCTGCTCGGAGACGGTCCGGACGACGGCCGGGTGGAGGACGTCCTCAACCGCGCCCTCGCCTACGACGCGGCGGGCGCCGACATGTTGTTCGTTCCCGGGCTGACCGACCTGGAGATCATCAAGACGATCGTCAGACGATCGCCGATCCCGGTCAACGTCATGGTCGGCCCCGGGTCTCCCCCACTTCGGCAGCTGGCCGATGCTGGAGTCCGGTGTGTCAGCGTCGGAGACGCGCCCGCCCGCGCGGCGTACACAGCGGCAGCGCGTGCCGCCGAGGAGCTGCTGGCCGAAGGTTCCCGCACGAGCCAGGCTGCCGGGATCTGGGCCGGCATCAACGACGCGTTCACCGGGCTCAACGAGCCGCAGCCGCCCGCACAGGTGTCACCCGTCCAGGACCGGCACCGTCGCGAAGGAACGACGACCGATCCAAGTCGCAACCTCGACGACGTCGTGATCAGCCATGACGTCCAGAACCGCAAGTACGACGCGAACTACGGCGACGACGGCATCGGCGTCGTCGTCTACGAGCAGTCGATGGGACACATCATCATCACCCACGCCGCCGTGCACGAATCGCACCGCGGTTACGGCGTCGGCAACAAGCTCATCGGCGCGGCCCTCGACCACATCCAGACACTTGGCCTGCCGGTCCGGGTCCGATGCCCCGTGGTGCGCAGCTTCATCGACCGCAACCCGCGGTACGCGCCGCTGATGAACCAGTCGTGACGAACAGCCCGACCATTCGACGATCAGAGAGAAGGAACCGTGGCTGACAAGCTGCGCCTTGAGCCTGGACCGAACCATGCCATCACCATCAGCGCCGATCACGAACGGATCGTGGTGACCGTCGCCGGCAAGGTCATCGCTGACACGCGCAATGCCCTGACCCTGCACGAGGCTTCCTACCCACCGGTGCGCTACATCCCGCTCGCGGACGTGGACGCCCAGGCGCTGCAGCGCTCGGAGACCACCACGTACTGTCCGTACAAGGGCGACGCCAGCCACTACTCGATTCCGGTCGGCGGTGCCGGGGCCGTGGATGCGGTGTGGGAGTACCGCGACCCACGCCCGGCGGTGGCCGCGATCAAGGACCACGTCGCGTTCTACCCCAACCGGGTGGACAGCATCGACATCGAGGCCAACGGCGCCCGTACGTAATCCGGGCTTGCCCGGCGTCGTTCGAACGCTTCGCCCGCGCGGGGATGCGGCTCGTGGCGGCTACTTCCTGCCGGCCGGCTGCGCGCGACCAGGCCGCGGCACGAGCGGACGTTCAGGCGTCCGCTCGTGCCGACCGATCGGCCGCGTTCGCAGGAATCCTTCGTCAGGCTCGCCGACCCAAGCGCCGCCGTCGCGTTCACCCACGCCGCACCCCATGATTTCCTGAGACGATGACCGCAGAACCGTCCGCGAAACGGCGGCTCCCGGCCGGCCCTTTCAGGATGAGTCTTCCGAAGCCGGCAGGTCTGCTGGCGGTGTCGCTTCTCGTCACGGCGTGCACCCAGGTCGGGGACGAGATGCCCAGGGTCGTGCCACCGCCGTCCAGCAGCTCCGCAGGCGTCGCCATGCCGGCGCTTCCGGTTCGATCACCGGCTCCCTGCACGGCCCCGCCGCCCGATATTCTGACGGCGTCACCCGCACCGCCCGATCCCGCCAACGATGCGGCAGCCAGGCAGGCCCAGCAATATCTGGACTCGCATCCCGATGACGCCGGGAGTCTCATCGTCGACGTGAGCGGCCTCCACGCCGGATTTGTGTCCGACTGGTGCCGGCACCGTGAAGCGCTACGGCGGATCGCCGGCAACGGCGCCCGTGTCGATGTGTTCGCGGTGGTCCAGACATACCGAGCCGGTCAGCGGCTCGCCGGCCAGATCACCGCTGCCACCGACGACCTTCGCCGGGCCGGGATCCGGATCGGCACGATCGGCGTCGACCCCCGAACCGGACTCACCTCGGTCACCAGCCCGGACGATCCCGGAGCCGCCCGGGCTGCCATCCTCCGCCAACTCCGCCTCGCCGCGAACGCGCCGGTTGCGGTGTCCTACGGTGATCTGCCGAGACCGGCGACCCGCTAGAGACCATCGACGCCGGGACCGTACCCAACCGCCGGCTGCCGCATCCCCTCGTCGGCGAGCTCGAGCGCCTCCGGGAGCCCCCGCACGATCGGCGTCGACGTCGAAGCCGCGCCCGTTCCGGGCCGACGTCACATTTCGCGGCGCCACGTCGTCGAAGTGACGAACTGGCAAGGATCGTCCGCAGAAGGAGCATTCGTGTTCGCCGCGTACGTCACGGTCACCATCGTCACCTCGGTCTTCACCGGGATCGCCGCCATCACCTACCTGATCGGACATGCCTATCCCCAGGCTCAATTGGACATGAAACGGCTGCCCCGGACGTGGGCGCCGAGGCTGGGCGCCGCGCTGCTGGCGGGCTCGGTGGGGCTGCCGGCCGGTCTCGCCGTGCCATGGGTGGGTACGCTCGCCGCCGCCGGTCTGGTGCTCTATTTCGTCGGCGCGCTCATCGCTCACCTGCGGGTCGGCTCCCGCCAGCTCGTCGGATGGGCCGTCTTCTTCTCCACCTCGCTGGCCGCCCTGGTGCTGAACCTGGCGTACCACGGCACCTAGGGCGTGTCGTCAAAGGGTCATAGCCACTGCAGCAGTGCGGCGATGGTGACGGTGGCCTGGAACGATGTGCTGGTCTTG
>NZ_CAKUCL010000330.1 GCF_934643405.1 uncultured Actinoplanes sp.
AGAAATCGGCCGGAGCGGGGCGCGAGGGGTCGGCGGCGGCGAGGCGCGAGGGGTCGGCGGCGGCGAGGCGCGAGGGGCCAGCCGGGCGGGAGTGGCCCGGCGCGCCCGCCGAACGCGAACGACCTGGGCGCGGCAACCGGCGGCGGCCAGCTGATGCTTCGAGGGACGGCGGTCCAGGGAGGCACGGGGAACACCAGATCCAGGGCCCTGCCCGACGGCGGGCCATTCTCCTCACCGCAGTTCTCGCGCTCCTCGTCGACGGCGGGCTCTGGCTCCTCCAGCAGGACACCTTCGAGAAACTTCCCCCGGCCTACTGGCTCATGGGCGTCCTGGCGATCGTCGTCGACGCCCGCCCCTACGTGATCGCCAACCGCCGCAGCAGCTCCGTCGTGCTGCCGTCCATCTGCTTCACCTTCGGCATCGGGCTGGCCTGGGGCTTCGGGGCCGCGCTCGCGGTGCAGACGCTGGCCGTCACCGTGGCGGGGGTTCGGCTCCGGCATTCCGTTCGGCGGACGCTGCACCTCAGCGTTCAGCACGCCGTCGCGCTGGGGGCGGCCGCGGCCGTCGCGGGGCTTGTCGCGCTGCGTGTCGGGCCCCGGCCCGGCTGGGATGACGCGCTGCTCACGGTGGCTGCGGCCAGCGCCTGGATCCTGGCCCGCTACGGTCTTGCCGCCCTGGCGGAGAGGATTCTGTCGGCGCCACGCGGAAAGCGGCGGCGACGCGGGGTGGAGGTCCTGGCCACGGGGGCGCTGCTGCTCCTCGGGCCGGTCGTGCTGGCCACGGCGCAGGTCGGGCTCGCGTTCGTGCCGCTCGTGCTGCTGGCGCTGCATGCGGTTCATCGGATGGTCCGGTCCGCGGGGGAGTCCGAGCGCGCCTCCCGGGTGGACGCGCTCACCGGGTTGCCCAATCGACGGGCGCTGGCGTCGGTGCACGAGCGCGGAAGGCTTGCGCTTCTGCTGCTCGATCTCGACCGCTTCCGTACGGTGAACGACGCGCTCGGGCACGCGGTGGGCGACCGGCTGCTGATCGAGGTCGCTCACCGGCTGGCGGAGGTGGTGCCGCCGCATGACCTGGTGGTCCGGCTGGGTGGTGACGAGTTCGCGGTGCTGGCTACCCGGGTGGACGGGGCCGTGGCGGCGCGCCGGCTGGCGAATCATCTGGCCGAGGCGCTGAACCGGCCGTTCGCGCTGGATGGCGTGCCGGTCGACGTGAGCGCCTCGATCGGGATCGCCCTGCGCGACGAAGCCGGCGGCGACGGTGAGGCGCTGCTGCGGGAGGCCGAGGCGGCCATGTACGACGCCAAGCAGCGCGGCGATCAGGTCGCGGTGTACGGGCCGGACGCCGCCCACCACTCCCCGGACCGGCTGGCGTTGCTCGGGGATCTGCGGCGTGCGCTGCGGGAAGGCGCGCCGGACGACGGGATAACGCTCTTCTACCAACCGCAGATCGCCATCGCCACCGGTGAGGTCGTCGGGGTGGAGGCGCTGCTGCGGTGGCGGCACCCGGACCGCGGGATGATCGGCCCGGAGGAGCTGATCCGGGTGGCCGAGCCGACGCCGGCGATGCGGCTGCTCACCGAGCGGGTCCTGCAGGACGTGACGGTCCAGCTGGCGCGCTGGCGGGAGGCGGGACGACGGCTGCGGGCGTCGGTCAACGTCAGCGTGCGGGACCTGCACTCCGGCGAGATCGCGGAGAGGATCGACGAGCTCCTTCACACGTACGGCGTACCGGCCGACCTCCTTCAGCTGGAGATCACCGAGAGCGCGTTGATGGCCGACCCGCACCGGGTGCTGAAGACGATCACGCGGCTGGACCGGATGGGGATCGCGATATCGCTGGACGACTTCGGCACCGGCTACTCGTCGTTGCAGCACCTGCGCCGGCTCCCGCTGTCCGAGGTGAAGATCGACCGCTCGTTCGTGCTCGGCATGGCCACCGACCGCGGGGACGCCGCGATCGTCCGCTCGGTGATCGACCTGGCCGACGCGCTGGGCCTGCGCGCGGTGGCCGAGGGCGTGGAGGACGAGCGCACCTGGCGCCTCCTGGCCGCCGCCGGCTGTCACGCCGCCCAGGGCTGGTTCCACGCGAGGCCGATGCCCGCCGCAGACCTGGACGACTGGCTGGCCCGTTACCGCCCCCTCCGTCCGGTAGGGATGTCCTGACCGCCCCGAGCCGGACAAAGGGCCAAGCTCCCCGCCGGGCCGGGGCCGGAGGCTAAGCGCCGGACAAATCGGGCAAGTAGTCTGCATTGAATGGATCGATGCCGAGGCACCGGACAAATCGGTCGCGGTTCGAAAGCGGAGCCGGGCGGGGCGGTGAGCGGGTTGGGCGTCACCACTCCCGCACGTCGCCGGGGCGGCGTGAGCGTTCTGGACGCGCCAGCGGCCAGCGAACTCCGCCCCGGCCCTCGGCGTGAGCGACGGTCTGCACCACTCACCCCGCCACGACAGCCGCTTTTGGATTTTGATCTTGCAGGGCCGCCAAATGGCGCCGGAGGAGCGCGAAATAGACTCGCTGGATCAGCGCACTGGAGAAAGTAGGAGCACATGACTATCTCCCGCGAAGAGGTCGCGCATCTCGCGCGCCTGTCGCGGCTCGCCGTGACCGAGCAGGAATTGGACCAGTTCGCGGGCCAGCTCGACGTGATCCTGCAGTCGGTCGCGCGGGTCGGCGAGGTGGCTGCGGACGACATTCCGCCGACGTCGCACTCCGTGCCGCTGACAAATGTGTACCGCGACGACGAACCGCGGCCGTCCCTCACGCAGGAGGAGGCGCTCTCCGGCGCCCCGGACGCGTACGAGGGCCGGTTCCGGGTGCCGCGCATCCTGGACGAGGAGGACTGACGCCGTGACCGACCTGACGCGGATGTCGGCGGCTGAGCTCGCCGGCAAGATCAAAAGCCGCGAGGTCTCGGCGGTCGAGGTCACGACCGCCCACCTCGACCGGATCGACGCGGTCGACGAGCGGGTGCACGCGTTCCTGCACGTCGACCGGGAGGGTGCGCTCGCCGCGGCCGAGCGGGTCGACCGTGGCGAGGTGACCGGTCCGCTCGCCGGCGTGCCGGTCGCGGTCAAGGACGTGATCGCGACCAAGGGCATCCCGACGACCGCCGCCTCGAAGATCCTCGAGGGCTGGCGGCCGCCGTACGACGCGACGATCGTCAAGCGCCTGCGCGAGGCCGGCACGGTGATGCTCGGCAAGACCAACATGGACGAGTTCGCGATGGGCTCCTCCACCGAGTACTCGGCGTACGGCCCGACCCGCAACCCGTGGGACCTGGGACGCATCCCGGGTGGCTCGGGCGGCGGCAGCTCGGCGGCGGTCGCGGCGTACGAGGCGCCGCTGGCCATCGGCACCGACACCGGCGGCTCGATCCGGCAGCCGGGCGCGGTGACCGGCACGGTCGGGGCGAAACCGACCTACGGCGGCACCTCCCGTTACGGGCTGATCGCCTTCTCGTCGTCGCTGGACACGCCGGGCCCCTGCGCCCGTACGGTCGAGGACGCGGCCCTGCTGCACTCGGTGATCGCCGGCCACGACGAGTGCGACTCGACCTCGATCCCGCAGCCGGTGCCGGACGTGGTGGCCGCGGCCCGTCGCGGCGCCTCCGGTGACCTGGCCGGGGTGAAGCTGGGCCTGGTGAAGGAGTTCGCCGGCGACGGTTCCGAGCCGGGCGTGCTGGCCTCGTTCCACGAGTCGCTGGAAAAGCTGGTCAAGCTGGGTGCCGAGGTCGTCGAGGTGTCCTGCCCGCACTTCGAGTACGCGCTGCCGGCGTACTACCTGATCGCGCCGAGCGAGGCGTCGTCGAACCTGGCACGCTTCGACGGCGTGCGGTACGGGCTGCGGGTCGGCGACGACGGCAACCGCTCGCTCGAGGAGGTCATGTCGCTCACCCGGGACGCCGGCTTCGGTCCCGAGGTCAAGCGGCGGATCATCCTGGGCACGTACGCGTTGTCCAGCGGCTACTACGACGCCTACTACGGGCAGGCGCAGAAGGTGCGCACGCTGATCACCCGGGACTTCCAGTCCGCGTTCGAGCGGGTCGATGTGCTGGTCTCCCCGACCACCCCGTTCGTGGCCTTCCCGTTCGGGTCGCGCACCTCCGATCCGTACCAGATGTATCTGGCCGACCTGTTCACCATCCCGACCAACCTCTACGGCGGGCCGGCGATCTCGGTGCCCAGCGGTCTGGCCGACGGGCTGCCGGTCGGCTTCCAGGTGATGGCGCCGACCATGGCCGACGACCGGATGTACCGGGTGGCGGCGGCGCTCGAGTCCGCGGTGGGGACCCTCACGCCGCCGGCGCTCTGACGTTTGCATAGGGGGCCGCAAGGCCCCCTATGTCATTTGGGCGTCGACTTCGAGTCCAGCCACGTGTTGATCAGCTTGGTGAAGTCCTTGCCGGTCTGCTTGTTCACGAACGCGATGAACGACGCGCGGTCCTGCTGCGTGCCCTTCTGCGTCTGCACCCAGGCCTTGGCCAGGGCGAAGAACTTCGCGTCGCCGAGCGCGTCGTTCAGTTCCTTGAGCATCGCCGCCGGGCAGAGGTAGACGTTGCTCTCGGCGAAGTTCGCGGCCTTCGGATGGCCGGGCGGGCCGAGCTTCTTGCGCAGGTCGGCGTCGGCCTTGCGCAGGTATTTTTCGAGCGCCTTGTCGTCGAACTTGTAGACATGCTGCTCCCAGAGCATCTGGACGTACATCGCCCAGCCCTCGTTGAGCCACAGATCGTTCCAGTTCGACGTGGTCACCGCGTCGCCGAACCACTGATGCGCGTACTCGTGGAGGAGATTCTCCTCGAAGAACGGGGCGTCGAATTTCTTGATCTTCCCGCCCATCGTGATCATCTGCTGGGTCTCCATCCCGGACGCCGAGTCGACCAGCACGATGCCGCCGCTGGCGAACGGGTACGGCCCGAAACGCTTCTCCAGGAACGACAGGAACGTCGGCGACTTCTTCAGCGAGGGCACCTTCTTGTCGTCGACGCCCGGCCGGTACCAGTAGGTCAGCGGGATGCCCCGCGGGCCCTTCGCGCTGATTTTCTTGTACTTGCCCACGGCGAGCGTCTGCAGATACGACGCCATCGGCTCGGTGCTCCGATAGGTGAACGTGTTCCCCTGCTGCCCGACCGGGGTGCCCGCCGCGATGCCGGACCAGCCGGACGGCACGGTGACGCTCACGTCGTACAGGGCCTTGTCCGAGGGCTGGTCGTTCGCCGGATACCACGTGTACGCCCCGTAGGGCTCCTGCATCGTCCACAGGCCGCCCTCCTTGGTGATCGTCAGGCCGAGCGGCTCGGCGTCACCGCGGTGTGACGGCATGGGTGTGGTGGCCGGCTTCCCGTGGTACGCCACGGCCAGGGTGACCGGTTTGTCCTTCGTCACCGGGACCGGCACCACGAGTTTCTCCGCGGTGACCTTCGCCTCGGTGACGACGACCTCGTCGACCGTGACCTTGTCCAGCGAGTACGGCTTGAAGTCGAGCTTGATCTCGGAGGCGTCCGCGGTGGGGCGGATCTGGATGGTGGCCAGCCCGGTCAGGGTCTTGGTGCTGGATGCCCAGGACAGCTTGAGGTCGTAGTGCAGCACGTCCACCGCGGGGTTGCCGTGCTTCGGATACAGCGGGTCGGCAACCGGCTGAGAGGTGCCCTTCGCCCAGGGCGAATAGTCTCGTGCCGCGGCGCCGGGCGGGGCGGACGACGGGGTGGCGGTCGGGACCGGCTTGTTGTCACAGCCGGCCACGAGGATCGACACGGCCAGGGCCGCGGCGAGCAGAGGGGTGCGGTGCATGGCCGTGACCGTACCTAAATGATCTTCAACCGTGGGGGCGCGTGTGGGTCCGGAAATTCTTGTCGGTGCGGCCCACTAATCTGGAAGCCGTTCAGTCGCCGACCGCGTCGCTGGGAGCTCACCGCATGACCACCACCGCGCTGCCCTCGTACGAGGACGCCATCGCCCGCTTCGAGCCGGTCATCGGCCTCGAGACGCACGTGGAGCTCGGCACGAAGACGAAGATGTTCTGCGGCTGCCGCACCGAGTTCGGCGCCGAGCCGAACACCCAGGTCTGCCCGGTATGCCTGGGCCTTCCGGGCGCGCTGCCGGTGGCCAACCGGGCCGGCATCGAGGCGACCATCCGCATCGGCCTCGCGCTGAACTGCGACATCGCCGCCTGGTGCCGGATGGCCCGGAAGAACTACTTCTACCCGGACATGCCGAAGAACTTCCAGACCTCGCAGTACGACGAGCCCCTCTGCGTCGACGGATACGTGGACGTGCAGGTCGACGGCAAGCAGTACCGCATCGGCATCGAGCGGGTGCACCTGGAGGAGGACACCGGCAAGACGCTGCACGTCGGCGGCTCGACCGGCCGCATCCAGGGCGCCACCGAGTCGCTGGTCGACTACAACCGCGCCGGCATCCCGCTCGTCGAGATCGTCACCAAGCCGGTGCCCGGCCTCGGCGCGCTGGCCCCCGAGGTGGCCAGGGCGTATGTGACCGAGCTGCGCGACATCATCCGCTCGCTCGGCGTCTCCGACGTGCGCATGGAGCAGGGCTCGCTGCGCTGCGACGT
>NZ_CAKUCL010000331.1 GCF_934643405.1 uncultured Actinoplanes sp.
CTGCCGATCTGGATCGGTGCGGTCGAGGCGACCGCCATCGCGTACGAGCAGCAGGGTGTGAAGCCGGCCCGGCCGCTCACCCACGATCTGCTGCGCGACATCCTTCAGGCGTTGCAGGCGCCGCTGAAGGCGGTCGAGATCACCGAGCTCAAGGACAACGTCTTCTACGCCGACCTGTTGATCGGCGACGACGTGCGGGTGTCCGCCCGTCCCAGCGACTCGATCGCGCTGGCGCTGCGGGTGGGTGCGCCGATCCGCTGCGCCGAGCAGGTGCTCAGCGAGGCCGGCATCGTCATCCCGGACGAGCAGGAGGACGAGGTCGAGAAGTTCCGCGAGTTCCTCGACCAGGTGCGCCCCGAAGATTTCGCCGGCTGAGACGGCTGACCTGCGATTCACCGCTTTGATCGACATCCGCCTCGCCCGCAGGCGGCGTGTCATCGCGTTACCTCCCTGTTTCGCCCGCCACTGAGATATACGCTCGTGAAGTCCAGGTGAAGCGGCACCGCGCAGCGGGGAGGTAGTCGCGTGCACGAGCAGCCACTCGAGGGTCCACTCGTCGGTGAGGACGGCTCGGTCGGTTATCGCGGCGTCACGGCCTGCCAGGCGGTCGGCATCAGCTACCGGCAACTGGACTACTGGGCCCGTACGGCGTTGGTCGTCCCCAGCATCCGCGACGCCGAGGGTTCCGGCACGCAGCGGCTCTACTCCTTCCGTGACCTGGTGGTTCTCAAGGTCGTCAAGCGTCTGCTGGACGCCGGGGTGTCGTTGCAGAACATCCGCCGCGCCATCGAGACGCTGCGCTCGCGCGGGGTGGAGGACCTGGCCGGCATCACGCTGATCTCGGACGGCACCACGGTGTACGAGTGCCGCTCGCCCGAGGAGGTCGTGGATCTCCTGCAGGGCGGTCAGGGCGTGTTCGGCATCGCGATCGGCGGCGCGTTCAAGGAGATCCAGGGCTCGCTGTCGCACCTGCCCGCCGAGCCCGCGGCCGGCCCGCAGCCGGTCGGCGGTGACCCGGAGCCGACCGCCGGGGACGAGCTGGCGGCCCGCCGCGCCCGCCGCCGCGCCGGCTGAGTGTTGCCGTTCCGGCAAAGAGCTTTGCCCGTTTCCGGCGGATGCCGGAGGCTGGACGCATGAGCGACGAGCAAGCCTGGAACGCCCGGTACGCCGAGAGCGACCGCATCTGGAGCGGCAACCCCAACACGGCCCTGGTGGCCGAGCTGGCCGGCGTGACCCCCGGCCGCGCCCTGGACCTGGGCTGCGGTGAGGGCGCCGACGCGGTGTGGCTGGCCCGGCAGGGCTGGCAGGTGACCGCGGTGGACATCTCGACGGTGGCCCTGGCCCGCGCGGCCGAGCACGCCGCCGAGGCCGGCGTCACGATCACCTTCGCACACCACGACCTGGAGAAGACCTTCCCCGAGGGCATGTACGACCTGGTCAGCGCCCAGTTCCTGCACTTCTGGGAGGAGTTCGGCCGGGAGAAGATCCTGCGCCAGGCCGCCGACCACGTGGCGCCGGGCGGCCTGCTGCTGATCGAGGGTCACATGGATCACGGCCCGTTCCACGAGGGCCACCGCGAGGTGCACTTCCCGACCCCCGACGAGGTGATCACCGCCCTCGCCCTGGACGACGCGTGGGAGGTTCTCACCAAGCAGATCCATCCGCGCACCCAGACCGGCCCGGACGGCAACCCCGCTTCCCGTACGGACGCGACCGTCAAGCTCCGCCGGACGCGCTGACCCGCAGGTCGTCGAACGCCGTCGGGCCCGGCGGCCGGTCCCGCAGATAGGCCGCGATGCGGGCGGCGGCGCCGGCCGGGCTCAGGCGCGACGAGTCGACCTCGACGTCGTAGCGGCCGTGCGCGTGGACCTGAACCACATGCGCGGCCGCCTGGCCCGGGATGCGGTCGCCGCGGGCCCGCTCACGACGGGCCAGCTCGTCGACCGGGCAGTGCACGCCGACGAAGACGACGTCGAGGCCGGTGAACACGTCGAGGCAGTCGTCGAGGCGCCAGCGTTCGCTCAGGACGTGGTCCACCACGATGTCGTTGCCCGCCGACGCCATGCCGGCCACCGCCCGGTGGAAGCCCGCCCGGGTGCGGGTCAGCATGGCGGGCACCTCCGCCTCGGGCACGCGCGCGTGCGAGCGCATCTCGCCGAACGCGTCGACGGCCATGTGGAACCACGGTGTGTCCAGCACGTCCAGCAGGGCGCGGGCGATGCTCGACTTGCCGGAGCTGGAGGCGCCGTTGAGCAACACGATGGTCATGCGGCGGCGACCTCGTCCCGGCTCGTCGGGGCGACAGGGGCCGGCGGCGACGAAGTCATGCCAGGACCGTAGCGGTCGGCTCCGCCGGGAGGCCGGCCGGGTCAGAACAGGGCGAGCTGGCCCGGTGTCGGGTCGCGGCGGGCGGTCATGCCACCCCGGAACACCCACGGCCGGAACTCGGGTGTGGAGTCGTCCGGCGGGGGCGGGCCGTCCACCAGAGCCCACAGCGACGGGCCCAGGTTGATGCCGCACTCGCGCAGCGCCCGGCGCATCACCGGCAGGCTCAGCGGGAGCCGGGCCTCGTCCAGGTCGGGCAGGGGCAGGTCGTCGCGCATGCGCATGATCCGGCGGTTGCGCTCCACCGTCTCCCGCGCGCCGTCGGCCAGCAGGAACGACGTCGCGTGCTCGCCGACGGCCGAGCGCAGCAGCGCCGGGTCGGCCCGCCAGGCGGCCTCGACCGTACCGAAGGCCGCCAGCAGTTTGGCCGCGGTTGTCGAGCCGAAACGGCGTACCCCCGGGAGATTGTCCGAAGGGTCGCCGCGCAGCGCCGCGAAGTCCCGGTACTGGCCCGGTTCGACGCCGTAGAGGGCCGGCAGGCCCGCCATGTCGATCAGCGTCGCCTCGTCGAAGCCGCCGTTGCGCACCCGCAGCACCGACGTCTGCTCGTCGATCAGCGCGAACGCGTCCCGGTCACTGGTCATCAGAACCGAGCGCCAGCCTTGCCGGCGTGCGGCGGCTGCCGCGCTGGCCAGCACGTCGTCGGCTTCCCAGGCTTGCGGTACGACCGTGCAGACACCCGCCGCGCGAAGCAACCCGGGAGCGACGGTCAGCTGGGCCGTCAGGTCGGCGGGTTTGTCCGGCCGGTGCGCCTTGTACTCCGGGAACTCCTGCCGCCGCGCCGACGACACCGGACAGTCGAACCCGATCACCACGGCGTCGGGCCGCAGCTGGGCGGCGCCGCGGGCGAGATAGCCGAACAGACCGCGCAACGCCCAGATCGGATCACCGTCGGGCGACAGCATCGCCTCGGCCGCGCCAGCGTGGTAGGCCCGATGCAGCAGGCTGTTGCCGTCGAGCACGAGCAGCAGCGGAGCGGGGGGCACCCGACGAGAGTACGCGCAGCCCGCCGGAACCATCACTCCCCTGACGGCCCCGGCGGGTGTCCACAGGCGGCGGTGTGCACGCTAACAGACGAAAACGATCTGAACAGGTGCGGCGGCGCTGTCTTGAATGTGAACGATAACAACGTTGAAAGTCAATACCCGTCCAATGTCCGGCGTGGCAGTCAGGCGATCGGCCCTCACCGGCACCGCCCGCCCCGCCCCCCGGCGTACCGGTCCCAGACAAGCCGGCCGCAGTCCCCACGCATGGCGGCGCTGTCAGTTGCGTGGGGAGGTGCGCCGTGGTGGGCGGCGTAGTTCCCCACGCGTGGTGGTGCTGTCGGTTGCGTGGGGAGGTGCGCCGTTGGGGGCGGCGTAGTTCCCCACGGGTGGTGGTGCTCTGGGTTGCGTGGGGAGGTGCGCCGTTGGGGGCGGCGTAGTTCCCCACGGGTGGTGGTGCGCTGGGTTGTGTGGGGAGGTGCGCCGTTGGGGGCGGCGTAGCTCGCCACGGGTGGTGGTGCTGTCGGTTGTGTGGGGAGGTGCGCCGTTGGGGGCGGCGTAGTTCCCCACGGGTGGTGGTGCGCTGGGTTGTGTGGGGAGGTGCGCCGTTGGGGGCGGCGTAGTTCCCCACGGGTGGTGGTGCTGTCGGTTGTGTGGGGAGGTGCGCCGTTGGGGGCGGCGTAGCTCCCCACGGGTGGGGGTGTCGCTGGTTGTGTGGGGAGGTGCGCCGGGCCGGGGGGCGGGAATCCCCACAGTGCTCCGAGGTGGGGCGCGGCGGGTCAGCGCCGCGGGGGCGCCACGCTGTCTCGGATGATCAGGGTGGGGGCTATCACCCGGCGGGTGGCGGTGTCGGCCGTGCCGGACTCTATCTGGGCCAGCAGCAGCTCGAGGCTGGCCGCCGCGGCGGCGTCGAAGTCGGGGCGGACCGTGGTCAGCGGGGGTGTGAAGTACGCCGCCTCGGGGACGTCGTCGAAACCGACGATGCTCACGTCCTCCGGCACCCGGCGGCCGTGCTCGTTCAGCGCGCGCAGCAGGCCCAGCGCGATGTTGTCGTTGGCCGTGAAGACCGCCGTCGCCTCCGGCAGGCGCGCGAGCAGCTGGCCGTTGCGGTAGCCCGACGCCGCGCTCCAGTCGCCGGTCAGCAGCGGCGGGATCTCGGCCCCCGCGTCCTTCAGCGCCGCCTCCCAGCCGCGCACCCGGCCGGCCGCGTCGAACCAGTCGGACGGGCCGGAGATGTGCCACACCGAGGTGTGCCCGGCGGCCAGCAGGTGCTCGGTGGCCGCCCGCGCCCCGTACACCTGGTCGACCGTCACCAGAGTGCTCGCCCGTTCCGGATCGCCGTCGATGGTGACCAGCGGGACGTCGTCGGGCAGCTCCTCGAGCGCCGGCCCGGCCCCGGCCACCGGGGCGATCACCACGAGCCCGGCCACCCGCTGGTCGAGATGCCGTTCCACCGCCTCGGCGATGGACCGCTCGTCGAGGCTGCGCACGCTGCCCACGTTCACCGCGAAGCCGGTCGCCTGGGCGGCCTCCTCGAAGGCCGTCAGCATCGACGCCGGGCCGTACAGCGACGAGTTCTGCGCCACCACCCCGATGACCTTGGACGTGCCGGTCACCAGCGCCCGGGCGGCACGGTCCGGGCGGTATCCGAGCTCGGCGATCGCCGCCCGCACCTTCAGCCTGGTCTGTTCGCTCACGTTCTTGTGCTCGTTGAGCACCCGTGAGACGGTCTGGTGTGACACCCCTGCCAGCCGGGCGACGTCCATCATGCCCGGCGGACGTCCGCGCTTAACGCTCACCCGTACCCCGCATCCGCTGTTGCGGGCAGGATATCCCCTCGTCGCAGCGGGTGAGACGGGCGCGCCGGTACGGACGTCGATTACCGGCCGGGCGGTCCGACGGTGTCGCGGTCGATCAGCACCGGTTCGACCAACGCCGACTCCGGTGAGCGGGCCCCGGTGGCGAGCTGTTCCAGCAGCAGCCGCAACGCCTGCCGGCCCACCTCGGCGAACTCCTGGCGGATCGTGGTGAGCCCGGGATGGAAGAAGCCGGCCTCCGGCACGTCGTCGAAGCCGACGATGCTGACGTCGCCCGGCACCCGCCGCCCGTGCTCGGCCATCGCCCGCATGATGCCCAGCGCGACGTGGTCGTTCGCCGCGAAGATCGCGGTGCAGTCCGGGATCCGGGCCAGCATCCGGCCGCACTGATAGCCGGAGGCGGCCGACCAGCCCGCCCGCGGCATCGGCGGCGCGGTCGCGCCGGCCTCGGCCAGCGCCGCCCGCCAGCCCTGTTCGCGGGCCCGGCTGCCGTGCCACTGCTCCGGGCCGGCCACGTGCCACACCGTGCGGTGGCCCTGCTCGAGCAGGCGGCGGGTGGCGAGCAGGCCCCCGGCGTACTGGTCGACCGAGACGTTCGCGATCTGCCACTCCGGCAGGCCGTCCACGGTGACGATCGGGATGCCGGCCGGGACCAGGCCCATCGACTCGGCGGCGGCGTCGACCGGGGCGATGAAGACCAGCCCGGCGGCGCCCTGCTGGACGAGCCGTTCGACGATGCGGCGCGAGGCGGCGGTGGCGTCGTACCCGGCGACGTGCCCGACGGTCAGCGACAGATCGGCGCCGAGCGCGGCCTCGCCGATCGCCTGGACCATGCTGGACGGTCCGTAGAGGGTGGTGTTCTGGGCGACCACACCGACCACGTTGGAGCGCCCGGTGGCGAGCACCCGGGCGGACAGGTTGCGGCGGTAGCCGAGCTCGGCGATCGCGGCCAGCACCCGGGTGCGGGTGGTCGCCGAGACGTGCGGGTGGCCGTTGAGCACCCGCGAGACGGTCTGGTGCGAGACGCCGGCGCGGGCCGCCACGTCGGACATCACGGGCCGCCGGCTCATGCGCCCGCCACGCCGGTCCGGTGCTGGGGTGAGGGCATGCGAACCGTCCTTGGAGGATCGACCGCCGATGATGACAGCGGCGCGATTGTGAACGCAAACATGCGGGTCCCGAGTACGGACTGTCAAGGCTCCGTTACGTGTTCGTGACATTCCGGCGGTCCGGTGGTCAGCAGGCTTGATCGCGGCGCGGACCCTGCCGCAGGCAGCTGCATTCCCCATTGTTAGCGATCTCAAGTA
>NZ_CAKUCL010000332.1 GCF_934643405.1 uncultured Actinoplanes sp.
TCGCCTGCGCCAGGGCCTGCGACAGGGTCGACGCCTGCGCCTGCGCCTGCGCCAGGGCCTGCGTCAGGGTCGACGCCTGCGCCAGGGCCTGCGTCAGGGCCGACGCCTGCGCTTGCGCCTGCGTCAGGGCCGACGCCTGCGCTTGCGCCTGCGTCAGGGCCGACGCCTGCGCTTGCGCCTGAGCCAGACTCTGCGCCACGGCGGCCGCCAGCGCTTGCGCCTGCACCGGCGCGAGCGTCTGCGCCTGCGCCAGCGCTGAAGCGGCCGCCAGCACCGATGTCAGCGCCGGTGTCAGCGCCAAAGGCGGTGCCGAGGCGGGCACCAACCCAGACGCCGAGGACGACGCCGACGCCGACGCTGAGAACCACGGTCGCGTCGAGGTTGCAGACGACACGGTGGTCGGAGTTGATGCCGACGTCGAAGCGGATTGTTACGCCGACGTGCTGGCCATGCCGAAGCCGAAGCCCACACCGACGCGTTCTTCGATGCCGTCGCCGTCGCCGTCGCCGTCGCCGTCGCCGTCGCCGTCGCCCGCGTCAGCCGATGCCGGAGGACGTCGACTGGGACCGTCCGAAACGGACGATCATGGCGACGCGGAAGGCCCACCGAAGGGGGTGCGGAGCCCGGCGTCAAGCACACGGAAGCTGACGTCCCGCGTGGGGCGAGACCGCCGCCCACCCCGGTGCGCGAGCTCGGGGATGCGCCGCCGGAAGGGCCGGGAAGCGGTGCTGCGACAACGTCGGCGACGCGGGGGTGAGCTGAGGGGTGCCCTAGCGGCCGGCTCTGCGGGGGCGGCGGGAGCGAGGGCGCGCCGGGCGTGGGGGGCGGGTCGGGGCGGCGCGGTGGCGGCGGGTCACCCGGCGGAAAGAAGGGTGCCTTGGTGGTGGCGTGGGTGGCGGGCGGTGGCGGCGCAACGCCAGTGCGGCGGCGCCTCCTACCGGGATCAGGGACCAGCAGGACAGGACCCGGTAGATCAGGACAGCTGCCGCGGCGGTCACCGCGGTGGCGCCTGCCGCGGTCAGCCCGGCCACCAGGGCTGTGTCGATCACGCCGACGCCGCCGGGGGTCAGCGGGACCTGGCGGACTATCTGCACGCCCAGGTAGATGCCGGCCAGGGTGGGCACGCCCACCGGCAGGCCCACCGCCCGGCAGGTCGCCACCAGGCACAGCAGGTCGGTCAGCCAGTTCACCGCGAACAGCAGGACCGTGACCGTCCAGTCCCGGGCACGCAGCGCGGCGCCCGCCCGCCAGGCCTCGCGGGCGCTGGTCAGCAGCCGGGACAGGTAGCCGGCCCGGCCGCCCGGTGTCGTCGCCCTCGCGAAGCGGCGGCCGGCCACCACGGCCAGCGTCGTCAGCACCGCCAGGCCCGCCACCACCGCGAGCGGGCGGGGGCTGAGCAGCAGAGCCGGGTCGCGGGTCACCACCGCGGCGCCGCCCGCCAGGTACAGGACGGTCAGGCCGCCGATCGAACCCAGGCCGGAGACGATCATCGAGGCGGCGGCCCGTTCGCGGGGCACGCCGCGGCGCTGGTACTCGCGCAACGCGTACCCGGCGGACACCGCCGCGCCGGCGGGCAGGGAGATCGAGATGGCGGTCCGGGCCAGGGTCACCAGCAGGGCGTGCACGGCCCTGAGCCGTACGCCCAAGGAGCGCAACAACTGACTCTGCTGGACCGCGAACGCTCCCAGCGACACCGCCTGGAGCGCGGCGGCCAGGGCGACCCACCAGTAGTCCGCGCCGGCCAGCGCGCCGCCGAAGGCGCGCGGGCCGGGCAGCCGCCCCCACAGGCCGAACGCGGCCAGGGCCAGCGCCGCCACCACGATCAGCGGGAGCCGCAGGCGGGTCGGGGACACGTCGCGATCCTGGCAAACAAGGTCAACCACGGGCCACCGGATGTGACGTGGTCGCCGGGCGCGAAGCTCGCACCCGGCGACACATCGCCAGAAAAGGTCAGCAGCGACCGAGGTCCTGCCACTGGTCGGTCCAGCCGGGCTCGGAACCCTGCGTCCAGTACTTGGCCCGCCACAGGTGCTTGCCCTGGCCGGAGGCGGGGCCGTTCGGGTCGCCATACCTGCTCTTCTCGTGCTTCACCGTGTTGCCCGCGGTGTAGACGGCGGAGACGGACCACTCCGGCGCGGTGGAACAGTCACCGGCCGGCGGCGGAGGCGAGGTCGGCGCAGTGGTGGTCGGGGGAGGCGAGGAGGGCGGCGTCGTCGTGCAACCACCGGTGGCGGAGATGTTGTCCAGGAACGCGGTCCCGGCCGTACGGTAACCGCCGGCCTGCGCCGTCACCTGGGCCGGCGTCAGCACCTGGTTCTTGGCGAACAGCACCCAGTCGACCTGCTCGATGTACGTGCTCAGGCCGCCGGAGTGCGCGGCGGTGTCGATGAACCACAGATTCCAGTTGATCGTCATGGTCTGGCGCGGGTAGAACTTGCCCGAGTGGTCGCCGACCTGGACGCCGTCGATGTAGTAGACGATGTGCCCGTTGGCGACCTGCGCGACCAGGGTGTGCCAGCCGTCGTAGCTCTGCCGCTGCTCGGAGTGCACGTTGTCCGCGTACCACGGGTCGTTGCGGTAGGTGTACCAGCTGGTCTGGTAGTTGATCGGCCCGGTCTCACCCCACCCGCCGTTCGGCAGGTACTCGGAGATGTCCAGTTCGCTGTACGTCGGATCCAGATCCCCGTTGAGCGGACTGATCGTGAAGAACGTCTCGTTGATATGGTCGCCGTCGTTGCCGGAGACCGGGGTGTCGGTGAAACGGATCCGGCTGGCGTACGTGCCGTCCAGGAACCGCTTCTGCGTCGAGTACAGCTCGGCCTGGTTCGTGCCGGCGCCGGTGCCGTCGGTCGACGCGGTCAGCTGCAGGACCTTGTCGGATCCGGAGGTGGGGAACGTGATGCTGTTCGCCGACCAGGTCGCGCCGGGCACTCCGGGACCACCGGAATAGGTGCGCGGCGTCCAGCCGTGCCCGGTCAGCGCCGAGTCGGACGACGACGAGTAGTGGAAATCGTCGAACAGGTAGCCGCAGTCGGCGGCCGAGGCGGCGGGCGCGGCGCTCAGGGCGACGGCGCCCGAAGCCACGACGACCGCGGCGGACAGGATTGCCCATCGACGTTTGTCGATCAACATGGGCGGACTCCTCCCAGGGGGAATCGAACGGGGGATTAGCGGCCCGCGCCGGCGGTCATTCCGGCGCGGATGTGGCGCTGGAACGCGACGTAGGCGACCAGGACCGGGACCATCGCGATGGTCAGTCCGGCGAACAGGCCGCTCCAGTCGCTGCGATACCCCTGGCTGACCGACAGGGCGGCCAGACCCTGCGCCAGGACGTACCGGTCCGGGTCGGGATTGAGAACCAGCGGCAGCAGATACTGGTTCCAGAGCCCGAGGAAATTGAAGATGCCGACCGCGACCAGGCCCGGCCGGGCCAGCGGCAGCATCACGCGGAAGAAGACGGCGCCGTGCGAGCACCCGTCGAGAAACGCCGCCTCGGCGATCTCGGTGGGCAGGGTGCGGAAGAAGGCGTGCAGGAAGAAGACCGTGAACGGTACGGCGTAGGCCGCGTACACGAGGATCAGCCCCGGGTACGTGCCGAGCAGTCCCAGCCGCTGCACGACGAAGAACAGGGGCACCAGGGCGAGGAACACCGGGAAGAACATCGCGGCGACGAACGTGTAGTAGAGCAGCCGGTTGCCGCGGAACTCGTAACGGGCCAGCGCGTACGCGACCAGGCTGCCGAGCAGCATCGTGAGCAGCAGGGCGCCGCCCACCACGATCAGGCTGTTCAGGAAATAGCGGCCGATGTTCGCGGCCGTCCAGGCCCGCGCCCAGTTGTCGAAACGCGGCGTCGACGGCAGCGACCACGGCGCGTTGAGAATTTCCTCGTCCGACTTGAACGAGCTGATCACGGCCCACAACAGCGGCAGCGCGGTCACCACGGCCCAGCAGAACATGGCAACCTGCGGGAGCGGGTTCGCCCGGCTCGTCCGCGACGGCGGCGCCGGCGGGGACAGAGCGGGCGCGGGGCGGGAGCGAAGGAGAGTCACGCGAGCTCCAACCTTTCCTTGCGCCCGGCGCGCAGGGCCAGAACGGCGAGGGTCAGGGTGGCGAAGAACAGGGCGACGCCCATCGCCGAGGCATAACCGAATTTCCCGTACGTGAAGGCGTTGCGATACAGCGACAGCCCGATGACCTCGGTGGCGCCGTCCGGTCCGCCCGGCCCGACCGTCATCACCTGCACCACCGCGAACCCGTCCAGGGCCGCGATGCCGAGATAGACGAACGCCACCTGGACCGTCTCGCGCACCAGCGGCAGCGTCACGTTGCGGAACGACGTCCAGCCGTTCGCGCCGTCGAGCACCGCCGCCTCGTACAGCTCCTTCGGGATGGCGTCGATCGCGGCCCGGAAAAGGACCACGTAGAAGCCGACCGACGACCAGATCAGCACGGCCATCACCGCCGGCAGCGCCACCGCCGGCTCGGCCAGCCAGCTGCGGGTCAGCGCGTCCAGCCCGGCGGCGCGCAGGCCCGAGTTCAGCAGGCCGGTGTTCGGGTTGTAGACGAATCCCCACAGGACCGCGATGACGACCAGCGACAGCAACTGCGGAAAGAAATAGACGATCTGGTACGCCGACCCGCCGCGCAGGCCCCGGCCGCCGCGATGCAGCATGCTCGCCAGGAAGAGGCCGAGCCCGATCGTCACGACCGGCACCACCACGAGCATGACCGCGTTGTTGCGCACCGCGTCCAGGAACAGTCCGTCACCGCCGAGGCGGGCGTAGTTGCCCGCCCCGACGAAACGCGCCTCGCCAGCCACGCCGGTCCAGTCGGTCAGCGACAGGTAGAACGCCTGCGCGTACGGCGAGAGCACGAAGACGACGTGCAGCACCAGCGCGGGCACCAGCGCGCCGAGCAGGAACCGCCACCGGCCGTGTCGCATCAGCGGGTGTATTTCTTGACGGTCGCGTCCTTGGCGAGCGCGTCCGCGGCCTTCTGGATCCGGGCCGACCAGCCGGCCGGACTGATCCGCTTGTTCACCAGCTCACCGGTCGCGTCGTCGACTGCTTTCGCCAGCGGCGTGTACCACGTACGGAAGCGGTAGGTGAAGGTGTTCTGCCCGGCGGCCGCCACCGAGTCCCGTACGGAGGAAAGCCCGCTGGACAGGGTGAGCCCGTCGGTGGCCCCAGCCACCGCGGGAAGCGTGCTGTTCGCCTGGGCGAAAGCCGACGCCGACGCCTTGGAGAACAGAATGCGCAGATATTCCTTGCCGCCCGCCGGGTTCTTCGCCTTCGACGGCACCACAAAGGATTCGCTGCTGGCCGCCTGCACCGCGGAACCCGGCAGCTTGTCGCCGTCGAGAGCGGGCACCGCGCCCATCACCATGTCGAAACCGGCGGGCGCGACGCCTTTCTGCTCGCTCTCCAGCCACGAGCCGCAGGGGATGAAGGCGGCCTTCTTGCGGCACCACGCGGCCTGGGCCTCGGTGTGCGAGAGCGCCTCGGAACCGGACATGATGTAGCCCTTGCCGGCCAATTCCGCGAAGGCGGTGGCCGCGGCGACCAGACCGGGCTGCTTCCACGCGCCCGGCTGCAGGTTGTCCACCGCCTTGACCAGGTCCAGGCCGCCGGCCTTCGCGGCCATGCTGAGCAGCGGGTCGTTGATGTACTCCGGGTACTTGCCCTGGTAGGTCCAGGGCGCGAGGCCCGCCTTGCGGATCGTCTCGCACAGCGCCAGCATGTCCGCCCACGTCTTCGGGTAGGCCCAGCCGCGCTCGGCGAACAACGGCTTCGAATACCACAGACCCCAGACCGTGTAGGTGAAGTTGAGCGCGACCGTGGCGCCGCCGAAGGTCCCGTCGTCGACCACGCCGGGCAGCAGCGTGTCGCGCACCGTCTTGCCCGGCTGGTCCAGCGACGGCGCGTCCAGCAGGTCGGACAGGTCGGTCACCTGCGACGCGCCGACCAGCGTGGCGATGTCGAGCCGGCCGGCGCCGGTGTTGTCCACCACGTCGGGCGGGTTCCCGGCGACGAACCGGGGCTGGATCGCCTCGCCGACCTTCTGCAGGCCCTTGTGGTCGACCTTCGCCTTCGGGAAACGCTGCTGGTACTGGGCCTCGGCCTTGGTCGCGTACTCGTCGCCGTAGCCGCCCTTGAAGACGACCACCTCCAGCGGCGCGTCGTCCTTGACGCCCAGAGGGTTGCCGTTGGTCTTGGCCGCGCCGCCTGTGGCGTCCGATCTGCCGTCCTGCCCGCCGGACGTGACGCAGGCGGTGAGCAACGGCGCGGCGAGACCGGCGACGGCGGCTGTTCTCATCAACGAACGGCGGGTGGGATGTGGATTCATCAGCGGGCTCTCTTCCCTATGCGGTGCGCCGGATGCGCCCGGCGTACCGCGCCTCGATCTCTGCGTTGTGTTCCTTGCCGCCGGGCACGTTGTCCGACAGGTAGAC
>NZ_CAKUCL010000333.1 GCF_934643405.1 uncultured Actinoplanes sp.
GTCGGCGAGGGAGCGCAGCAGCCGGGCGAGCAGCAGCGCGACGGCGAGCGCCGTCAGCGGCGCGGCGGCCACCGCCAGGCCGAAGTCCGGCCCGCTCGACCTCCTCTGGTAGACGGCGCCGGCCGCGAGGGCGATCAGGGCGCCGTCGATCACCGCGGACCGCCAGTCGCGCCGCCCGGCCGGGACGCGGCGCAGCAGCGCGACGACCGGGGCGCGCTGCGCCAGCCAGTCCACGGCGGTGAGCGCCACCAGGCCGCCGGCCAGCACCACCGCGACCGCCGCGACGGACAGCAGCGCCGCCGGCCACCATTCGGCGCTCACCGGCAGCCGGCCGGCCAGCAGCCGCGCGGCCAGCAGGCCGATCGGCAGGCCGGCCACCGCGCCGCCGAGCAACGGCACCAGATGCTGGCCCACGGCCAGGCGCAGGATGCCGCCGCGGGTGGTGCCGCGCAGTTTGAGCAGCCCGGCGTCGGCGCGGCGGTCCCGCCCGGTGAACCGTCCGGCCAGCCCGAGGGCGAACCAGCCGAGGAACACCACCACGCCCAGCGGCACCAGCACGCCGACCGCCACGTCGTACCGGCCGTCGCCGATCGCGCTCAGCAGCGGCCCGGTGTTGTCCTGCAGGTCGATCTGCGCGGCGGCGAACGACGGCTTGGCGCGGTCCAGTTCGGCGGCGAGGTCGTAGCCGTGGTCGCCGCGCAGCAACGCGGCCGGCACCTCGGTGTCGTGGCTGAGGACCGGGCCGGCCAGGGCCGGTTCCCGGAACGTGTCCAGCGTGGTGAACAACGGTTCCAGGTCGCCGCGGGCCAGGAACAGCTTGTCGGTCCAGTAGGCCGGGTCGGTGCGTTCGTACGTGCCGGTCAGCCGCAGCCGCAGCGGCGTGGTGGCGTCGGTGGGCCGCACGGTGACGGTGTCACCGGCGCGCAGCCCCAGTCGCTGGGCCGCGTCCGCCCCGATCACCGCCTGGCCGGCGGCGGCCGGGCAGGCGCCGGTGAGCCGCACGTGCTCGCAGAACCCGTCGCGGTACGCCACCGGCAGCCCGGTCGGCACCTCGGCCCGGCGCGTGTCGGTGTAGGTCATGTCGACGGCCATCCCGGCGACCGGCGTGGCGCCGGGCAGCGGCAGCAGCCCCCGCACGGTGGCGGAGAACGCGTCCAGCGCGGCGCGCGGGTCGCCGCCGGTCTGACCCTCCCGGCCGGCGATCAGCACCCGCTGCGCGACCGGTGCGGTGGTCACGTGCGTCTCCGCGGCCCGGTTCGCCACCGCCAGGCCGTACCAGGGCGCGGCCGCCGCCACCGCGGCGATCAGGGCGGCCAAGACGAGCACCATCACCGACTGGCCCGCCCGGCGCCGCACCGCGCCGAGGCTCACGAAGTACATCACCGCTACCGGGCCGCCCTCATTCGTCCGACAATGCTGTCGGCAGGCTAGTCGTTCTTGCCCATGGTGCGGCGTCCCGGTGCGGAAGTCGACGGTCGGCCCTCTTGTCAGCGACGGAATCGGTGCAAGGATGGGCCGGAAAGTGTCCGATCCTGCGTCTGGAGATCGAGTGACCGCGAAGACCGTGCTGCACAACTTCATCGGTGGCGCGCCGGCCGCGCCCGCCGAGGGCCGCTACGAGGACCTCATCGACCCGGCCACCGGCGAGGTCTTCGCCTCCGCCCCGGTGTCCGGCAAGCCCGACGTGGACCGTGCGATGGAGGCGGCCGCGTCCGCGTTCGAGAAGTGGCGTGGCACCACGCCCAGCGAGCGCCAGCAGGCCCTGCTGAAGTTCGCCGACGCGGTCGAGGCACGCACCGCGGAGCTCGTGCAGGCGGAGTCGCGCAACACCGGCAAGCCGATCGGGCTGACCACCAGCGAGGAGCTGCCGCCGGCGGTCGACCAGCTACGGTTCTTCGCGGGCGCGGCCCGGCTGCTCGAGGGCCGTTCCGCCGGGGAGTACCTCGCGGGCTACGAGTCCTACGTGCGGCGCGAGCCGGTCGGGGTGTGCGCGCAGGTCACCCCGTGGAACTATCCGCTGATGATGGCGGTGTGGAAGCTCGCGCCGGCCATCGCCGCGGGCAACACGGTGGTGCTCAAGCCGTCCGACACCACCCCGGTGACCACGGTGATGCTGGCCGAGATCGCCGCCGAGTTCCTGCCGCCGGGCGTGCTGAACGTGGTCGTCGGCGACCGTGACACCGGCCGCGAGCTGGTCAGCCACCCCACGCCGCGGATGGTGTCGATCACCGGTTCGGTGCGGGCCGGCATGGAGGTGGCCGCGGCCGCGTCCGCCGACCTCAAGCGCACCCACCTGGAACTGGGCGGCAAGGCGCCGGTCGTGGTCTTCGACGACGCCGACATCGCGGCCGCCGCCGAGGCCATCGCCGTGGGTGGCTACTTCAACGCCGGTCAGGACTGCACCGCCGCGACCCGGGTGCTCGCCTCGCCGCGCGTCCACGACGATTTCGTGGCCGCGCTCGCCGAGCAGGCGTCGGGCACGAAGACCGGCGCGGCCGACGACGAGGACGTGCTGTACGGCCCGCTGAACAACGCCCGCCAGTTCGACCGGGTGGCCGGTTTCGTCGACCGCCTGCCCGACCACGCCACCCTCAACGCGGGCGGCACCCGGGTCGGCGACCGCGGCTACTACTACTCCCCCACCGTCGTCTCCGGCCTGCGCCAGACCGACGAGGTGATCCAGGACGAGATCTTCGGCCCGGTCATCACGGTGCAGCGGTTCACCGACGAGGACGAGGCGGTGGCGTGGGCCAACGGCGTCGAGTACGGCCTGGCGTCCTCGGTGTGGACGAAGGACCACGCCCGGGCGATGCGGATGACCCAGCGCCTGGACTTCGGCTGCGTCTGGGTGAACTGCCACATCCCCCTGGTCGCGGAGATGCCGCACGGCGGGTTCAAGCACTCCGGCCACGGCAAGGACCTGAGCGTGTACGGCCTGGAGGACTACACCCGCATCAAGCACGTGATGCACAGTCTGGGCTGACCCGGAGGGCCGGGCCGCGCGGCCCGGCCCGTCACTGCTCGCGCATCTGCCAGGGAGCGCCGTACTCGGTGAGCTTGTCGAGGAACGGGACCGGGTCGAAGGCCTCCGGGCCGAGCACGCCGGCGCCGGACCAGGTGCCGGAGGCGAGCAGGTCCAGCGCGATGATCGGGTTCACCGCGGTCTGCCAGACGACGGCCTGGGCGCCGTACTCGTTCATCGACCACTCGTTGTCGACCAGGTGGTACAGGTACACCTCGCGCGGGGCGCCGTCGACGCCCAGGCCGCGCACCAGCGTGCCGGCGCACGTCCGGCCGGTCATCTTCGAGCCCAGTGTCGCCGGGTCGGGCAGCACGGCCGCGACCACGTCGCGCGGGGACACCAGGGCGTCGCCGACCTTCACCGGGCTGGTCCGGTCCAGGCCCAGTTTCCGCAGTGTCTTCAGGACGTCGATGAACTCGCGGCCCAGCCCGTACTTGAAAGTGACCTTGCCGGCGTCCACCCAGCGCGGGATGAGCAGCACCTCCTCGTGTTCGACGTGGACACACTCGACCGGGCCGATGCCGCCGGGGAAGTCGAAGACCTCCGGCTCGGCGAACGGCTCCACGGTGTACCAGCCGCGGCCGGACTCCCAGACGACCGGCGGGTTGAGGCACTCTTCGATGGTGGTCCACACCGAGAAGGACGGCGCGAAGTCGTAACCCTCGACGACCAGGTTCGCCCCGTCCCGGACACCCACCTCGTCGATGCGGGAGAACAGACGGCCGGCGGCGTACCGGGCGAAGACGTCGGACAGGCCCGGCTCGACGCCGATGCCGACCAGCGCGAGACGCCCGGCCGCCTCCCAGGCGGCCGCGGCGGCGAACTGCTCGTCGCCCAGCTTCACCCCGGTTTTGCGGTACGGCGCGTCGGGATGCGGCCGGGACAACGACATCGCCATGTCCAGATAGTCCGCCCCGGCCGCGTGCGCCCCCTCGAAGACCGGCATCACGAAGCGCGGGTCGACCGCGTTGAGCACGTGCGTGATGCCGTGCTCGCGGCACAGCGCGGTGACCGCCGAGGCGTCCGAGGCGTCGACGCGGGCGGCCACGAACCGGTCGTCCGCCACCGACGCCACCGTGCGCGCGGACCGGGCGGGGTCGTGGTCGGCGACCACGAAGTGCGAGAAGAAGTCGTGCCGGGCCGCGATGCCGGCCGCGGCGGATCCGACTCCGCCCGCGCCGACAAGCAGGACGCGCATGGGAAACACACCTTTCGGGGTAGAAAGCTCGACGGATCACTGAAACCGTGTTCCCCGAGCCTCTAGGCCACGGAAAAGCTTGTCAAGAGCGATCAACTCTGCGATAAACGCAGCACGGTCCCGGGAGATCGCCGTCCGGGGGCTACGGATTCCATCGATCGCGGGGAACCGGACGAGCGATTCCATTGCCGTCCACCGGAGCCGGGGGCAGAATCGCGGCGTGACGGCGGACGTGGCACTGGACGACATCAACAAGCAGATCATCGAGCACCTCCAGCGGGACGGGAGGATGTCGTACGCGACGCTCGCCAAGACCATCGGACTGTCCGAGGCCGCCGTGCGCCAGCGCGTGCAGCGCCTGCTCGACGGCGGCCTCATGCAGATCGTGGCGGTCACCGACCCGCTGACGCTGGGCTTCGCCCGGCAGGCCATGGTCGGCCTCAAGGTCACCGGCGACCTGCGCGCGATCGCCGACGAGATCGCCTCGATCCCGGAGGTGGACTACGTGGTGATCTGCGCGGGCGGCTTCGACCTGCTGGTCGAACTGGTCTGCACCGACGACGAGCACCTGCTGGACCTGCTCAACGAGAAGGTGCGGGCGATCAAGGGCGTCACGGTCTGCGAGACCTTCATGTATCTGAAGCTGGCCAAGCAGACGTACGCGTGGGGCACCCGGTGAGAACCCCGTCGTTCTGGCTCGACTCGCTCGGCCCGATCACGACGCGCCCGCCCCTGGGCGGGAACACTACGACAGACATCGCGATAGCAGGGGGCGGCTACACCGGCCTGTGGACAGCGTATTACCTGGCCAAGGCCGCACCCGAGCTGTCCGTCACGGTGCTGGAGGCGCAGTACTGCGGGTTCGGCGCGTCCGGCCGCAACGGCGGCTGGGCGTCCGGCCTGTTCCCGGTCCCGCAGGAGAAGCTGGCCCGCTGGTACGGCGCCGGCCGGGCCGCGGCCATGCACACCGCGCTGGCGGACGCGGTGGACGAGGTGGGCCGGGCGGCCGCCGCCGAGGGCATCGACTGCCACTACGCGAAGGGCGGCACCATCTCGCTGGCCCGCTCCCCCGCCCAGGTGCGCCGCGCCCGGCGGGCTCCGGGCTTCGTCGAGGCGGTCGAGGCGAGCGCGATCTGCGGGGCCTCGGGGGTGCTGGGCGGCGTGTACAGCCCGGACTGCGCGGCGCTGCACCCGGCCCGGCTGGTCCGCGGGCTCGCCGACGCGGTGGAGCGGCTCGGGGTGAGGATCTTCGAGGGCACGCGCGTGGAGAAGCTGGGCCCGGGCGGGGTGGAGACGGACAAGGGCAGGGTCTCCTCCGGTACGGTCGTGCGCGCGCTCGAGGGATACACGGCTCGCCTGGCCGGGCACCGCCGGGTGCTGGCGCCGGTGTATTCGCTCATGGTGGCGACCGAGCCGTTGCCCGGGTCGGGCTGGGAGCGGATCGGGCTGCGCCGCCGCGAGACGTTCACCGACGAACGTCACATGATCATTTATGGGCAGCGCACGGCGGACGACCGGCTGGCGTTCGGGGGGCGGGGGGCGCCGTACCACTTCGGGTCGAGGATCGAGGACGGCTTCGATCTGGTGCCGTCGGTGTTCGAGAGCCTGCGGCACACGTTGTTCGAGATGTTCGGGATCCGGCCGCGGATCGTGCATCGCTGGGGTGGGCCGTTGGGCATCCCCCGGGACTGGATGCCGTCGGTGGGGCTTCGCGACGGGGTGGCGTGGGGCGGCGGGTACGTGGGCGACGGGGTGGCGGCGTCCAATCTGGCCGGACGCACCCTGGCCGATCTGATCCTGGGCAAGGAGTCCGATCTGACGTCGCTTCCGTGGGTCGGGCATCGGTCTCGTCTGTGGGAGCCTGAGCCGTTGCGGTGGCTGGGCATCAATGCCGGGTTGCGTGGTTCTGTCGTGCTGGATGCTCTGGATCGCCGCCGGTCCGGGTGATGTGGCCGTCCTGGCTTGCTCGCGCTGGGACGGTTGGGGGCCGGGGTGAGCCATCACGGCTGGTGGAGCGTTTCTATGCCGTGCTGGCACCCCGGCCCCCAACCTTGCAGGGGATCAAGCTGCGGCTCGGGTCTTTGG
>NZ_CAKUCL010000334.1 GCF_934643405.1 uncultured Actinoplanes sp.
AACCGGCGCCGACGGACGGGCCGGTCGCCACCGAGCCGGAGCCGCGCCCGCAGCAGCGACCGGAGCCGCAGGAGAAGCGAAATCCCGAGCGAGAGCCGGAAATGGCCGGCGCTAGCCGGTTCGTGGCCTTCGTGGATGTGGCCGGGGCCGCGGCGATGCGGAACGGGCGGCGCGGCTGGGAGATCTCCCTGCGCGACGGACGCACCCTGACCGTCCGCACCGGGCTCGACTCGGACGAGCTGCCCGGCGGCTGGAACGCGCTCGACGATGCTGTCGCGTTCCTCACGCAGACGAGATGATCGGGCGCGCGGAGCAACGCCGGCTCGTCCGGCCTCTCATCGGCGCGTTGAGCTCATATCGCGAGGAAAACGGCCACAAGCGGCGATGAACTCGCTGTGGTCCGGCTGCGTGCTAGATAGCAGAACGGTCTCATCTCCGACGCAGCGGTCACCAACTGGTCACCATCGGCAACAATGGCCTCACGGGTTGTTCGGTTGCCGTTCGTGGAAATGGGTAGTGCCAAGTCGCGGGCGGGCGGGATGATCGGCTTGACATGGGGGAGGTCGCGATGGAGCGAGGGCCGTTGGCGCTCTTCGGGGCCATAGTCGCGGTCGGGCTCGGGCCGGCGCTCTGGCTGGGCGTTCAGTTCGGCAACGTCGACGTCCCGATCAGGAGCACGCCGCCCGCGGTGAGCGAGCAGACCCCCGGCAGCACCGAGCTTCTCGGCGGCACCGGCGCGGGCGACCCCACCACCACCACCACCACCGACGACCAGGTCGTCAAGAGCACCCCGCGCGGTGACGGCGCCCCGGTCTCACGTTCGCCGTCGCGCAAGCCCTCGCCCAGTCCCTCGCCGTCCGACCCCGGGCCGAGCGCCTCGTCCACGCCGTCCGACGCCGACAGCCCCGGCCCGTCGACCTCGACCTCGGCCTCGCAGCCCGGCGACGGCGACGAGAGCGAGCCGCCGACCGGCGACGACGACACGTCGGCCCCGCCCGACCCGCCCGGCGGCGACGACAGCGGGACCGGCACCGGCAACGATGACGACGGGAACACCGGCGGGACCGGCGACGGGACCAACGGCGACCCGGGTGTCCGCGGCAACGTGGCCGTCGGCTACGGCGTCGTCCGATAGATCTCGGTCAGTCCCTGGGCCGTCGACGAAAACCGCTCCCGCAACTGCGGTGGCGCCAGCACCTCGGCGTCCGCGCCCAGCTTCAACAGCTCGATATGTCCATGCTTGAGTGACTCGATCGGCACGGTGGTCACCAGCCAGCCGTCCGCATCCGGCGGCCCGGCCGACTCGCGCGCCACCCGCGACATCCCGGGCGGAAACACGAAGGCCATCAGGTCCAGGGCCGCGGCCGTCATCCGTACCGTCGCCGTCATCGTGTAGACGCTGCGCTCGTACCGTTCGGTCCACTCGGCCCAGTACGCCGCCAGGTCGAACTGCTCCGGCCGTACGCAAGCCTCGTCGAGCACCGACGCCTCGAGAATGTTCGCCACCCGGTACGCCGTGGTCCGCGTCTCGGTGCTCGCCACCAGATACCACCGGCCCGCCTTCAGCACCACGCCGAGCGGATGCAGCGTACGGGTCACCTCGCGCGGCGCCTTCCACCGCCGGTACCGCACCTGCAACATCCGCTCCCGCCAGACGGCGTCCGCCACGGTGGCCAGGTGCGGTGTGGGCTCGTCGGCCCGGAACCAGCCGGGTGCGTCCAGATGAAATCTTCCCCGTACGCGATCGGCCTGCTCGGCCAGCTCGCCGGGCAACGACGCACGCAGTTTGAGCTCCGCCGCCGCCAGCACCGAACCGAGCCCGAGCTCGGCCGCCGCGTCCGGCATCCCGGCGAGGAACAGCGTCCCCGCCTCCTCGGTCGTCAGGCCGGTGAGCCTGGTGCGATAGCCGTCGAGCAGCTGATAGCCGCCGGCCGGCCCGCGATCGGCGTAGATCGGCACGCCCGACGACCCGAGCGACTCGACGTCGCGGTACACCGTGCGCACCGACACTTCGAGCTCGTCGGCGAGCGCCTGCGCGGTCATCCGCCCCCGGGTCTGCAACAGCAGCAGGAGGGACACCAGTCGACCGGCGCGCATGCAGGAACGTTAGCCGCGAAAAGGGGAGCCCGGTGGGCTCCCCTTCATGGCGGTTCGTTTCACAGGCCGAGTATCCGGTTGAGCAGCTCGCGGTATCCGCGCAGCTCGACCCGCAGCTTCTCGGTGTCGTCGGAGTTGCTGGCGAGCGAGTCACGGCGGCTCTTGAGGGCGCCGGCCAGCTTGTCCAGCGCCTCGTCGACCAGCCCGGCCGCCTCGGCGGTGGCCTCCTTCGGGCTGTCGACGAACCGCAGCTGGATGTCGCGGAACCGGTCGGCCAGCCCGTCGCCGTCCGGGAAGAACCGGTCCTCGGCGGCGGGAGACGCGGCGGCAGAGGGGGAGGAGGAGGTGGGAGAAGAGGCGGAGGGGACGGGCGCGGCAGCTGCCGCCACGACCGGCTCGGGCGTCTCGTCGTGAGCCGCCGCGGTGTCCGAGGACGCCGTCGACGAGTCCGGCGTTGGCACCGGCTCACCGGTGGCGGGCTGGACCACGGTCGGGCTGTCGAAGGTGCCGTCGTCCCGGAGCGCGTCCTGCTCGACGGCGGACCCGTCGGCGCGCGCCGCGGTGCCGTCCGGACCGTACGTCGTGGTGGTCGCCCGGTCCCGATCGTCGTCGAGTGCGAGGTCCACCGGGCTGTCGTCGCGCGGCCCGTCGTCGCCGGCGTTGTTGTTGATCACCATGGTGCGGTCCGCGTCGTCCCGCACCACCTCGGTCCGGTCGGGATCGACGGCGCGGTCCTGGGCGGCGTCCACGTCGTAGTGGCCGCCCTCCTCGCTGCCGTCGCGGCGCTCCTGCTCCGCGAGCTCGGCGTCGGAGGCATCCGAGGCGTCCGAGACGTCCGACGCGTCGGAGGTGGCGGGGTCACGGTCACGCGACATGTCTGTCCGGGGATCGCCCGGCGCGTCGCTCCACGGCGATCCGGCCCGCTGCTGCGGTACGGCGGCGACCTCGTCGGTCCGGTCGCGGTCCTCGTCCTGCGCCGGTGCGCCGCTCGTGTCCCGGGCGGCGTCGTTGGAGAAGAACTTCATGGTGGGTGACTCCTAGCGGCTGGTGTCGGGCGCGTTGGTGTCGTCGGCGGCCGGCGGGGGTGCCGGCGCCGTGCGGGGGACGGATTCGGTCCTGGTGGCGGCAGCCTCCGAAGTAGAAGTATCCGATCGGGCGGCCGCGGTGGAAGAGGCATCCGGGGATGCAGGGTCGGCCGAGGGCACCGGGTCGGTACCGAGCAGGTCGCCGAACAGGGCCCGGTAGTGCACCAGCGCCTGCCGCAGGTCCTCGGTGCCGGCCTCGCCGGCCGAGTTGCGCCGGCTGATCTCGTGGGCGTCGCGGTAGTGCTGGAGCGTGCCGGCGTGCTCCACGGACAGGTCGGCCATCTGCGTCTCGTGGTCGCCGGTCGGGTAGCCGCGTTCCTCGATGAGCCGGGTCACCAGCTCGTCCGCGGTCGTGACCGCCTGGGTCGGGTTGTCCACGAACTGGATCTGCACTTCCTCCCAGGCCGCCTGGTACCGGGCCTGCGACTCCGGGGACAGCGGGCGCAGCTCGAGCTCGGCGTGCCGCTTCTCACGTTCCCGCAGTTCCTTCTCGGCCTCGGTGCGGCTGCCGGTGTCGGCGACCACCCGGTCGTACTCGGGGCCGAAGGTGTTCTGCAGCTTTCGGCGTCGTCCGACCTGGATGCCGAAGACGACCGCGGCGATGATCACCAGGATGACGACGATCAGGATGACGGTGACAGTGGGGGACATCGGTCTCCTCCTCCTTGTATCACTGGCGGTATGCCCACTGACGGCATGTCGTCAATCCCCCACAGCGGAAACCCGCTCGACCGGTTTCACCCGGTCCGGGCATGTTGTCGTTGCTCTGTGTCATATCAACGACTCGGCCGCTGGTGCGGGCATCGTGCCAATCTCCCAGGATAATTAGGACAGTTGCCTCAATCTGCCACCTCGACCAGGTGGCTTTCATTGAAGGTTTTACGTAGTCTGCCGTGGGCGCGCGCGGTGCGTAACGATCGCGAGCCGGCACGCCGGAAGCCGTCAACCCTCGGGCGGAGCCTGATGAAGAGCCGACAATGGTCGATCCGTTCGAAGATCATCGCGTTGATCACGGTGCCACTGGTCGCGCTGCTCGCGCTGTGGACCTTCGCCACCGTGCTCAGCGCCGGCCCCGCGCTCAACCTGTTGTCCGCCCGCACGCTCGTCACCAAGATCGGTAACCCGGGTCAGGTCCTCGTCGCCGAGCTGCAGCGCGAGCGCCGGCTGTCGATCGAATATCTCGCCTCCACCGGTACGGTCCCGGCCGCGCTCACCACCCAACGCGCCGCCACCGACCGCGCCGCCCAGGACTTCCGGCAGTCGGCCGGCAGCGACGACGTACGCGGCAAGGCGAACGACGGGCTGCGCGCGCGGATGGACCAGTTCTTCGTCGAGCTGAACACGCTGCCCAGCCAGCGCGCCCACATCGACCTGCGGGAGATGGACCCGATCGGCGCCCAGGGCATCTTCAACGAGATGATGGACTCCGCCTTCGAGATGTTCGTGTCCTCGGCGACCTTCGGCGACGAGTCCGTCGACCGTGAGATCGCCGGCCTGAGCACGGTCGGCCGCGGCCAGGAGTATCTGGCCCGGGTCGACTCGCTGCTGGCCGGCGCCACGGTGGCGGGCAAGTTCGACGACGCGTCGCGCACCGAGATGATGCAGGACATCGGGATCGGTCGTTTCCTGCTCCAGCAGGGCGTCGACGATCTCCCGGCGCGCGAGCGTACGGCGTACCAGAAGCTCACCCAGGATTCGTCATTCGTGCGGCTGAACCGGTCCATGGACACGCTGGTCGCGCAGGCCCGTCCCGGGGTCGTCTCGCCGGTCTCCGGCCCGGACTGGCACGAGGCGTACGTGAGCACCGCGGTCCAGCTGCGCGATTTCGAACTCGACGCGATCGCCGACCTCGCGTCGCGGACCACGCCCATCGCCGTACGCATCCTGGCCCGTCTCGCCCTGGCCGGAACGCTCGGCCTGATCGCCCTGGTCGTCTCGATCATCGTGTCGATCAAGGTGGGCCGGTCGATCGTCGGGCGGCTGCGCCGCCTGCGCCGCGAGGCGCTGGAGATGGCCGAGCACCGGCTGCCCACCGTGGTGCGCCGGCTGCAGCGCGGCGAGGACGTCGACGTCGCGGTGGAGACGCCGCCGCTGAAGTACGGCCACGACGAGATCGGCGAGCTCGGCAACGCGTTCAACGAGGTGCAGCGTACGGCCGTGCAGTCGGCGGTCGAGGAGGCCACCGTCCGCCGGGGCCTCAACGAGGTGTTCCTGAACATCGCCCGGCGCAGCCAGACGCTGTTGCATCGCCAGCTCGCGCTGCTGGACAAGATGGAGCGTCGCGAGACGGAACCGGAGGAGCTCGAGGACCTGTACCGCGTCGACCATCTCGCCACCCGGATGCGCCGGCACGCCGAGGACCTGGTGATCCTGGCCGGTGCGGCGCCCGGCCGCGGCTGGCGCAACCCGGTCCCGGTGGTCGACGTGGTGCGCGGGGCGATCAGTGAGGTCGAGGACTACAAGCGGGTCGACATCCACTCGATCGCGTCCGCCTCGGTGCAGGGCCGCGCGGTCGGCGACATCATCCACCTGCTGGCCGAGCTGCTGGAGAACGCCGCGTCCTTCTCGCCGCCGCACACCCGGGTGCAGGTCAACGGCCAGGTGCTGCCGAACGGCTACGCGGTCGAGATCGAGGACCGCGGCCTCGGCATGACCCAGGACGCGCTGGACGAGGCGAATCGCCGCCTGGTCGAGCCGCCCGACTTCGACCCCACCGACAGCGCCCGGCTCGGCCTGTTCGTGGTCGCCCAGCTGGCCAACCGGCACGGAATCCGGGTCGCGCTGCGCGCCTCCGCGTACGGCGGTGTCACCGCGATCGTCTTCATCCCCGGCGACCTGGTCACGCCGGGCCTGCCGGCCGAGGACCACAGCCAGGACGACCAGCACACGCTGCGGCTGCCGGGCGGCGCCGCCCTGCGGCAGGTGACCGCCGGCATCAACGGCGTCATGGCGCCGATCCCGCAGCAGCGTTCCCGTCCCGCCCTGGAGGCGGCGCCCACGGCCGGGAGGCCGCCGACGGGAGGGCCGTCGCCGAGCACGGTGGCCGCCGAGCTGAGCGCCGAGGGCCTGGTGCAGCGCCGCCGCGTCCGCCGCCCGGTGGACCTCGAGTCGTCCGACGC
>NZ_CAKUCL010000335.1 GCF_934643405.1 uncultured Actinoplanes sp.
TGGCGCTGCGGGCAGTGCGGTCCGAGACCGCGATGGCGCTGCGGGCAGTGCGGTCCGAGACCGCGATGGCGCTGCAGGCAGTGCGGTCCGAGGCCGCGGAGGCGCTGCAAGAAGAGCGGTCCGAGGCTGCGGTCTGCTGATCGGCGCTGGACCCGGGCGCTGCGAGGAGTCCGGTCCGAGCGGTTCGCCGGCTGCCTGGTGCGACTTGCTCGTCTCGGCGTACGGCGCTGGGGCACAGGGAAGTCGGTCTCAGCGGCTTGGCGCTGTCCGGATGGCGCAGGGAGCGGGATTCGGCGGTGCCTGGGTGTGACTCAGGGAGCCGGATGGGGCGGTGCCTGGGTGCTGAGCGAGCGCCGGCCGGGCTGGTTGGCTCCGTCTGATGGCGCGGGAAATGCGTCGGGGTGAGCGGGCCGGGCGACATGGCGCTGTCTGCGTGGCGCGGAGGGCGGATCGCCGCTGTTGGTGGCGCTGGAGAGCAGCCGAGCGGGTCTGTGCTTGCTGCGCGCGCAACCTGCCCGCCCGCCGTCGCCGACAGGTGAGCCGCCGCCGAACAGCAGGACGTGACGTGCGACGGCGGACCACCTGACTCCGTCGTCGATGTCGGTGAGTTGGGCTGGGCAACCCCGGAGGACCGGCGCTTGACCGCCCGATCCGAGCGGCCGCCGGAAGTGGGCCGGCTCGGCTCTGAACCGGCTTGGCGGACCGCACGTGCGTTGTGGCGTGACGATTTTCGGTTGGGCATGGAGAGGGCGCCGCAAGAGCATCTTCTTCGCAGGTGAGTACTAGCGCGCCCCCACCTGCGGCTGGTTCTAATCGAGGCGCTGTGGGCCGGGGCCGGAGAAAGGACAGAACGACGTGGACGGACGTCGCACCGAGGTGACTCTTGCGGGTACGGCCGAACGGGCGGGCGGAAGTGGCCGACTGCGGCGTGACCCCGCTCGATCCATTTCGTTACGTCACGCGTAGTGCCGTAGAGAACGTCGATGACCACGACAGAGTGTCCTTCGTCCGGGGTCGGCCGTGGCGGGAGGATGGTTACCGTCCGTTCCTACGATGGGCGGTAACGCAGTGGTACGGCACCATGAGACGCGACTTCCCAAAGGGGGCGGAGGTTCACCGTGTCGGGACGAACCGAGCTGCCGAGCGGGCTTGTGACCTTCATGTTCACCGACATCGAGGGCTCGACGCGACTGGCCCGGATGCTCGGTGACGACTACGGCTCCGTCCTCGGCGATCACCGTACGGTAATGCGTGCTGCATTCCGTGACTTCGGCGGTGCCGAGCTTTTCACTGAGGGTGACTCATTCTTCGTTGCCTTCAGTGACGCCTCGGCCGCCGTCACCGCCGGCGTGGAAGCACAACGGCGACTGTCCGCACACGACTGGAGCTACCCGGACGCGGTGCCGCGGGTCCGGATGGGCCTGCACACCGGATGGGCCAAACCGAAGGGCGACGAATACGCCAGCGCCGAGGTGCATCGCGCGGCGCGGGTCTCGGCGGCCGCCCACGGCGGTCAGATCCTGTGCTCGGGGACGACGGCGATGGCCGTCGCGACGGCGAAACCGGCCGGCCTCGACCTCCTCGACCTCGGCGCCCACCGCCTGCGCGGCTTCGACGACGACGAACAGCTCTTCCAGATCCTCGCGCGGGGCCTGGAACGCGACTTCCCCCATCCCCGTACGGCCGTGGCACCGACCCACAACCTTCCGGCGCCCCTGACCTCGTTCGTCGGGCGCCGCGCCGAGATGGCCGAACTCACCGACCTGCTCGGGCGGAACCGCATCGTCACCGTGGCCGGCCCGGGCGGGGCGGGCAAGACACGGCTCTCCTTGGCGGTCGCCGATCGGCTGCTCACGGCGTACCCGAACGGGGTCTGGAACGTCGATGCGGTGAGCGCGGCGACCGGCCTGGCCCCCGCGCTCGCCGCCGCCCTGGGTGTGCGCAGCGAGCCGGGCCGCCCGGTGCTGGACACGCTGCTGGAGCACTGCGCGGGCCGGCGGATGCTGATCGTGCTGCAGACCTGTGAGATCGCCACTTCGGCCTGCGCCGCGATCGTCCGCCGGCTGCTCGCCGCCTGCCCGGGCGTCGACGTCCTGGCGACGTCGAGGGTGCCGCTGGGCGTCCACGGCGAGGTGGTCTGGCGGATCCCGCCCCTTCCTCCCGCCGACGTCTTCGCCCTTCTCAGTGAGCGCGCCGAGGCGGCCCGCGGCGGGAAGGGCAGCGACGAGACGGACCTCGCCGACGTGGCGGCACGGCTCGAGGGATCGCCCCTGGCGGTGGAGCTCGCCGCCGCCCGGCTCCGCCTCTTCTCCCCGGCACAGCTCGCGACCCGGCTCGACGATCCGTTGCAGGCGCTGGACCCCGCCGGGAAGGAGGCCGCCGACCGCCACGACAGCCTGGCGGCCAACCTGGACTGGTCCTATCGCACGCTCAGCCCTCGCGGCGCCGGCCTGCTGCGCCGGCTGGCCGTCTTCGCCGGGCCGGTCGAGCTCAGCACGGTCGAGTGGTGCGGCGCCGACGCGCTGGGCGCACTCTCGGAGCTTGCCGACAATTCCCTGGTCGACGTGGTACCGGGTCCGCGGTACCGGATGTCGGGGCAGGTGCGGGCGTACGCCTCCCGCAGGCTCGCCGCCGCCGGCGATGAGCCCGATGCGCGTGACAGACACGTGGCCTGGGCGCTGCACATCTTGAACGGCGTCGCGATGGACACCGATGGCCAGCCCCGTACGGTCTCCTTGACGGAGCTCGCGCCGTACGTCGCGGAATGGCAGACCGCGCTGCGCTGGGCCGCCACCGGCGGCAGCGTCCGGGCCGGCCTGCGTCTCGCCGAGGCCCTGGACCCGTGGTGGCGCGAACACGGTGGTGCCCGCGACGGCCGCGACCTGCTGTTCCGGCTGTATCGGCGGCTCGACGGCTCGGCGGTCGAGGCGTCCGGCCTGGCGCGCGCTTACCTGGTGCACGCGGGCCTCGCCGACGATCACGGGGAGCGCACCCGGTTCCTGGAGCGCGCCGAGCGGGTCGCCCGCGCCGACGACCGGCCCGACCTGCTCGTCCGGGCGCTCGCCGGGCATCGGACCACGCTGCTGGCGGACGGGCGGTACGAGGAGGCCGAGCAGCTCTGCCGCGAGGTGATCACGCTGGCCGAGCAGACCGGCGTGCCGGGTGCCGCGTTGCCGGCCGTGATCGCGCTGGCCGAGCTGCTGTGGCGGCGGGAGGCGCTGGACGAGGCCGCGGAACTGCTCGGGGGTGCCCGTCAGCTGGAGGCCGGCCGCCCGGAGGATCGCGGCCGGCGCACCGTGGACTGGCTGCTCGGGATGGTGGCGCTGCGCCGCGGGGATCTGGTCGCCGCGCACGATCACCTGGTGGTGGCGTTGCGGTCGCGGCTGCGGCACGGGTTCTCCGGTGGTGCCGCGGACGCGGTCGCGGCGATCGCGGTCCGGTGCGCCCAGGGTGGGGACCCGGCGACCGCCGCCGTCCTGTTCGGAGGGGCGGAGGTCGCGCGGGGCGCCCGTCGTACGGAGATGTTCGGCCGGTTCTGGTCGGCGCAGCAGGTGTCCCTGCGGGCCTCGCTGGGCGATGCCGCTTTCGACGCCGCGTACGCCGATGGGGTGGGACTGGGTTTCGATCGGATCGTGGCGATGGCGTTGGCCGTTGAGCACCCGGACCTGGAGGACGGTGCCGCCCGGTTGGCGCAGACGTTGAACTAGAGCAGTGCTCGTGCCTTCTCGATGTCCGCGGGCTTCACCGCGGCGAGCGAGCCGAAGACGTGGACGGCCTGGTAGTACGTCCACGCGAGGCTGGTGCACGCGGGCCGTACGGCGGCGTTGTAGGTGGCGCAGACCCGCTTGAGGTCGGCGTAGAACATGTCGTCGACGCGGTCCTTGTTGGCCGGGAACTGGCCGATGGCCTTGTAGTTGCGGTAGCCGAAGTCGTGGTGCCAGCAGGAGATGTCGAAGTTGAAGCCGAGCGGGTTGTCCGGGCTGGACGAGCAGTAGTCGGTGGACCAGTCGAAGTTGTACGTCTGCCATGCAGCGCGGTTGGTGCGGGCGGCGTTCCACTCGGTGGTGCTGGTCGCGGTGGGCTGGGTCCAGCGAGCGAGGACGGTCGCCTTGGAGTCGGCGGCCTGGGCGGTGCCGGCGGGGATGAGGGTGGCGAGGATGAGGGCGAGGACGACTGTGATGCGGCGAATCATCGGAGCCTCCAATGCGGGGATGCCCACAGTCTTCGATCTCGCCCTGAACACATACAGATCAATCGATGAATATTGGCTCGCTGTGAGAGGAAGCTACCGATGGGTATTCCTTAACGATGACTAATGTGATGTCCTGGACAACGGCATGCACGCCTGCCGCTATGGTGTGACCGTGCGGGGCCACTCATGATCCATCTGCCGCTGGTCCGCAAGGGACCTCTCCGCGCGCTGGCCGTGCGGCTCGTGCTGGCCATCGCGCTCGTCTTGATCACCGTGGCGATCATCTATCTCGATCGCGACGGCTACCGCGATGTCAACGGCGACGGCCTCACGCTGCTCGACTGCTTCTACTACGCGGTCGTCTCGCTCTCCACGACCGGGTACGGCGACATCACGCCGGTCACCCCCGACGCCCGGCTGGTCAACGTCCTGATCATCACCCCGGCGCGCGTCCTCTTCCTGATCATCCTGGTCGGCACCACCCTCGAGGTGCTCACCGACCAGTACCGCAACAGCCTGCGCGTCACCCGGTGGAGGCGAAAGTTGAAGGACCACGTCATCGTCTGCGGGTACGGCACCAAGGGCCGCGCCGCGGTCGCCGCGCTGCTGGAGACGGGCTACGACAAGTCGCGGATCGTCATCGTGGAGAACCGCGAGCCGGCCATCCGCGGTGCGGCGGCGAACGGCCTGGCGGTGGTCGAGGGCAACGCGACCCGGTCCACGGTGCTCAACCAGGCGGACGTCAAGAACTGCAAGGCGGTCATCATCGCGACGGACAGCGACGAGGCCTCGGTTCTGATCACCTTGACCGTACGGCAGCTGACCGCCGGACAGGTGCGGATCATCGCCGCCGTCCGGGAGCAGGAGAACGCCGCGCTGCTGAAGCAGAGCGGCGCCCACCACGTGATCGTCTCGTCCGCGACGGCGGGCCGGCTGCTCGGTCTCACGACGACGGCGCCGCCGCTGATCGACGTGGTCGAAGACCTGCTGACCCCGGGTCAGGGGATGGCGCTGGCGATGCGCAGCGCCGAGCGCAGCGAGGTGGGACAGAACCCGCGCGAACTCCAGGCGCTGGTGGTGGCCCTGATCCGCCGGGGCAAGGTGCTGGCGCTGGGCGGTGACCAGGCGGTGACCATCGAGACCGGCGACATGCTCGTTTACATCCGGGGCGAGGAGAACAGCGTCGGCATCGCCATCTGACGGCCGGTGACCCGGCCGGCGGGCTCCCGGCCGGCCGGGTACGGCGTCAGAGGATCGTCCAGGTGTCGGCCGTGTTCAGCAGGCCGTCGAGCATCTCGTCGGGCGTGCCGGTCGCCTGGGCCTTCGCGTCGGCCAGTTGCTTCTGCAGCAGCTCGTCGTACGTCGGGCGCTTGACGTTGCGGAACACGCCGATCGGGGTCGTGTTCAGGTCGGAGCCGGACAGCCGGGACAGCGCGAACGCATACGCCGGGTCGTCCACCGTGGCGTCGTGGACCAGCGCCTCACCGCCCGCCTGGACCCGCAGGCCGAAGGCGCCCTCGGGGTGCACCACGGAGAACTGGTTCTGCGCGCCGAACGTGATCGGCTGGCCCTGCTCCAGGCGGATCAGGTGGTCGTCGCGGGTGCCGGCGTCCTTGATCAGCTCGAAGGCGCCGTCGTTGAAGATGTTGCAGTTCTGGTAGATCTCGACGAACGCGCTGCCCTGGTGCTCGGCCGCGGCGCGCAGCACCGACTGCAGGTGCTTGCGGTCCGAGTCGATCGTGCGGGCCACGAACGTCGCCTCGGCGCCCAGCGCCAGCGACAACGGGTTGAACGGCGAGTCCGCCGAGCCGGCCGGGGTCGACTTGGTGATCTTGCCGAGTTCGGAGGTCGGCGAGTACTGGCCCTTGGTCAGGCCGTAGATCCGGTTGTTGAACAGCAGGATCTTCAGGTTCACGTTGCGGCGCAGCGCGTGGATCAGGTGGTTGCCGCCGATGGACAGCGCGTCGCCGTCCCCGGTCACGACCCACACCGACAGGTCCGGGCGGGAGGCGGCCAGGCCGGTCGCGATCGCCGGCGCGCGGCCGTGGATCGAGTGCATCCCGTAGGTGTTCATGTAGTACGGGAAGCGCGACGAGCA
>NZ_CAKUCL010000336.1 GCF_934643405.1 uncultured Actinoplanes sp.
CCCCCCACGCCCGGTCCGCGATGTTCCCGGCGGCGACGAGGCGCTGATCATACGGCTTCCCCGGTTCCGGGCATCTAAGATCGCGGGATGGGCCCGCCGCTCGACCTGTTCGTCCCCGGGGTGGTGTATCTCGACATCGTCTTCACCGGGCTCGACGGGCTGCCCTCCCCGGGCACCGAGGCGTGGGCCACCGGCATGGGCTCCTCGCCGGGCGGCGTCGCCAACCTCGCGGTCGCGGCGGCCCGGCTCGGCCTGAGCACCGGCCTCGGCACGGCGATCAACTCCGACGCGTACGGCGATTTCTGCTCGGCGATCCTGTGCGGTCAGGAGGGCATCGACCTGTCCGCGTCCCGCCGCGTCGACGGCCACTCGCCGGTGACGGTCTCGCTGGCGTACGACCGGGACCGCAGCATGATCACCCACGGGCATCCGCTGCCGCTCGGGCCGGACGGCCTGGTCGCCGGGCTGCCGGCGGCCCGCGCCGCGTCGGTCAGCCTCACCAAGGACCGGATGCCCTGGGTGCGGCAGGCCAGCCGGGCGGGCACGCTGGTCTTCGCCGACGTCGGCTGGGACGCCAGCGCCGAGTGGCCGCCCGAGGTGCTCGACATGCTCGAGGACTGCTACGCGTTCCTGCCCAACGCGGTCGAGGCGATGCAGTACACCCGGGCCGCCACGCCCGAGCAGGCGCTGCGCCGGCTCGCCGGGCTGGCCCCGGTGGTCGTGGTGACCTGCGGCCCGGACGGCGCGCTGGCCGCGGACGCCGCCACCGGCGAGATCGTGCACGTGCCCGCGGTGCCGCTGGACGCGCTCGACCCGACCGGCGCGGGCGACGTCTTCACCGCCGGGTTCATCCTCGGCACGCTGCGGGAGTGGCCGCTCGGCCGGCGGCTGGCCTTCGCCAACCTGACCGCGGCGCTGTCGGTGCGGCACTTCGGCGGGTCGCTGTCCGCGCCGGGCTGGGGCGACATCGCCGACTGGTGGCGCACCGCCCGCTCGGTGGAGGCGTTCGCCGAGCGGTACGCCTTCCTCGACGAGGTCATCCCGCACGGCGAGCAGCGGTCCGTACGCCGCGCGGGCGCCACGATCGCACGGCTGTCGGACGCCGATGCGCACCACTGACCGGCTCACCGTCCTGGGCGGCGGCGGGTTCCGGGTCCCGCTGGTCTACGGCGCGCTGCTCGGCGGCGACTCCCCGGTCGGCGAGGTCGTGCTGTACGACGTGGACCGGGCCCGGCTGGCCGCGATCAGCGCGGTGCTGCACGCCCAGGCCGCCTCGGCGCCGCACGCCCCGCGGATCCGGGCCACCACCGACCTGACCGAGGCGCTGACCGGGGCCCGGTTCGTGTTCAGCGCGATCCGCGTCGGCGGCCTGCGCGGACGCGTGATCGACGAGCAGGTGGCGCTGCACGAGGGGCTGCTCGGCCAGGAGACGGTCGGCGCCGGCGGGGTCTCGTACGGGCTTCGTACGGTGCCGGTCGCGGACGCCGTCGCGCGGCGGATCTCGCTGGTGGCGCCGGACGCCTGGGTCATCAACTTCACCAACCCGGCGGGGCTGGTCACCGAGGCCATGGCGGCCCACCTCGGCGACCGGGTGATCGGGATCTGCGACTCGCCGTCGGCCCTGGCCCGGCGGGTGGTGCGGGCGCTGGGTGCGGCCCCGGAGACGGTGTCGGTCGAGTACGCCGGGCTCAACCATCTGGGCTGGCTCACGGCCGTCCGGGAGAAGGAGCGTGACCTGCTCCCGCGGCTGCTGGCCGACGACAGCGCCGTCGCGTCGTTCGAGGAGGGACGGCTGTTCGGGGCGGCGCGGCTGCGCGAGCTCGGCGCGGTGCCCAACGAGTATCTGCACTACTACTACGACCACGACGATCTGGTACGGCGTGAGCGCGCGGCGGAGGAGACGCGGGGCGAGTTCCTGCTGCGGCAGCAGACCGAGGTGTACGCGCGGATGGCCGGCCCGGATCCGCTGGGCGCGTGGCGCGGCGCGCTGCGGCAGCGGGACGCGACGTACATGGCGATGGAGGGGCTGGGGGAGCGGGACGACGCCGAGGGTGGCGGCTACGAGCGGGTGGCGCTGGACCTGATGACGGCGATCGCGCGGGACGTGCCGGCGTCGCTGATCCTCAACGTGCGCAACCGCGGGACGGTGCCGTTCCTCGACGACGCCGCGGTCGTCGAGGTGCCGTGCCGGGTGGACGGTTCCGGGGCCGTGCCGGCCGGACCCGCGGTGGTGCCGGCGCCCGGCGTGACGCTGGTGAAGCGGGTGAAGGCCACCGAGCGGGCGGTGCTCGACGCGGCGCGGACCGGGTCGCGGGCCGTGGCGGTGCGGGCCATGGCCGGGCATCCGCTGATCGATTCGGTGCCGGTCGGCAGGCGGCTGGTGGCCGCCTATCAGCGCCGGTTCCCGGAGCTGGACTACCTGCGCTGAGGCCGGGCTGCGGCGCTACGAGCCCTTCGCCAGCTCGTCGCCGGCCTGGGCCCGGCTCGGGTCCGCGGTGCGGTGGCGGCGGCGGAACGCCGCGGCCCTGGCCCTGTTCTGGCAGGTCAGGCAGCAGAAACGGCGGCGGCCCGCGGGGGAGGCGTCCACGTAGACGTCGGCGCACTGGGTGTCGGCGCAGACGCCCAGGCGGCCGGGGTGTTCGGCCAGGTGGTGCCGCAGGGCCAGCGCGGCCGCGGCCCGGAGTCGCTGGTCCGGGTCGTCGACGGCCCACGTCGCGTCCAGGGAACCGGATTCCTCCGCCATCTCCGGGCGCACGCCGCTCTGCCGCAGCAGGGCGGTGAGCCGCCCGGCCCGGCCCGATCCCTCGGCGAAGACGGCGTGGATCTCGTCGGCCAGGGTGGTCAGCTGGCCCTCGGCGGGCGGACGGCCGTTCTTCTCGCGCGGCCGGGTGCCCCACTCGTTGACCAGGTCGACGAGATCGCTGAGCGGCATCACCTCGACGGTTGTCACCGGCCCATCATAACGCGTTGGCGCGCGTTTAGGCGTTGCGATCGGTGGGGATCTCTCATAACGTGTTCAGCAGCTTCATGACGTTATGTGAAGGTGGTGAGACGCATGCGCGCCACGGCAAGCGCCCGGACCTGGGCCGGACTGGCCGTGCTGGCCCTGCCCTGTCTGCTGGTGTCGCTCGACGCCGACGTGCTCAACCTGGCCGCGCCCGCGCTGTCGGCAACGCTGCGGCCGAGCAGCGTGCAGCTTCTCTGGATCATGGACAGCTACGTCTTCGTCGTGGCCGGCGCGCTGATCGCCATGGGCGTCCTCGGCGACCGGATCGGGCGGCGGCGGCTGCTGCTGGTCAGCGGCGCGGCGTTCGGGGTGGCGTCGCTGCTGGCGGCCTTCGCCCGTACGCCGGAGCAGTTGATCGCGGCCCGCGTCCTGATGGGGCTGTCCGGCGCGTCGCTGATGCCGTCGACGCTGGCGCTGATCCGGGCGATGTTCGCCGACCCCCGACAGCGGGCCGTGGCGCTCGGCGTCTGGAGCGCCAGTTTCTCCCTGGGCGGGATCGCCGGCCCGCTGATCGGCGGGATCCTGCTCGAACACTTCTGGTGGGGATCGGTCTTCCTCATCGCGCTGCCCGCGACCGGACTGCTGCTGGCACTGGGCCCGCTGCTGCTGCCGGAGTCGCGCGACCGTACGGCCGGGAACTTCGATCTTCCGGGCGCCCTGCTGAGCCTCGCCGCCATCCTGCTTTCGGTGTACGGCGTGAAGAAGCTCGCCGCCTCCGGATGGCAGCCGTTGCCGATGATCGCCCTGCTCGTCGCGGCCGGGCTCGTCCCGGTGTTCGTGGCCCGGCAGCGGCGCATCCCGTTCCCGCTGCTGGACCTGACGATGTTCCGTCACCGGCGGGTGGCGGTGGCGCTGTCCGCGAACGCGCTGTCGTTCTTCGTGCTGTACGGCACGCAGCTGGCCATCGCCCAGTACCTCCAGCTGATCCTCGGCCTGCCGCCGCTGCGGGCCGGCCTGTGGATGCTGCCGTCCGTGCTGGTGTTCCTGGGCTCGTCCCTGCTCGCCCCGGTGACCGGCCGGGTGCTGCGTCCGGGCCGGGCCGTCTTCGCCGGGCTGGTGGTGATGAGCGCCGGGTTCGCGGTGATGGCCGCGGCGGGCGGCCTGCCCGGCGTGGTCGCCGGGACGGTGGTGGTCTCGGCCGGGCTGGCGCCGGTCTACATCCTGAGCACCGAGCTGGTGGTGTCGTCGGTGCGCTCGACCCGGGCCGGGATGGCGGCGGCGGTGACCGAGACCGGGTCGGAGCTGGGCGGCGCGCTCGGCATCGCGATCCTGGGCTCGGTGGGGGTGGCGGCGTTCCGGCACGGGTCCGGGTCGGGCCGCACGGTGGCCGACGCGGTGGGCGCGGCGGCCGCGCTGCCGGGGCCGGCGGGGGAGGAGCTGCTGAGGCGGGTCTCGGAGGCCCACACCGGGGCTTTCACGGTGATGGCGTCGGCGGCGGCGGCCGCGGTGGCGGCGGCGGCCGTCCTGGCGTGGCGAGTGCTGAGGCCGGCGCCCGCCGTTCTCGCACCGCCGGTTGCCGATCCCGCCCGGCCACCCGCAGCGGCTGCGGGTGGAGGCCCGATGGCCGCCTCTGCGGCAACGCCGGCCGCAGGGCCGGCTCTCCACCCGCCGCCCTGCGCGCCCCTCGCGGCCTCCACCCAGCCCTGAATGCCTTCCTTACCCTTCTCGCCGATACCTTCCTCGCCGTCTCGCCGTCGGGGAGGCAACGCCCACCCGACCAGGAAGGGACCATATCCCAGTATCCTAGGACGCCGTAGCCGAGGTGCCGCAGGCTACGGGAGCCCGTGATCAGTGGCCGGTGATGGTGGCGGCTGCGGTGAGGCGCCGTCGTCGCACGCGTCGCAGGCAGACGCCGCGGGAGGCGGCTGTCGCGGCAGGGGGGCGGCGGCTGTCGGCGGGAGGGCGGCGGCACCGCGTCCCTGCTGGTCGACGTGGGCGGATGGGACGGATCGCCGGCGGCGCCAATGCGAGGATGAGGCGGCAGCGGTGCGACGAGACGGGGACGCGGCCGGCCGGCCCGCGCGGGGACGCATGCGGAGGGGAACGATGGCCGACAAGAGGCGCGCCCGGGGTGAGCTCGAGTCCGAGGTGATGGCGGCTCTGTGGGCGGCGGACCGGCCGCTGACCCCGGCGGGCGTGCAGGCGGTGCTCGGCGGCGGGCTGGCTTACAACACCGTGCAGACGATCCTCATCCGGCTGGTCGACAAGGAACTGGTGCGGCGCGACGCGCAGGGGCGTGGGCACGTCTACTGGCCGGCGCGCGACGCCGCGACCACGGCCGCGGAGCGGATGCGGGCGGCGCTGACCGCGCGGCCGGAGCGGCTGGCCGTGCTCCAGCAGTTCGCGGCGGGGCTGGACGATCAGGACGCGCAGACGTTGCGGGCGCTGCTGGCGGAGCGCGCGGTATGACGTACGTCGTCTATCTGCCGCTGCTGTTGCCGGCGCTGGTGGCGGTGGTGGCCCGGCACGCGGGCGACCGGATGCGGCCGCGCGCGGGGGTGCTCGCGCTGACCGGGGCCGCGGTCAGCGCGGCGTCGTCGTCGGTGTGGGCGCTGGTGCTGCTGGTGCTGACGCTCTTCGACGACCTGCCGTCGATGGTGGGGCGGGCGCGGTTGCAGGCGCTGCCCGAGCCGGTGCCGGACGGGATCGCGGTGACCGCGGCGGCCGCGCTGCTGCTGGCGCTGGGCGGGCTGGCGCGCGACGTGCACCGCAGGCGCGAGGCCGTGCGGCTTCTGCGGCCGGCCGATCCGGCGGCGGACGACGTGGTGATGGCCCACGACGACGAGCCGCTCGCGGTGGCGATCCCGGGGCGGCCCGGCCGGATCCTGATGACGACCGGCATGGCCCGGCTGCTCGGGCCGGCCGAGCGGTCCGCGGTTCTCGCGCACGAGCGGGCGCACCTGGCGCACCGGCATCATCTGCTGCTGGCCGCCGCCGGCGCCGCGGCCGCGGTGAATCCGCTGCTGCGGCCGGTGCGGGAGACGGTGGCGTACCTGGCCGAGCGGTGGGCCGACGAGGACGCGGCGGCGGTGGTCGGCGACCGGGGGCTGGTCGAGCGCGGGTCCGCGCCCGGCGACCGGCGCGTCAAGGTGCTGATGCTCACCGAGGAGGGCGCCGCCCTGCGAATGCGCCTGCTCGACCGGTTGTCCGAGCCACCACCGGGCCTGGGCAAGCTGAGCGGCGACGAGCAGCGCCAGCTGCACGACCTCCTGCGCCGCGCCCTGCTCGACGACTAGCGGCACGCCCGTCCCGGCGGTCCCAGGAGAGGAC
>NZ_CAKUCL010000337.1 GCF_934643405.1 uncultured Actinoplanes sp.
TCCGGGGAAACCGAGGCCGGCGGGTACCGGTTGCCTACGACGACATCGCCCCGGCCGCCTGATGCCCGCCCCGGCCGGGCGGGGACGATCCGGCCGGGCGGGGGCGGTCCGGCCGGGGCGTACGGTCGGATCAGGCCACGGTCTCGCGAGGGCCGCGATCGTCGACAGTGGCCTCCTCGGCCGCCGGTGCCGGCCGCCGGGCGGGATGCGCCGGCCACCAGAACCGCTCCCCGAGCAGCAGGGCGATGGCGGGCACGACGAGCGTGCGGACCAGCAGGGTGTCGAGCAGGACGCCGATGCCGACGATGACGCCGATCTGGGTCAGCACGATGACCGGCAGCACACCCAGCACCGTGAAGACCGCCGCGAGCAGGATGCCGGCCGACGTGATGACGCCGCCGGTGGCGCCCAGCGCGCGGATCATCGCGCTGCGGGTGTCGCCCCGGGCCATGGTCTCCTCCCGGGCGCGGGTGACCAGGAAGATGTTGTAGTCCACGCCGAGTGCCACCAGGAACAGGAAACTCAGCAGCGGGACACCGGCGTCCAGGGCGGGGATGTCGAGCAGGTGGGTCAGGACCAGGGTGGCGGCGCCCAGGCTGGCGGCGAAGCTGGCGATCACGGTCAACAGCAGCAGCACCGGCGCCAGCAGCGAGCGCAGCAGCAGGATGAGGACCAGCAGGACGACGGCCAGGACCAGCGGGACGATCACCTGGTCGTCGCGCAGGTTGGCGTCGCGCTGGTCGAGGTCCGCGGCGGGCGCGCCGCCGACCAGGGCGCCGGCTGCGGGTATGCCGGCGAGGGTGGTGCGGAGGTCACGGACGGTCCGGTCGGCCTGCTCGGTCCCGGAGCCCGAGGCGAGCTGCACCGAGATCTGCGCCAGACGGCCGTCGTCGGAGATCTCAGGCCGGCCGACGGCCGCGACCCCGTCGACCGTCGTGACGCCGGCCGTCACGGCCTGCGCGGCGCCGCCGGCGCTGATCACGGTGACCGGCTGGGAGGACCCCGCCGGGAAGTGCCGGGCCAGGGTCTGCTGGGCGGTGACGGACTGCACCTCGGTCCGGAACTGTTCGGTCTGGGACAGGCCGATCCTGGTGGTGAACAGGCCGGCCGCCAGGCCGGCGAGGATGACCACCGCGACGGCGAGCACGGTGGCCGGGCGCCGGCCCACGCCGTACGCGATGCGGGCCCACAGGCCGGTGTCGCTGGGCTCGGCGGTGCCGACCTTGGGCACGAACGGCCAGAACACGCCGCGGGGCAGGCTGACCAGCACGGCCGGGAGCACGACCAGGCCGAAGAACAGTGCGACCGCGACGCCGAGCGCGGCCGAGATCCCGAGGGTGCGGTTGCTGGTCAGGACGGCGGCGAGCAGGGTCAGCAGGGCGAGGATCACGGTCGCGGCGCTGCCGACGACGGCCGGCGCCGCGGCGCGCAGGGCGTTCGCCATGGCCTCGCGCCGGTTCGGCGTACGGCGTAGTTCCTCCCGGTAGCGAGAGATCAGCAGCAGCGCGTAGTCGGTGCCGGCGCCGAAGACCAACACCGACACGATCCCGCTGACGGCGGCGTCGGTGCGCTCCCCCACCAGCCGGGCGACCCAGGGCAGCAGTTTGGCGACCAGCTGGTCGGCCGCGCCGATGACCAGCAACGGGGCGATCCACAGGATCGGGCTGCGATAGGTGATCAGCAGCAGCAGGGCCACGACGCCCGCGGTGGCCAGCAGCAGGGTCACGTCGGCGCCGTCGAAGGCGGCGGCGATGTCGCGGCTGAACGCGGGACCGCCGGTGACCTGCGCGGTCAGTCCGGCCGGCAGCGGATCGGCCGGATCGCCGCCGACCGTGGTGCGGATGCCGTCGACCGTCGCGGCCTCGGCCGCGTCGCCGAGGTCGCCCGGGACGGGGACGATCAGCAGCGCGGCCTGCCCGTCCCGCGACACCGTCGGCGGCGGCACCACACCGCCCTGCGCCCGGGCGGCGAGCGCCTTGCCGTCGGCGGCGATGGCGGCCTTGTCGTCCGCCGTCAGCGGCCCGCCGGAGCGCTCGTAGACGACCACCGCGGCATCGGTCCGGCCGCTGGGGAACCGGTCCTTCAGCTCGACCACCCGGGTCGACTGCTTGCCGGCGGGCAGCCCGTCGGTCGGTTCGGCCGCCGGTTGCGACGGCGAGGTGAACAGCACCAGCGCGGTGAGCACCGCGGTCGCCACGATGATCAGGAGAGCGGTGGTCCTGCTGGTGACGGCGGTGGCCCAGCGAGCACGCATAGCCGATCCTTCGTTTGCCGAAATATTCGTCTGCCGAAAAGATAGGATGGACGGCGTGCCGACGCAACCCTCTCCGGACCCCGAACACCACGAGGTCGTCGACGACCTCATCGATGCCCTGCGGCTGTTCACGGTCGAGAGCGACGTGTTCGTGGATGTCTTCGCCCGGGCGCACGGACTCGGCCGCAACGACCTCAACGCGATCATGTGGATCAGTCAGGGGACTCGCAGCGGCCACCCGATCACGTCCGGGGAACTGGCGTCGCGGCTCGGCCTGGGCGCGCCCGCGACGACCGGTCTGGTGGACCGGCTGGAAGCGGCCGGGCACGTACGGCGCGAGCGTGACCCGCACGATCGCCGGAAGGTCACCATCGTGATGCAGCCGCCGGCCCTGCAACTGGCGATGGAGTTCTTCATACCGCTGGGCCGGCTCATGCGTGACACCGTCGCCGACATCAGCCCGCAGGAGCTTCAGCGGGTGACCACCGTGGTCCGCCTGCTGACGACCGCGGTCACCAGGGCCCGCATCGCCACGGCCGCATCCTGAGGCCGGGCGGTCAGGGGCGTCGCCGCCGCATGCCGGCGACCAGGCTGACGCCGAGAGCAGCCAGGGCGACTTGGATGATCAGCTCGATCCAGTCGATGCCGCGGGTGTTGGCGACCCCGATCGCGGCGGCGATGAAGGTGCCGATGATGGCGGCGACGATGCCGATCAGGATGGTCAGCCAGATCGGGATGTTCTGCTTGCCGGGCACCACGAGCCGTCCGAGCGCGCCGATGATCAGGCCGATGATGATCGCGGTGATGATTCCGGAGATCTCCACGTCCACTCCTCGCTGGGCGATGTCGTCCCCGGGTTCCACGGGCGGCCGACGGTGAAACCTCAGGGCGATGGGGGCGGCCGGCGGGACGCGGACCGGGGACCGGCCGCCGGGGAGCGCAGCGCCTGGCCGACGATCTGGCGCACCGCGATGATGACGGCGGTGCCGAGCAGTTCGCGTAAGGCCGACGGGAGCGCCAGCCGCAGCATCCCGGCGGCCAGCCAGAAGTCCAGGGCCACCCGCAGCGCGACCCGGACGTCCCGTGCCCGCACGAGCGCCAGCGTGCCGCACACCAGCCCGGCGGCCACGCAGATCAGCGACGCGTACCGCACGACGGCGTTCATCGGGGCGGCTCGTCCGCGGGGCCGCCTCGCGGCCGGGCCAGCTCGGCGCGCTCTTCTTTGATCTCACGGCCGAGGAAAAAGTTGAGGGCGGTACGGATGGCCGCCACGGCCGCCAGTTCGGCGATCTCCCGCAGGGTCGGGGCGATCGCCGTGCGCAGGATGTCCGAGGCGAGCTGGAACTCCAGGCCCAGAGCCAGGAAGCGGCCCAGGCCGAGCCGTACCGGAACGAAGGGCTCGGTGCGCCGGTCGCGGAGCCCGACCAGGACGAAGCGCACGAAAGCCACCATGGCGCCAACGAAGATGATCACCGCCCCGGCCACCTCGACCAGGCGGACCAGCAGGTCGACCGCCTCGGACAGCCACCGCTCACCGACGATTTCCGCCATGGCTCTCTGGTGCCCGATCGCGGCCGCCCCATACGTCCGACGCCACGCCGGCGAGCCGTTGTCCGGCGGCCGTGGCCGGTTGCGCCGCCGTGGCGACCGGCGCCGGCCGGACCTACTGCGGCACCGCCTCGGGCGACGGCGGCACATCGAATTCGCCGAGGGCGTACCGGAGCCGGTGGTTGAGATCGTTCACCGACTGGCGCACGTCTCGCCCGGACCCGCCGGGTGCGAGGATCGCCGCCCGCTCGAGCCGGTCCCGGATCCGGCCCGCCAGATGCTCGGGGACCTCGCCGACCATGAGCTCGCCTTCGATCACGGCGAGAAGCCCGATCAACGCCACCAGGTCATGAGTGCGGCAGCGTCGCGGGGCCAAGGCGTCCGACGCGTTCACGGTCATGCCGTCCAGGATAGGGAGACGCGACGTCACCTCGCCGGCGCGCAGAGCCACCGCCGCCCGGCGGGCGATCGCGCCGGGGTTGGGGTAGATCACGACCGCGGCGAGCGCAGTCGCCTGCCTACCCCCGGGCTTTGCCACAATGCCCCGCGCGAACATGGGGGAGCACGTGACTACAGAGGTACTTGGCGGGCCGCCGGTTGCCGTCGCGGAGGACGCGGACGCCGGCCGCCGGCCGGCCGACGGGGCCGTCCGGCGGCGACTCGCGGACCTGTCGGCGCTGGTGAGCTACGCCGCGCTGGCGATGTACGTGATGAGCCGGCTGCTGGCCGACCCGGACCACCGGATGATCAAGGCCAACCCGGACGACCACGGGCTGTTCCTGTTCTTCATGGCGCACGGCGAACGGGTCGTCTTCCACGGCGCGTCGCCGCTGTGGTCCGACCGGCTCAACGTGCCGGGCGGCGTCAACATGATGGTGAACACCTCGATGCTGGCGGTCAGCCTGCCGCTGGCGCCGGTCACGCACTGGTTCGGACCCGCGGTGACGGTGGCCGTGCTGTTCGTTCTCGGGCTCGGCGGCACCGCCGCGGCGTGGTACTGGGTCCTGTCCCGGCACCTCGTGCGCAGCCGCGCCGCGGCCTGGATCGGCGGCGTCTGGGCCGGCTTCGCCCCCGGCTTCATCTCGCACGCCGGCGGGCACGTCAACTTCGTCAGCGGCTACGTGATGCCGTTCATCGTCTGGCAGGTGCTGCGGCTGCGCGAACCCGGCCGGGTGTGGCGCGGCGGCGTCGCGCTGGGCCTGCTGGTGACGCTGCAGATCTTCCTCAACGAGGAACTGCTGCTGTTCGCGGCCATCCCGTTGGTCCTGTTCGTCGGCGTGTACTCGGCGGCACGGCCTCGTCTCGTACCGGAAGCCGGTCTTCGGTTCGTCGCCGGTGGCCTGGTCGCGGTGGCGGTGGCCGGTGCGCTGGCGGCCTATCCGCTGTGGTGGCAGTTCGCCGGTCCGGGGCACTACCGCGGGCAGCCGTTCGTCATCGACCGGTTCGCGACGTCGCTCGGTTCGATCGTCGCCTACCCCCGGGAGGCCATAGCCGGCAACGACGCGCTCGCCGCCCGGCTGAGCGCCAGCCCGAACGAGGACAACGCGTTCTGGGGCGCCGGCGCCTGCCTGATGATCGTGGTGTCGGTGATCGTGTTCTGGCGGTCGGTCGCGATCCGCGCCATCGCCTTCGCCGCGCTGGTGATGCTCGTCCTGTCGTTCGGCACGCACTTCCGGCTCACCGCCACGCCGGGCACCGTGCCGGCGCCGCTCGGCTGGGTCGGCCGCCTGCCGGTCTTCGACATGGTCACCGTCCCGCGGTACGCGCTGCCGGCGACCGTCCTCGTCGGGTTGCTGCTCGCCCTGGCCGCCGACCACGTCCGTACGGTCCGCCGCAGCGGCCGCCTCGCGTTCCGCGCCGGTCTCGTCCTCGCTCTGGCGCCGTTGTTCCCGCTGCCGGTGCCGACGATCGACGCCCCGCCGGTGCCCGCGTTCTTCGCCGAGCGGATGTGGCAGCCGTACGTGGCCGGCGGCCGCAGCGTGGTGCCGGTGCCGATGCCGGACCTCGCGGGCGGTGGCTGGAACAGCACTCGCATGGCGTCGCTGTCCAACCTGGCGTTCCCGGTGCCCCGCGGCTACTTCATGGGCCCGAAGGACGAGCCGGACGACATCACCGCCTCCTGGTCGGCCCCGCGCAGGTACGCGAGCGGGCTGTTCCTCGACGTGCGCCGCACCGGCGTCGCCCCCGACATGAGCGACTGGCGCGGCCGGCTGGTGCGGCAGGACCTGAGCTTCTGGAAGGCGGGCGTGGTCGTGCTGATGCCCGGCGTGACGCACCGGGAAGCGCTGCGCAAGACGCTGGTCGGGGCGCTGGGCGAGCCCCAGCGAGCCGGTGGCGTCGACTTCTGGGACACCAGGTCGTTGCCCTAGGCCATGCTGTCGGCATGGATGATGCTCACGCGCTCGTGATCGGGGCGTCCAGCGACATCGGCCGGGACATCGCC
>NZ_CAKUCL010000338.1 GCF_934643405.1 uncultured Actinoplanes sp.
GGTGTGGTGCGGCGGTCAGCTGGCGGGCAGGCGCCGGGTGGTGGGCGGAACAGCCCAGGGGACGCCCAGCTCGGACGGCAGGCGCATCTCCGCGGTCGCCTTGCGGATCACCTCGTTCACCCCGGTGATGGTCCGGTTCGGGCCGTCGATCTGCACGACCGGGGGGCTCAGCAGCCGCGGGTCCGGCATGTCCGGTGCGGTCAGCGCCTCCAGGACCATGGTGAAGTCGGCCGTGACGGACAGCGGGACCAGCAGGGGCGTGCCGGCACGGCGGTGGTCCAGCAGGTTGGTCAGCAGGTCGGTGCGGCCGGGGATCTCGGACATGGTGGGGGAGCCGGGCAGCAGGATGCGGTCGGTCGGGTACTCCAGGACCGCCCGGCCGCCCGGGCCCGCCACGGCTATCTCGCCGGGGATGAAGTCCTCGCCGGCCAGCGTCACGGCCACGACCAGGTTCAGGCCGCCGTCGAAGGTGATCCGGGCGAAGGCGGTGTCGTCGGCCTCGATGGGGCGGGTCCGGTACCGTTCGACGGTCAGCTGGCGGGGGCGGCCGGCGCCGGCCGCGGACGCCGACGCCAGCGCCTGCATCACCGCGTGCGCCAGCGGATTCACCAGCGAGCCGTCGATCACCGCGCGGCCGTCGAGCACGCGGCGGCCGGCCCACGGCGCACGCGCGTAGTAGTCGTCGTCGCGTTTCCACGACGCGGCCGCGGTGATGCCGGCCGGGCGCACCGAGGGCAACGCCTGGCGGAACGACGCCCACGCGGCCGAGGCCAGCGCCTGGAAGCCGACCTGGCACGCCAGGCCGGCCGCGGACAGGGCGGCGGTCAGCGTGCGGTGCGCGGCCAGCGACGCCACCGGCGGCTTCTCCAGGAGGATGTCGCAACCGGCCTCGATCGCGTCGAGGGCCAGCGGGAGATGCGTGTGCGGGGGCGTGCAGATCACCACCACGTCCGGCCCGGTGGCGGCCAGCATCGCCCGGTGATCCGGGAAGACCGGCACCCCGGCCGGGCCGGGCGGCGACAGCGGCTGCGGATCGGCGAGGCCCACCAGCCGTACCCGCGCACCCAGCGCCGCGATCCGCCGCCGATGCCAGGCGCCGTGCCCGTTCGCCCCGATCAACGCGACCGAGGCGGTCATCGGGCACCGGCCAGGGTGGCCGCCACACCGTGTCTGGTCAGGGCGGTCAGCCAGGACACCAGCATCCGCCGGACCTCGGCGTCGCCCGCCAGTTCCGGGGCGAAGACCGTGTCCAGGCCGAGCAGGGCGTCCACCACGCCGGCCGGGGTGGACGGGGACGCGGCCAGCGCCTCGCGGATCCGCGGCGCCAGCGGATCGTCCAGCGGCAGGGGGCTGCCGTCGTCGGCTGCGCCCTGCACGAAACGCATCCAGGCCGCGACGACCAGGGTGGCCCCTTCGGGAAGAGCCCCGGCGGCGCGGCGGTCCAGGAGCGTGTGCAGCACCCGCTGGGGCAGCTTCTGCGAACCGTCCATCGCCACCTGCACCGTACGGTGGCCGAGCCCCGGGTTCGCGAAGCGTTCGAGCACCTCGTCGCCGTACGCGACGGTGCTGACGCCCGCCGGTGGGGTGAGGCTCGGCGCGATGTCCTCGGCGATGAATCGCCGCATCGCCGGGCGCAGGCCCGGCAGCCGCACCGCCTGCGCGACGGTGCGGCAACCGGCCAGGGCGCCCAGGTACGCGATCGCCGAGTGCACGCCGTTGAGAGTGCGCAGTTTCAGCCGCTCCCAGGGGCGCGCGTCGTCGGTGAGCACGGCACCCGCCGCCTCCCACGCGGGCCGCCCCGCCGGGAAGTCGTCCTCGATGACCCACTGCGTGTACGGCTCGCCGCACACCGCGGCCAGGTCCCGGGCACCCAGCGCCTCGGCGGCGGCGGCCAGTGTGGCCGGTGTCGTCGCGGGGACGATCCGGTCGACCATCGTGCCGGGGAACGTCACCGACTCGCGCACCCAGTCGGCGATCGGGTCGGCCAGGTGTGAGACCAGCCCGCGCAGCCGGTGCCCGTTGGACGGCAGGTTGTCGCAGCTCATCAGCGCGATCGGCCCGGCATCCGCCCGGTGCCGGGCGATCAGGCCCCGCACCAGCAGGCCGGGCACGGTCCTCGGCGGGCGGCCGGACGAGAGGTCGGCGCGCAGCTCGTCGTCGATCAGGACCCGGCCGGTCGCCGGGTCGAGGCGGTAGCCCTTCTCGGTCACGGTCAGCGTCACGATCCTGATGGCCGGATCGGCGAGCAGGGCGACGACGGCCGCCGGGTCGGAGGCGGCGTGCCGGGTCGCGGCGATCGAGGCGATCACCCGGGTGGTGCCGCCGGACGCGCCGAGGGTGGTCACGCTGTACAGCCGGTCCTGCGCCTCGAGGGCTTCCACGACCGTACGGGACCGGGGCGCCACCCCCGCGATGCCCCAGTCGCCGCCGGCCGCCGCCATCGCGTCCTCGGTGTAGACGGCCTGATGGGCGCGGTGGAACGCGCCGAGTCCGAGATGGACGATGCCGGCCGCCGCGGCGCCGGGTTCGATGCGCGGCCGCGCCGAGGCCGGCAGCGCGGTGGAGAGGCCGAGAAGCTCGCTCACCGCCACGCCGGCCCGTCCGGGAAACGGAACTCGGCGATCGACGCGGCCTTCATGTCGGAGCTGTATCCGGGTTTCTCCGGGACGAGATAACGGCCGTCCCGCGTACGGACCGGGTCCTCGAAATGTTCGTGCAGGTGATCGACGTACTCCACCATGCGGCCGTCCAGCGACGTGCCCACCCGCAGGAAGTCGAAGATCGCCAGGTGCTGGACCAGTTCGCACAGGCCGACCCCGCCCGCGTGCGGGCAGACCGGGACGCCGAACTTCGCGGCCAGCAGCAGCTCGGCCAGCACCTCCGGCACGCCCGCGACCCGGCACGCGTCGATCTGCATGACCCCGATCGCGCCGGCCTGCAGCAGCTGCTTGAAGACGACCCGGTTCGCGGCGACCTCGCCGGTGGCCACCCGCACCGGGGCGACCGCCCGCTGGATGCGCGCGTGGCCGAGCACGTCGTCGGGATGGGTCGGCTCCTCGATCCAGTACGGGTCGAACTCCGCCAGCCGGGCCATGTTCGCGATCGCCTCGCCGACGCCCCACACCTGGTTGGCGTCCATCATCAGCAGCGCGTCCGGCCCGATCTCCGAGCGGATGATCCGGGCCCGCCGCACGTCGTCCTCGATGGGGCCGCCCACCTTCATCTTCATCGCCCGCCAGCCCTGCGCGTACGCGATCCGGGTCAGCTCCCGCACCTTGTCGTCGGGGTAGCCGAGCCAGCCGACGCTGGTGGTGTACGACGGGAAGCCCTCGGAACGCAGCCGCGCCAGCCGGTCCTGCAGACCGATGCGGCCCTTGTCCAGGATCGCCGCCGCGTCCGCCGGCGTGAGCGCGTCGTCGATGTGCCGGAAGTCCACGCAGGCGACCAGCTCGGCGGTCGGCATCTCGGCGAGCAGCTGCCACATCGGCTTGCCGGCCGCCTTGGCCCGCAGATCCCACACCGCGTTGACCAGGGCCCCGGTCGCCATGTGCAGCGCGCCCTTCTCCGGCCCGAGCCACCGCAGCTGCACGTCGGCGGTGAGCGAGCGCAGGAAGTCCAGGCTCAGCAGACCCGAGACGTCCGAGCCGGTGACGTGGTGGGCGAGAGCCTCGACCGCCGCGCAGGTGATCTCGTTCCCGCGGCCGTTGGTGAACGTGAACCCGGTGCCCACCCGGTCGCCGGCGGTCAGCAGCTCCACGTAGGTCGCCGAGTAGTCACCCTTGTTGATGGCGTCCGAGCCGTCCCCGGCGGCCGCCGTCGGGAACCGCACGTCGTGCACCCGCACGCCGGTGATGGTCGTCATGCCGCGCCCCCGTCCAGGCGGAAGACCCGTTTCGGCAGGTGGTACGCCAGGTCCGCCATCGTCTCCAGCGCCTCGTCCATGGGCAGCCGCTGCTGCACGACCAGCGAGGCCAGGTACGCCGCGTCGGACCGCCGCGCCACATCGTGGCGTACCGGAATGGAACAGAACGCCCGGGTGTCGTCGACGAACCCGGCCGTGTTGTAGAAGCCGGCCGCGTCGGTCACGGCCTCGCGGAAGCGCCGCATCGCGTCGGGGGTGTCCAGGAACCACCACGGCGCGCCGAGATACAGCGCCGGGTATCCGCCGGCCAGCGGCGCCAGCTCACGGGAGAACGTGTACTCGTCGAGCGTGTACAGCACCAGGCGCAGGCGCGGGTCCATCCCGTAGGCGTCGAGCAGCGGCCGCAGCGCGTGCACGTAGTCGGTGGCCTGCGGGATGTCCCCGCCCACGTCCTTGCCGTGCGAACGGAACAGCACGTCGTTGTGGTCGCGCACCGCCCCCGGGTGCAGCTGCATCACCAGGCCGTCCTCGATCGACATGCCGGCGAACTCGAACAGCATGACGGCCCGGAACATCTCCGCGTCGGCGGCCGTGGCGTCGCCTCGCAACCCCTTCTCGAACAGCCGCGCCGCGTCCGAGGCCGGCAACGAGGCGGTACGGGCGGTGGGGTGCCCGTGATCCGAGGAGGTGGCCCCGGCAGCGATGAAGGCCTGCCGCCGCGCCCGCAGCGCGTCGAGGTACCGCGGATAGGTCGTGATGTCGACGCCGGCCAGCGCACCCATCTGCCGGACCGCGGATGCCCAGTCCGGCCGGTCCATGTCGACCACGTCGTCGGGCCGGAACGTGGTGATCACCCGTCCGCCCCACCCGTCGGCCGCCAGCTTCGCGTGCTGGGCCAGGTCGTCGGCCGGCGACTCGGTGGTGGCCAGCACCTCGATGTTGAACCGCTCGAACAGCGCCCGTGGCCGGAACGACGGCTCCGCCAGCCGGGCGGCGATCGCGTCGTACATGTCGTCCGCCGTGCGCGGCGTCAACCTGGTCGGCACCTCGAACACCGTGCGGAACGTCTGCTCCAGCCACAGCCGCGACGGCGTACCGCGGAAGAGATGCCAGTTCTCGGCGAGCAGCCGCCAGATCGCCCGGCCGTCGGTCTCCACCGGTCCGCCGTCGCGGCGCGGCACGCCCAGCCGGTCCGGCGCGATGCCCTGGCTCAGCAGCATCCGCGTCACGTAGTGGTCGGGCACGACCAGCAGGCGGGCCGGGTCGCCGAATGGCTCGTCGTCGGCGAGCAGCCGGGGGTCGACGTGCCCGTGCGGGCTGATCAGCGGCAGGTCGCGTGCCGACGCGTACAGCTCACCGGCCACCGCGGCCTGGCGCGGGTCCACGGCGAAGATCGGATCAGGCACGGGTCCTCCGGGGGGTCAGGTCGAGCAGATCCGCGACACGCACCGGCGCGGCGGTTTCCAGGGAACGGTTCGCGGCCAGCCCGGTGAGCAGCGCCAGCGCGCCGTCGCGGGCGGTGGCCGAGCGGTGCAGCGGGTCGTCCACGCCGCCGAACAGCACCGCCGCCATGCGCGCGTCGGCTCCGCCGTGCCCGCCGCGCGCCGCCTGCGGCCCCTCTCCCGGCGCGGTGGGGGAGGGAGGGGCATGGACTGCGGAGGGAGCGGTGGGGGAGGGCGACGGACGCCCGAGGATCGGGATCGGGGGTGACCAGAACGGGCGCAGGGTCAGGGTGACGCCGCCCCGTTCGGAGGCGGCCTCGCCGGCGCCCTTCACCTCGGCGGCGGCCGCCGGGCTGACGTGGTCGCTCTCCACCACTTCGAGTTCGAGGCGGCCCCTGCTGCCGTTGACCATGACCCGGTAGCCCTCCCAGGGCGCGTACGCGGTGAGGTGGTACGTCATGGTCGCCCCGGTGTCGTAGCCGACCAGCACCGCCATGTCGTCCTCGATGGTCACGCCGGGCGCGAACACGTTGCGGTCGCGGTGGTAGCCGTCCGACGCGTCCAGGTACAGCTCGCGCAGCCGCGGGTCCGCGGCCAGGTCGAGCGCGAACGGGTCGCCCGCGGCGGCCGGGTGACCGGTGGAGTGGTGGTAGTCGCGTGCGTAGCCGTGCCGGCGCCCCCGCTCGCCGTAGAAGAAGAGCCGTCCGAGCGAGTACACCGAGACGGGCGTCGCGCCCAGCCACCAGTTGACCAGGTCGAAGTGGTGGCCGGACTTGTGCACGAGCAGCCCGCCGGAGTTCGCCTTGTCGCGATGCCAGCGGCGGAAGTAGTCGGCGCCGTGCCGCACGTCGAGCAGCCACTCGAAGTGCACCGAGCCGATCTCGCCGAT
>NZ_CAKUCL010000339.1 GCF_934643405.1 uncultured Actinoplanes sp.
CCCGCGTACCGTTGCCGGGCCTTTTTCACGGCCTGCCCGACCTCCCTTCCCACGCCCGCCTGTCCTGAGTCTTCTCAGGTCGTGTTCCCGGGTTGGTCCACTGCGGTGGCGGGCTCACCCGATCCGGGCCCGGCCCCGTCCGGCTCCTTTCCGACGTCTTCTGTCCGGATTGATCTACGACCGTGCGGGCCGGCCGCTCTGGGCGGCCGGAATCCCCACACCTGTGGGGCACGGTGGCGTGTGGGGAGCTGCGCCGCTCCGGGCGGCCGGAATCCCCACACCTGCGGGGCACGGTGGCGTGTGGGGAGTTGCGCCGCCCTGGGCGGCCGGAATCCCCACACCTGCGGGGCACGGTGGCGTGTGGGGAAGTGCGCCGCCCTGGGCGGCCGGAATCCCCACACCTGCGGGGAGCGGTGACGCGTGGGGAGCTGCGCCGCTCCGGACGGCCGGAATCCCCACACCCGCGGGGAACGGTGACGCGTGGGGAACTGCGCCGCCCAGAGCGGCCGCAATCCCCACACCTGCGGGGGACGGTGACGTGTGGGGAGCTGTGGCGCTCTGGGCGGCTGGAATCCCCACAGGTGCGGGGGACGGTGACGTGTGGGGAGCTGTGGCGCTCTGGGCGCTGCGATCCGCGGCGCCCGGGTGCGGATCCCTGACGGGTCGGGGGCGGCTGGGGCGGCGGCGCAGCCGGGGACGTACTAGTGCGGGTGGGGGTTCGTGGAGGCGTACGGGAAGTGCTTAGGGCGGCCTGGTTCCGGGTAACCTGCTGCGGTGATTGTCCGATGTGGTGCTCTGGCCGGGGCGCTGGTGCTGCTCGGCGGTTGCAGCTGGGCGGGCGGGGACGGCCACGATCGGAACCCGGAGAACCGTCCGCGATATGTTACCCAGCCGGACGCGGATGATCACCGGCTGCGAGGCGGCGCGGACGCCCGGCGATTCTCGCTGGTCAACGGCGCCGACGTCGTGCGGGTCCGGGTGGCGGACCTGGGTGCCGATCGCTATGACGTCTCGACGCCCGACGGGTCCAAGGTGGTGCCGACGGTCGCGGTCGACGACGGCGAGATCATTGCGGGCGTACGCGACAGTGGCGGCACCGGCCCAGCGGTGGTGAACGTGGTGCTCGACGACAACGTGCGCTGGCAGATCCGGCTGGCCGGCGGCGCGTCGGACCAGGCGGTCGACCTCACCGCGGGTCCGGGCGGCGACGTCGACTTCAGCGCCGGCACCGCCCGTGCCGCGGTCGCGCTGCCCGCCGCCCGGGGAACACAGCGGGTGGTCCTGGCGGGCGGCGCGGGCGAGTTCCGTGTGCGGCTCGCCGGCCGCGCTCCGGTACGGGTGCGGGCCGGTGGTGGCGCGGGCAGCGTGACCATCGACGGCGAGAGGCACTCCGGCGTCGCGGGCGGCACGGTGTGGGCACCGGACGATTGGTCGTCCGCGGCGGACCGCTACGACATCGATGCGACCTCGGGGTTCTCCACCCTGGACGTCTCCCGGGCCTGACGCGAGGCGAGCCTACTTCAGCTTCAGGGAACGCCAGTCGACGAACTTGAAGTCGGTGCTCACCCGGCCGCCGTCCGGGGTGTTCTCGCCGTCGTGCAGCACCAGCAGACCCTTCGGGAAGCCGGGCAGCGCGACCGGCGTGACCGCGGCGCCGTCCGAGTGCTGCACGCCGTCGGTGTTGCGGCCGTCGACCACCTGGAAGGTGCGAAGCGGCTTGTTGGTGCGCCGGTCGTAGACGAAGAAGCGGCTGTCGCCCTGGCCGGAGACGATCAGGTAGCCGTCGCGCGGTCCGGTCGGATAGATCGTGGCGCCCTCGACGTCGGCGTGGATGCGACCGCCGAAACCCGGGTCCTCGCCGGGCAGGCACTCCTCGGTCCGCGGGTCGTAGGTGGCCGGTACGCCGTACTCGGCGACGCGCTCGACGACGCGGGGCACGCCGACGAACCGGTCACGATCCAGCTTGATCTTCCAGAGCGCCACGTCCTCCTGCGCGGCGTAGAGAACACCCGCCTCCGCGTCCACCACCATGCCTTCGACCTGCGGGTCCTCGCCCGGCTCCAGGCACGGCGTCCAGGTGCTGCCGTCCGGGAGGCGGAACTCCTTCGGCAGGTCCAGCGTGTCGGTCACCCGGTAGCCGATGCGGCCGGCGCGCTCCTCGAGCCGGAAGATGCCGAGCCGCGTCGTGTGCCGCCGGCTGACCACCGCGTAGCGGCCGTACGTCGCGAGGCCGTACCCGGTCGCCTGGGTCTCGACCTCGGCCTGGTCGCGGGAGAAAAGCAGCGGCGCGTCGGCCGAGGTGACGTCGGTGAGCCGGCCGTTCGTGTCGATCCGGTAGATGCGCAGCTTGTCCAGCCCGCGGTCGGTGACCACCGCCAGGTCGCGGCCGAACGCCTTGACCAGGTCGACGTTGTTGAACCGGCCGCCCTCCGGCGGGACGATCGACTGCACCTCGCGGCCGGCCAGGTCGTACACCCGCAGGCCGCCGTTCTTGGCGGTGCCGATGACCCGGCTCTTCGCCCGGTCGGCCGGGTTGATCCAGATTGCTGGATCGTCCGCGTCGGCGTCGCCGCCGGCCTCGTCGTCGAACAAGGCCGGCGTCTCGAGCCGCGCGGTGATCTTCAGGACGTCGTCCGCGCTCCGGATGCCCGCCTGAGCCGGTGCGGCGACGACGGTGGAGAGGGCGACCAGGGCGACAATGCCTGCGGTACGACGCATGGCGCCGACCTTGACCGATTCAGCTAACGCCTTGGTAGACGTCGGCTGAACACAACCTGTGTGTCCCGATCAGTTTCCGGACTTGCTGGTCGTTCCGGTGCCGAGGGTGAACTGTGTGGCCGACGTCATGGTGTTGCCGGCCGTGTCGGTGGCGGTGATCACGGCGGTCACCGTGCCGGTCATCGCGCCCGCGGCCCAGGCCACCTTCCACGGCGCGGCCGACGAGCTCAGGCTCACGGTCCGGCCGGTCGGCAGGGTCAGGACGGTTTTCATCGACTTCACCGCGACGTTGTCCGAGACGGTGGGTGCGATCACGACCGTACGGGAGGGGTTGATCGCAATGTCGCCGAAGACCGGGGCGGTGTTGTCGAAGACGTAGGTGCGCGTGGCGGCGCCGGTCTGACCCAGCCGGTCGGTGGCGCGCAGGGTCAACGTGGTGGCGCCGGTGAAGCGGGTGGTGTCGACCGGGATCGCGAAAGGCGCGGTGGTGTCCGTACCGAGCACGTTGCCGTCCGCGTCGAGCACCTCCATCTTGGTGATGCCGGACATGTCCGTACCCGAGCCGGTGACGTTGATCGTGCCGCGCAGGGCGCCGATGCCGGTGGTCGCCGCGGGGGCGGACCAGGTGACCTTCGGAGCGACGTTGTCGACCGTGGCGGCCTTCGACGTGGTCGAGGTGTTGCCGGCGACGTCCGTGGCGACCACCCTGAGGGTGAGCGCGCCGGACAGGCCCTCGGTGTTCCAGGAGACGGTCCACGGCGCGGCGGTGGCCGAGCCGACCAGCTTGTCCTTGATGTACAGGTCCATCCGGGCCAGATCGTCGGCCGGCGCGGCCAGCGTGACGTCGGTGCGTCCGTTGACGAAGCCGGGCAGCGTGATCGCGGACGACGGCGCGGTGTTGTCGACCGCGAACGTCTTGGTGACGGCCGCGGCGTTGCCGGCCGCGTCGGACGCGGTGATCACGATCGTCGCGGTGCCGGTGAAACCCGAGCTGTTCCAGGTCACGGCCCACGGCGAAGAAACCGGAACAACGCTTGCCGTACGGCCGTTCGCCGTGATCGTGGCCTTGACGGTCGTCACCGCGACGTCGTCGGTGACGACCGGGGTGATGGTGATCGGCCCCCGGACACCGGACAGCTTGATGCCGGAGATGACCGGTGCGGTGACGTCTTTGCCGGGCGTGGCGGGCGCCGGCGTGAACGTGCCACCGGTGATTTTCGCGAAGGTGGCCGCGGCGTTGACCCGGCCCTTCGCGACCCAGGTGCCGACGTTGTCCGCGCCGCCCTCGAGCGCGGCCCGCACCTGCGCGGCGGTGGCGTCCGGCCGGGCGGCCAGGGCGAGGGCGGCGACCCCGGAGACCACCGGGCCGGCCGAGCTGGTGCCGGTGAACCAGCCGTAGGAACCGGCCCTGGTCTGCGCGATGTTCGAGCCGGGGGCGGCCAGGTCGACCCAGGCGTCGGCCGGGGCGTTGTAGTTCGACCAGCCGTAGCGGGCGTCGCCGTCGGTGGAACCGGCCACCGCGATCGCCTGGTCGATGGCGGCCGGGTAGAAGCGCGTGGTGACGCCGTCGTTGCCGGCCGACGCGACGACGACCACGTTGCGGTCCCACGCGTACTGGACGGCGCTGCGCAGCAGCTGGCTGTCGGCCGGGCCGCCGAGCGACAGGTTGATGACGTCGGCGCCGTGGTCGGCCGCCCAGACGATGCCGGCGGCGGTCATCTGGTCGTTGCCGCTGCCGCTCGCGCCCATGACCTTGACCGGCAGGATCTTGCAGGTCCAGCAGACGCCGGCCATGCCACCGGCGTTGTTGCCGGCGCCCGCGATGACGGTGGCGGCCATGGTGCCGTGGCCGTTGTCGTCGGTCGGGTCGTCGTCCTTGTTGACCACGTCGTAGCCGGGCAGGATCCGGCCGGCCAGCTCGCTGACCGCGGTGACGCCGGTGTCGACGACCGCGACGACCACGGACGAGGAGCCGGTTGTGGTGTTCCACGCGGTCGGCACGGCCGTCCGGGTCAGGCCCCACTGCTGCGCGTAGTACGGGTCGTCGGCCGTGACGTCGGTGATCGACACGGTGTGGTTCGGCTCGACGTAGGTGACGTTCGGGTCGGCCCGCAACGCGGCGATCGCGTCGGCGCGGTCGGCGGCGGGGACCGTCACGGTGACGGCGTCAAGCTGTGTGGTCACCTTGCTGCCCAGGACGTCGACGTCGGGGTCGGCGGTCAGGTCCCCGACCGTGGTGGCGGCGGCCGCGTCGGTGCGCAGGCCTACGACCAGGTCGGTGGGGGCGGACGCGGCGGTGGCCGGCGTCGCTATGGACAACGTGGCGGCGGCGAGTGCCACGGTGGCGGCGCCGGCGGCTATACGTGCGTTCCTCACTTCGATCACCTCGGGGAAGACCATCGGTCGATCCGCGGCGTACGGGAGGGGTTCTCGCGTGGTTACGTACTGTCACAACGCTGGCAGTGACTCAATGTGTTCGCGTGGGTATGGCGGGGTGACGACGGGGAGAGCTTCGGTGTGCCTTGTCCGAAATATGCTGACAAGATGACCAGAGCAGGTGGACCGAACGGCCATTAGGGTCACTCTGCGCTTCCGCAACGGACAATTCATTACGTAGCGTGATTTCTCGTAAAGGCGACGTTCGCCGCCCTGCAGAGAGGCTCCCGCTGATGAACCTGTCCAAGAAGCGCATCGCCATCGCCGCCACGTCGGCCTCGGTCCTGCTGCTCGGCGCCGCCGGCGCCGCCAGTGCCGCGGCCCGGGCGTCGTCGCTCAGCTCGAACACGATCTACGCCTGCGCCAACGACAAGACGGGGGCGGTGCGGATCATCGACTACGGCAAGCGGTGCACCTCTCTGGAGACCCTGGTGAGCTGGAACAAGGTCGGCCCGAAGGGCGACCAGGGCGAGACGGGCCCGCGCGGCGCGCAGGGCCTCCAGGGCATCCGGGGCGTCCAGGGCTTGACCGGCGCAATCGGCGCGACGGGCCCCACGGGCGCGACCGGGGCGACGGGTGCGACGGGTGCGACCGGGGCGACGGGTGCGACCGGGGCGACGGGTGCGACCGGGGCGACCGGGGCGACGGGTGCCACTGGCGCGACGGGTGCGACTGGGGACACCGGCGCTGCTGGGGCGACGGGAGCCACCGGGGCGGCCGGCCTTGACGGTCTCTCCGCCTTCGAGCTCTGGCTGCAGAACGGTCACACCGGCACGGTCGGCGACTTCCTCGCCGCCCTGGTGGGTCAGCGCGGCGCGGACGGCATGTCGGCCTACCAGCTCTGGCTGGCCAACGGACACAGCGGTTCGGTGGACGACTTCCTCGCTTCGCTGGTAGGCCCGAAGGGCGACACCGGGGCGGCGGGTTACGACGGCAAGTCCGCGTACGAGCTGTGGTCGCAGACCCACACCGGCACTTTGGACGACTTCCTGCTCTCCCTGGTCGGCGCGACCGGTGCTCAGGGCGAGAAGGGTGAC
>NZ_CAKUCL010000340.1 GCF_934643405.1 uncultured Actinoplanes sp.
CCCACGCCCCACGCCCCACGCCCCACGCCCCACGCCCCACGCCCCACGCCCCACGCCCCGGCGATGATCCGGCACCCTGGGGGACACCCTGCGAGGCTCATGGCGAGTCCCGGCCCGCATTCGCGGCGGTGTTCGACGCCCTGGGGCACGCCAGCGCCCGCAACGGTCGTCTGCCCACCGGGATCGGAGCGGAAGCCGGCGGATCCTGCCGATCTGGCACCGGATACTCCGAGCCGGGCCGCGCCCCTCCCCTGACTGCACCGCGATCGCAAACCCGGGACTTCCAAGTACTTGAATACGTCGAACGGCTCTCGTAGCATCCGCTCACGGTTGTTAGCGTTCACAGCCGCCGACGATTCAGGACGAGGTTTGACTCATCTGCCCCGTGACGCGACGACGGGGGGTGCGGCCACCGACCGGGCCCTCGTCGTAGCGGCGCGCGCCGGGGACGGGCGGGCGCTGGACGACCTGATCCGGCGGCACCTGCGGATGGTGTACAACCTCGTCGAGCAAGCCCTGCCGGGGCACCCGGATGTTGACGACGCTGTGCAGAACGTCCTGGTCCGCGCCGTGCGGCACCTAGCCGAACTGCGGGAACCCGAGAGCTTCCGGCCCTGGCTCGCGGCCATCGCCGTACACGAAATCGGCACCCAGCTGGCTCGCAGCGACGTGGCCGCACACCGCCGGTCCGATCTGGACGAGGTGATCGGCCGGCCGGACGCCGGCGCCGAGGTGGAGGGTCCGGCGTTGCTGCGCGCGGAACTCAGCGCCCAGCGGCGGCAGGCGCGGCAGGCGGCCCGCTGGCTCGACGCGGACAACCGCGCGCTGCTCTCGCTGTGGTGGCTGGAGACCGCCGGGGAACTGTCGCGAGCCGAGCTGGCGACGGCTCTGGGGGTCAACGTCGCCCACGCCGGCGTCCGCGTTCAACGCATGCGTGATCAGCTCGACGCCAGCCGGGAGATCGTCGCGGCGCTGGAGGCGGTGCCGGGATGCGGCGGGCTCGGCATGGTCGTCGCCGGCTGGGACGGCCGGCCCAGCCCGTTCTGGCGCAAGCGCATCGCACGGCACGTCCGATCGTGCGCGACGTGCGCCTCGGCCATCGGCGGCCTGGTGCCCACCGACCGGCTGCTCTCCGGACTGGTTCTGCTGCCGGTGCCGGCCGCGCTGGCCGGCGCCTGGCTCGGCAAGGGCGGCATCCTGGCCGGCACGACGCCGCTGAGCTCGACGGCGGCCTCCGGCGGCGGGGTCAAGATGTGGCTTCTCGGCCGTGCCGTCGAGGCGGCCGGCACCCACCCGGTCGTCGCCGGCGTCACCGCGGCCGCGATGGCCGCCGGCGTCACCCTCACCACGACCGCATGGCCCACCACCGCCGCGCCACCCGCGGCGCAGACCCGGCCCGGGTCCCCGGCACCGGGCCGTCCCTGGTCGGCACCGCCCGCCGCGACGGGTCCCCTGACGGCCGGGGCGGTGTCTCTGGAGTCGGCCAACGCGCCCGGCACCTTCGTGTCGGCCTCCGGCGGCAGCACCGGTCTGGCCGGCGTCGACGCGAACAGCGACGCGACCGCCCGGCAGAACGCCACCTTCGACGCGGTGCCCGGCCTGGCAGACACGCGGTGCTTCTCGTTCCGGGCGGTCAACGGCAGGTACCTGCGGCACGCGGACTGGCGGTTGCGGCTGAACGGGGACGACGGGACGGTTCTCTTCCGTCGTGACGCGACGTTCTGTCCCCGGCCCGGTGCCGCGCCGGGCGAGGTGTCCCTCGAATCGTCGAATTATCCCGGCTGGTTCCTGCGCCACGTCGGGCCCGAGTTGTGGGTCGACCAGTCCGACGGCAGCGGGGCGTTCCGGGCCGACAGTTCCTTCCGGGTCCGGCCGCCGCTGGGCTGACGTCAGCCCTTGCCGACGCCGCTCGTCAGCCCACCGATGATCTGCCGTTCGGCCACCGCGTAGCAGAGCAGCGAAGGCAGCATGGCGAGGGTCACGTACGCCAGGATCCGTGCCGTGTCCGCCGAGTACTGCGACTGGAACTGTTGCACGCCCAGCGGCAGTGTCCACCAGCGGGAGTCGTTGAAGACGATGAGGGGCAGCAGATAGTTGTTCCAGCTGCCGACGACGGCGAGGACCGCGACGGTGCCGAGGGCGGGCCGCGACATCGGCAGCAGGATCCGCCAGAAGAACCGGAACGGGCCGCAGCCGTCGAGCACCGCCGACTCCTCCACCTCGGCCGGGATGCCGCGGAAGAAGCTGCGCAGAATGATGATGGTGATCGGCAGGCCGAAGGCCACCTGCGGCAGGATGACGCCGAGCGGATTGCCGAGCAGGTTCATCGCGCGCAGCAGGACGAACAGGGGAAGTATCGCGACCGCGAAGGGGAACATCAGCCCGATCGCGAAGAGGGTGAACAGTACCTCGCGGCCCGGAAAGGCGTAACGCGCGAAGATGAACGCGGCCATCGCGCCGATTCCCACCACCAGGACGGTGGTCGCCAGCGCGACGACGAGGCTGTTGGCCGCCTGCCGCCAGAACGCCTCGGACCTCAGCGCGTCCAGGTAGTTGCCGGGCACCCACGGGTGCGGCAGGCCGAACGGGTTGGTGTACAGCTGGCCGTTGTCCTTGAACCCGCCGAGGATCCCGAAGACGATCGGCACCACGACGGCGGCGCCGACGAGGACGCTGACCAGATGCAGGGCGCCGTGCCGGGCGGTGCGCGCTCCCGAGGCGTGACTCATCGCCGGTCTCCGATCGTGGTGACCGCGCCCTCGAGGTCGCGGCGCAGGACGAACCGCTGGTACAGCAGCCCGAAGATGAGGCTGATCAAGAAGATGACCATGCTGATGGCGCTCGCGTAGCCGACGTGGAACCGTTTGAAGCCCTCCTGGAACATCGTGACCGCGAGAGTCTCCGACGAGCGGATCGGGCCGCCGCCGGTGAGCACCCAGACCATGTCGAACAACTGGATCGTGCCCAGGACCGAGAGGAACACGCTGAGCCGGATGGTGGGACCGAGGAGCGGCAGGGTGATGTGCCGGAAGGCCTGCCAGGGGCCGGCGCCGTCGATCGCCGCCGCGTCATGCAGCTCCGGCGGGATGCTCTGCCGGCCGGCCAGATACAGGATCGTGTGGAACCCGAAGTACTTCCACGAGATGACGACGAACAGCGAGTACATGACGGTGTCCGGGTCGGCCAGCCAGGTGGCGCCCAGATCGCCGAGGCCGACGAGCCGGGTGATGTGGTTCGCCAGGCCCTGGTTGGGCGAGAAGATCATCGTGAACAGCACCGCGGTGACGACCTCGGACAGCACGTACGGGGTGAAGAACAGCATCCGGTAGACCCGGCGGCCGCGCAGCGGCTGGTTCAGCAGCATCGCCAGGGCCAGCGACACCGGCAGCTGGATACCGATCGACAGCACCACCAGAAGCAGGGCCCGACGCAGATCACCCACGAAGATCACGTCGGTCAGCAGCCGGTGGAAGTTGTCCAGACCGACGAAGGTGCTGGGTATCCCGAAGCCGTTCCAGTCGAAGAAGCCGGCGTATCCGGCCACGACGATCGGGGTGAGCGTGAGCAGCCCGAACAGGAGGAGCGCGGGGCCGAGGAAGAGCGCCACGGTGCCCCAGGGGCGGCGCCGCTTCCGGGCATGCGGCTGGTCGTCCGGCGGCCGCCGCTCGACGCGCGCCGGCCGCTGTTCGCCGGTGAGCACTTCCGGTCAGCCTTGCTTGGCCGCGACGGTGATCGCCTGCACCACCTGATCCGGCGACGCCTTGCCGGCCAGGAGCAGGGCCACGCTGTCATTGACCTGCTGGCCGACGGCCGGCGCGTAGGCCTGGTCCAGATACAGCTGGAACCCGGTCGCCTTGGCCATGGTGCCGGCCACCAGCCGCAGATTCGGGTCGGTGACGGCGTCCTGGGCCGCCTTCACCACCGGCAGCACTCCGGCGGTCCTGGCCTCGGCGCGCGCGTTGTCCGGCTGCGCGATGAACTTGAGGAACTCCACCGCCTCGGCGGGAGCGTCCTTGCCGACCGCGAACCCGCCGCCGCCGCCGAACGCGTCGTCGATTTGGCCCTTGCCGCCGTCGACCGCCGGGAACGGGAAGAATCCGAGCTTGTCGCCGAGACCTTTCTTGCCCGCCGAGTTGTCCCGCTGCACCACCGGCGCCCACTGGCCCATCAACTCCATGGCGGCCTTCCCGTTGCCCACCGTGGCGGCCTGTCCGTCGGCGGTGGAGTATCCCGCGGCCAGGAAGCCGGTCTGGAACGGTTGCAACGCCACGAGTTCGGCCAGGCGGGTGCCGGCGCCGACGAAGTCGGGTGTGGTGAAGTTCTTGTCGACCGCGGCCTGACGCAGCGCGTCCAGCCCGGCGACCCGCATCGCCAGGTAGGCCCAGTAGTAGTGGCCGGGCCATTTCTCCTTGCCGGCCAACGCGATCGGCGTGATGTTCGCGCTCTTCAGCTTGCGAACGGCCTCCAGGTAGTCCGCCCAGGTGGCCGGCGGCGCGGCCACACCGGCCCGGGCGAAAAGCTCCTTGTTGTACCAGAAACCCACCATCCCGGTGTCGACCGCGGACGCATAGATCTTTCCGTCGATGGTGTAGGCGTCGAGCGCGGTCGGGATCAACGTGTCCCGCCAGGCGCCCACGTCCGCCGTGAGGTCCTTGACCATCCCCGCGCCGGCCTGCTGGGCGAGGACGCCGCCACCCCAGGTGTGGAAGATGTCCGGTGGATTGCCGGCCTGGATGTTGGTGGTCAGCTTCGTCTTGAAGGCCTCGTTCTCCAACGGCGTGATCTCGAAGCTGACCCCGGGGTGGGTGCTCTCGAACTGGTGGGCCATCTCGGCCCACTTCGACAGCATCGGGTCGGTGTTGGCGATGTGCCACCACCTGATCTTGCCGCCGGACGCCGGTTTGCCGTCGTCACCACCGCACCCGCCCAGTGCCGTCCCCGCGGCGGCCGCGGCGGTGAGGCCGAGCAGCGATCTGCGGCTGAGCCGAACCGGATTACTTTCCATCAGCTCTCCCATCGGCGCCGTTTCCGGCACGCACAAGATAGGCGACCGAATCGGCCACCTGCGAAAGTTTCGGAAATTGATCGGCATTTTATCGCTGCCCAGTTCGCACGTTACGGCCAGATCAGCCTTCTGGTCAAGGCCTTGATTCGTCAGCGGCGAGATCGCGCTGCCCCCGCAGTCATAACTGGAAAGCCGCGCTTGGATCGGATTCTGACCGGAACTTCCGGAGGCATTACGAGGGCGCTCATCGTAATGAAAAATAATCCTGAAAATGTGTTATCAATATGCCGCGCCGCGAGTCGGATTCGTTGCCACAGTTAAAGCTCCTAACACGATCTCTAATCAGTCCAGTTGATCAAGCGGCGCCAGCAGATCAGGATGCAGGCGAGGCTGACGAGGCCGTCGTGGATGTCCAGGCGTCGTTCCCAGCGCACGGCGAGGCGGCGGAACTGGTGGAGCAGGGCGAAGGTCTGCTCGACGACGTAACGCAGCCTGCCCAAGCCTTTCACGCCGGAGGTCTTGGGCTTGGGGATGATTGGTTCGGTACCGCGTTCGCGGCAGGCCCGCCGGAAGGCTTCGCTGCTGTAGGCCTTGTCAGCCAGCAGTGCGGCGAAGCGGCGCCGGGGCCGGCCTGGCCGGCCGGGGATCGGTGGATAGCAGTCGAGCAGGTCGAGAGCACGCTTGATGTCGGGGACGTTGGCGCCGCTGGTCAGTACATAGATCGGGGTGCCGTTGCCGTCGCAGATCAGGTGGTGCTTGGAGCCGGGTTTGCCGCGGTTGACCGGCGACGGGCCTGTTCCGGCACCCCCTTTTTCGCGTCGATGTGATTGCCGTCCATCGCCGCTCGTGACCAGTCGATCCGGTTCGCCGCGTTCAGCTTGGCGAGCAGAATTTGGTGGACCTGGTCGAACACGCCCGCGTCCGTCCAGCGCTGCAACCGCCGCCAGCAGGTCATCCCGGAGCCGAACCCGAGTTTCTGCGGAAGGTCTTCCCAGCCGATCCCGGTGTGCAGCACGAACAAGATGCCTTGCAAACACAACCGGTCCGGGACCGGGCGCGGCCCCGGTGCCTTCCCCGGCCACGGCGGCAGCACCGGCTCGATCAGTTCCCACAACCCGTCATCAACGATCCACGCCTTGCTCACGACGACCGAACGAGCCTGATCTTCGCCTC
>NZ_CAKUCL010000341.1 GCF_934643405.1 uncultured Actinoplanes sp.
GCCCTGCAGCGCGCCGCGTACGCCAGCCCGGCCACCGCCGACCGTGGCCGCCGCCTCGCCGAGGCAGCCCGCGTCAAGGCGCAGATCCCGGGCACGGCCGCCGACGTGTCCGGGCTGCTCGCCGAGGCCCGGCTGGCCGACCCGGCGGTGGTGGAGTCGCTGTCCGCGCTGGTCGCGCGCGCCAACGTGCTGCTCGACGCGAGCGGCGACGTGCGGGGGGCGCACCGGCTGCTGGTGGACGGCATCGAGGACGCGCAGAGGCGCGGCGAGACCGGGCCGGCGCTGGCCGAGGCCGTGCAGAGCCTGCTGATCGTCTGCGTGGCCGGCCACGACGAGCACATGTGGGCCGGCTTCGACGACGTCCTGGCCCGGCACGCCGGCGAGCTGCCCTGCGAGCTGGTCGCCGCGGCCACCACCCTGGCCCGGCCGGGCGCCGCCACCCCGGCAGTGCTGGACCGCCTCGACGACGCGATCCGCGACCTCGACACGACCACCGACGCCGACACCGTCTTCCGGGTCTCCATGAGCGCGTACGGCGTGGACCGGCTGGCCGGCTGCTACGCGGCCCTGCGCCGGGTCGTCACCGGGACCGATCCGCAGGAGGCCGGCACCGCGGTGCTGACCGGCCTGATGATGCTCGCCGTCGAGGACCTGCGGGCCGGCCGCTGGCAGCAGGCGTTGCGGGAGGCGGCCGACGGCATCCGGCTGAGCCGCCGGATCCGGCTGCCTCTGCAGGAGTCGCCCGCCCGCTACGTGCAGGCGTACATCCACGCGGCGGCCGGCGAGTACGACGAGCTGCGCCGGCTCGACGCGCAGGCGTACCAGTGGGCGGTGCCGCGCGGGGTCAACTCGGTGCGGGCGCACATGGCCCACGCGACCGGGCTGGGCGCGCTCGGCCGTGGCGACTACGAGGAGGCGTACGCGACGCTCAAGCCGGTCGCCTCCCCCTTCGACCCGCACGACCGGTACGCGCCGTGGATGCTGCTCGACTTCGTCGAGGCGTGCCTGGCCACCCTGCGCATCGACGAGGCCCGCGCGCACGTGGCCGCCGCCGCGGCGGCCGGGGTGCCCGGCCTCTCGGCGCGCAACCGGTTCATCCACGCCGGGGTGGCCGCGATGACGGCGCCCGACGACGAGGCCGAGGAGCTCTACACCGTCGCCCTGGCCGACGCGACGGCCGAGGCGGGCTCGTTCCACCGGGCCCGGATCGAGCTTTCGTACGGCCGGTGGCTGCGCCGCCGCCGTCGCCCGCGCGACGCCCGCCGGTTGTTGCGCGAGGCACTGACCACGTTCCAGGAGCTGGGCGCGACGCCGTGGGTGAGCCGGGCGTCCGCCGAACTCGACGCGACGGCCGGCACCCGCAGCAGCGAGGCGGGCCGGCTGACCCCGCAGGAGCTGGTGGTGGCGGAGCTGGCGGCGGCGGGCCTGACGAACAAGCAGATCGGCGAGCGCCTCCAAGTCTCCCACCGGACGATCGGCTCCCACCTGGCCCGCGTCTTCCCCAAGCTGCGCGTGTCGTCCCGGGCGGCGTTGCGGGGGGCGTTGGCCCGCCTGGCGGAGGCCTGAGGCTTCCTCCCTCCGTCCGCGCCTTTCCCACTCCGGCCGCGCGCCTTTCCCACGCCGGCCGCGCGCCTTCCCCACGCCGGCCGCGCACCTTTCCCACGCCGGCCGCGCGCCTTCCCCGTTCCACCCGCGCGCCTTCCCCTACTCCGCCGCCGCGCGTCCTTCCCCCGCTGTCCGCGCGCAAGGCGCCCCGGCCGCGCACTGAGCACCGCCGAGCCGGCCGAGTCCGCCACGCCTTGGCACCCCGGCCGCGCACTGAGCACCGCCGAGCCGGCCGAGTCCGCCACGCCTTGGCACCCCGGCCGCGCACTGAGCACCGCCGAGCCGGCCGAGTCCGCCACGCCTTGGCACCCCGCTTCCCCGTCTCGTCCACTGTTGCGCCCTGCACTTTGCTGTATCGCGTTGCCGTAGTGTGTGGCACACAGTATGGTGTTCGACATGACATCGGATGCAACGCTCGCGAGCCACTTGCAGGAGCTGCGGCGCGGCACGGTCGTTGTCGCCAGCCTCACCGTGCTGCGCACGCCGGGGTACGGATATTCGCTGCTGGAGACGTTGAGCCAGTCCGGCTTCGAGGTCGAGGCCAACACGCTCTACCCGTTGCTGCGCCGCCTGGAGGCGCAAGGCCTGCTCGTCAGCGAGTGGAACACCGACGAGGCCCGGCCGCGCAAGTTCTACCGGACGACACCGCAGGGCGACGAGGTCGCCGACGCCCTACGCGGCGAATGGGCGCGGCTCGACCGCGCGATCGGCGACCTGGACAGCCCGGTGCACTTTACTGATGGGAGCGACAAATGAGCAGCCTCGTCGACCGCTACGTCTGGACCGCCCTGCGCCGCGTGCCCGAGCAGCAGCGCGCCGACATCGACCGTGAGCTCCGCGCCTCCATCGAGGACGCGGTGGACGCCCGGGTCGAGGCCGGCGAGGCGCGCGACGCCGCCATCGAGAAGACCCTGACCGACCTGGGTGACCCGGACCGGCTGGCGGACAGCTACGCGAACCGGCCCGCCGTCCTGATCGGCCCGGAGTTGTTCGGGGTGTGGCGGCGCCTGATGATCACCCTCTACTCGACCGTCCTGCCCATCGTGGTCGCCGTGGTTGTGATCATTCAGCTGATCGACGACCCGGCCATCGGCAAGGTCATCGGCGCGGTGGTCACCTCGGCCCTGACCGTCGGGGTGCACCTGGGTTTCTGGACGACCGCGGTGTTCGCGGTCATCGAGCGCACCGGTTACGGCAAGGGCGACCTGCGCACCACCTGGACCCTGAAAGACCTGCCCAAGTACGAGCCGTCGGCACTCACCCGGGTGCAGCTGGCCGCGTGGCTGACCTGGCCGGTGATGCTGATCGCCGCGCTGGTCCTGCAGCAGTTCACGTTCACCGACGTCCCGGTGCTGAACCCGGCGAACTGGACGTTCTGGTGGCCGTACCTGATCGTGATCATCGCGCTGCGGGCGGCGTACGCGATCTGGGTCTACCGCCTCGGCGCCTGGACCCGCGCCTCGGCCGTGGTGAACGCCGTGATCGCGTTGCTCGGCGCGGTGCCGGTGGTGTGGCTGCTGGCCGGCGGGAGCTTCTTCAACCCGGAGTTCCACCAAATCATCGACCCGAACACCGGCGACCCGAGGACGTGGATCACCGCGATCGCGATCGGCGTGGTGGTCCTGCAGGCCGGCTGGGACGTCATCGACACGGCGATCCGTGTCGAGCGCGCCCGCCGCGGCCTGCCGACCAAGGTCGCCGGCACCGGCAACAGCTACAACTTCGGCTGACCGACATGTTGAGTTGACCGAATCAATGTTGATTGGGTCAACTCAACGCGTTGCTGTCAAGTGCACAACGCGCCATGGGTATGCGGAGGCGGGCAACAGAGCAGGGTGCATGCGCCCGGGCCGGGTGATTGCGAGGCCCGGCGCCCACGGAGCGGGCGACACGCAAGACGGCACGCGAGGTCGGCCGTGCGACCCGCAGACGGCACTTCAGGGCAGTGCGCAACGCGCAAGACGGCAGGTACGCACAGGACAGCAGGCGAGGCGCGAGAGGCTGGCGAGGCGCGACGCGGCAGACGACGGGGCGGCGGGCTGGCGACGGGCGGCCAGCGGCGGCTCGCGACCGGTGGCGCGCAAGACGCCTGTCGACCGGCGGCGCGCAAGACGCCTGTCGACCGGCGGCGCGCAAGACGGCCGGCGACCGGCGGCGCGCAAGACGGCCGGCGACCGGCGGCGCGCAAGACGGCCGGCGGCGCGCGAGACAGTCGGCGGCGCACAACTCGGCGGGCACGATGCGGCGGGTGGGCGGCACGCGGGAAGGATGGCGCGGGGGACGGTGGGGTGGGTCGGCCGCGGGTGGCCGTCAATACGTCGCCCGGCCTCCGCTGATGTCGTACACCGCGCCCGTCGAGAAGCTCACCCCGTCCCCCGCCAGCCAAGCGATCAGCTCGGCCACCTCCGAGGCCCGGCCGGTGCGGTGCATCGGGATCAGGCTGGTGATGTGCGCCAGCGCGGCCGGCTCGGTCGCCGCGTTCATCGGGGTCTCGATCACCGCCGGGGCCACCGCGTTGACCAGGACGCCGCTGGTGGCCAGCTCCTTGCCCAGCGACTTGGTCAGCGCGATGACCGCCGCCTTCGACGCCGAGTAGGGCGCCATGTTCGGGTTGCCGTCCTTGCCGGCGATGCTCGCCACGTTGACGATCCGGCCCCAGCCGCGCGCCCGCATGCCGGGCACGAACGCCTGACACGTGTGCACGACGCCGCTCACGTTGACCGCGAACGTCCGCTCCCAGCCGTCCAGCGGCACCTCCCACAGCGGAGCGTTCGGCCCGACGATGCCCGCCGAGTTGACCAGGATGTCGACCGGGCCGATCCGGTCCGCCGCCGCGAACACCGCTTCGGCGCGCGACACGTCCGCCTGCACATCGGCGCCGTCCGCGATGTCCAGCGTCAGCACCTTCACCCCGTCCAGGGCCAGCCGCCGCGCGCAGGCGGCCCCGATCCCGCTCATTCCCCCGGTGATCAGGGCGGTCCGCATCAGTGCGACTCCCGCGACACCTGCGACCCGCTCGACCCGACCAGGAAGTCCAGGTCGGCTCCGGTGTTGGCCTGCCCGACGGTCTCCACGTAGAGCCGCTCCCAGCCGCGCGACGGCGCCGCGTACGCCTTCACCGCCTCCGGCGCGGGCTCGCGCGCGTTGAGTTCCTCGTCCGGCACGTCCACGTCCAGCCGCCGGTTCGCCACGTCCAGGATGATCATGTCGCCGGTGCGGACCTTCGCCAGCGGGCCACCCGCGGCCGCCTCCGGCGTCACATGCAGGACCACCGTTCCGTACGCCGTGCCGCTCATCCGCCCGTCACAGATGCGCACCATGTCCCGTACGCCGGCGGCAAGCAGTTTCGCCGGCAGCGGCATGTTGGACACCTCCGGCATGCCCGGATAGCCCTTGGGCCCGCAGCCGCGCAGGATCAGCACCGAGTCGGCGGTCACCTCGAGCGAGGGGTCGTCGAGCCGGGCGTGCAGATCCTCCACCGAGTCGAACACCACGGCCGGGCCGCGATGGTCGAGCAGCGCCGGCGACGCCGCGGCCGGCTTGATGACCGCGCCGTCCGGCGCCAGGTTCCCGTAGAGGACCGCGATCCCCGCGTTCAGCTGCAACGGCTCGGAGCGCGCCCGGATCACCTCCCGGTCGTACGCCACGGCGTCGCCCAGATAGGAGACCAGCGGCTGCCCGGCAACGGTGAGCGCGGAGGGGTCCAGCAGGTCGCGGATCTCGGCCAGGACGGCGTGCAGGCCACCCGCCCGGTACAGGTCGTCCATCAGGAAACGTCCGGCCGGCTGGAGGTCGACCAGCAACGGCACGGACGCGCCGGTACGGTCGAAGTCGTCCTGGGTGAGGTCGACGCCCAGCCGGCCGGCGATCGCGAGCAGGTGCACCACCGCGTTCGTCGAGCCGCCGAGGGCGGCGAGAGCGACGATCGCGTTGAGGAACGACGCCCGGGTCATCACCGTGCTGGGGCGCCGGTCCGCGGCCACCATCTCGACCGCGAGCACCCCGGTCGCGTGCGCCGACTCCAGCAGCCGGCTGTCCGGCGCGGGCGTGCCGGCGATGCCCGGAAGCGTCATGCCCAGCACCTCGGCGAGCAGGCCCATGGTGGACGCGGTGCCCATGGTGTTGCAGTGCCCGCGGCTGCGGATCATCGAGCCCTCGGAGCGCTGGAACTCGGCCGCGCTCAGCGTGCCCGCGCGCACCTCCTCGCTGAGCTTCCACACGTCGGTGCCGCAGCCCAGCGGCACGCCGCGGAACGTGCCGGTCAGCATCGGCCCGCCGGGCACCACCACCGCCGGCAGGTCGACCGAGGAGGCCGCCATGAGCAGCGACGGGATCGTCTTGTCGCAGCCGCCGAGCAGGACCACGCCGTCGATCGGGTTGGCCCGCAGCATCTCCTCGATGGCCATCGCGGCCATGTTGCGCCACAGCATCGCGGTGGGCCGCACCTGCGTCTCGCCGAGCGACACCACCGGCAGGTTCAGCGCGATGCCGCCGGCCTGCAGGATGCCGTCGGCGACGCTGCGGCCGACCTCGTCGAGGTGGGCGTTGCACGGGGT
>NZ_CAKUCL010000342.1 GCF_934643405.1 uncultured Actinoplanes sp.
GCACCCAGGCAAGGCGGGCGCCGGTGCGGGCGGCCAGCGCCGCCGCGGCGGACAGACCGCCGGGCACGGTGGCCAGACGCTCGCCGACCAGCAGCAGCGAACCCGGCGCGCTGAGCGCCGCGGTCACGGCCGGGTCGTCGGCGAGCAGGCGGGCCTCCTCGCCGGGAACGGCCGGCACCAGGGTGGCGCCGAGCTTGGTGAAGCCCCGGGACAGGTACGGCGCCACGGCCGTGACCTGAAGCTTCTTGCGGTTGTGGCCCTTACGCAGGCGCAGGAAGAGGATCGGGCACTCCTCCTCCGGCTCCAGCGCGACGATGACCGCGGACGGCGCGTTCTCCACGTCGTCGTAGGTCACGTCGGAGACGCCCGCGACCGAGGACGCCAGGAAGTCGGCCTCCTCGGTGCTCAGCGGACGGGCCCGGAAGTCGATGTCGTTGGTGCCCAGGGCGACGCGGGCGAACTTCGCGTACGCGTACGCGTCCTCCACCGTGAGCCGGCCGCCGGTCAGCACGCCGACGCCCCTGCCCTGGGCCGCCCGCAGGCCTTCGGCCGCGGCCAGCAGTGCCTCGCTCCAGGAGGCCTCGCGGAGCTCACCGGTGGCCGCGTCGCGGACCAGCGGGTTCATGATCCGGTCGTTCGCGGTCGCGTACCGGAAGCCCCAGCGGCCCTTGTCGCAGTTCCACTCCTCGTTCACCGCCGGGTCGTCGCCGGCCAGGCGGCGCAGCACCTTGCCGCGGCGGTGGTCGGCGCGCATCGAGCAGCCGGCCGCGCAGTGCTCGCACGCGGTCGGGGAGGAGACCAGGTCGAACGGGCGGGCCCGGAACCGGTACTGCTCACCGGTCAGCGCGCCGACCGGGCAGATCTGGATCGTGTTGCCGGAGAAGTAGGAGTTGAAGGCGACGTCACCCTCGCCCTCGCCGACCTGCCCGTCACCGGTGCCGCGGCCGCCGAAGAAGTCGTCCCGGTAGACGTTGATCTGCTCGCCGGACGAGCGGTCCATCAGGTCGATGAACTTGTCGCCGGCGATCTCCTCGGAGAACCGGGTGCAGCGCTGGCAGAGGATGCAGCGCTCGCGGTCCAGCAGCACCTGGCTGGAGATGTGGATCGGCTTCTCGTACTCGCGCTTGTGCTCGTGGAAGCGCGACTCGGCTCGGCCGTTGGACATCGCCTGGTTCTGCAGCGGGCACTCGCCGCCCTTGTCGCAGGTCGGGCAGTCCAGCGGGTGGTTCGCCAGGAGCAGCTCCATCACGCCGTGCTGGGCCTTGTCGGCCACCGGCGAGGTGAGCTGAGTCTTGACCACCATGCCCTCGGCCACCGTCTGGGTGCAGGAGGCGACCGGCTTGCGCTGGCCCTCCACCTCGACCAGGCACTGGCGGCATGCGCCCGCCGGGGCCAGCAGCGGGTGGTCGCAGAAGCGCGGGATGGCGATGCCCATCCGCTCGGCGACCCGGATGACCAGCTCGCCCTTCTCGGCGACGACCTCGATGCCGTCAATGGTGAGGGTGACGGTGTCGGTCTTCTTGGCAACGTCCGTCATCAGTGAGCTCCAACCAGGGCCTTGGCGGACAGCCGCGGCGCGGTCCGGCCCTCGATGTAGTCCAGGTAGTCCTGGCGGAAGAACTTCAGGGTCGAGATGACCGGCGTGGCCGCGCCGTCGCCCAGGCCGCAGAAGGACCGGCCGAAGATGTTGTCGGCGGTGTCCTGCAGGGTGTCGAGGTCCTGGTAGGTGCCCTCGCCGGAGAGGATCCGGCGGTAGGTGCGGGTCATCCAGTAGTTGCCCTCGCGGCATGGGGTGCACTTGCCGCACGACTCGTGGTGGTAGAACTCCAGCCACCGCCAGGTCGCGTAGACCGGGCAGTCCTGGTCACTGAAGATCTGCATGGCCGTGGTGCCCAGGATGGACCCGGCGGCGGCGACGCCCTCGAAGTCCATCGGGGTGTCGATGTGCTCCGCGGTCAGCAGCGGCGTCGACGAGCCGCCCGGCGTCCAGAACCTCAGGTTGTGACCCGGCTTCATGCCGCCGGCCAGCTCGATCAGCTCGCGCAGGGTGATGCCGAGGCCGCACTCGTACTGGCCCGGGTTGGCGATCCGGCCGGACAGCGAGTAGATCATCGGGCCGGACGACTTCTCCGTGCCCATGCTCTTCCACCAGTCGGCGCCGCCGAGCACGATGTACGGCACCGAGGCGATCGTGCCGACGTTGTTCACCACGGTCGGGCTCGCGTACAGCCCGGCGATGGCCGGGAACGGCGGGCGCAGCCGGGGCTGGCCGCGGAAGCCCTCCAGCGAGTCCAGCAGCGCGGTTTCCTCGCCGCAGATGTACGCGCCGGCGCCGCTGTGCACCACCAGGTCCAGGTCGAAACCCGAGCCCAGGATGTTGCGGCCGAGGTAGCCCTTGGCGTACGCCTCGGCGACCGCGCTGCGCAGCCGCCGGGCCGCGTGGACGGCCTCGCCGCGGATGTAGATGAAGGCCTGGTTCGCCCGGATCGCGTACGAGGCGATGATCGCGCCCTCGATGAGCGAGTGCGGGTCGTAGGTCATCAGGGGCAGGTCCTTGCAGGTGCCCGGTTCGCCCTCGTCGGCGTTGATGACCAGGTAGTGCGGTTTGCCGTCGCCCTGCGGGATGAAGCCCCACTTGAGACCGGTCGGGAAGCCGGCGCCGCCACGACCGCGCAGGCCGGAGTCCTTGACCAGCTGGATCAGGTCGTCCGGGTGCACGTCGAGGGCCTTGCGCAGAGCCGCATACCCGTCGAGCCGCTCGTAGACGTCCATCTTCCAGGCGTCCGGCGAGAGCCAGCGCTTGGTCAGGACGGGGGTCAGCTTCTGAAGAACCTCACGCCTTGGCTGAGTCACTTCTGCTCCTCGTTACCGCGCGGCACGTTCTGCCATCCCGGGTTGGGATCCGGGGTCCCCGCCTTGTCGGCCACCTCGTCCTCGACGATGGACTGGCCGCGCTGGGTGTCCCCGGCCGGTTTGCCGTCGCCGGCCGTGGCGTTCGCGGCGACACCGGCCGCCTCGGCGGGGTTCGCGGGGGCCGGGGTGGTGGCCTGCGAGTCGCCGGTCTTGTCCGGCGTGCCCATCGTCGGGTTGCGCTGCTCGGCGGTGCGGGACTCGGGGTCCTTCGTGTCGCCGGTGTGCGTCGGCTTCCCGGCGTTGTCGGTGGCCTGCTCCGCCGCCGCCTTGCCCGCGCGCCGCTCCTCCACCTTGCCGACCACCGCGCTGGCCGCCGCCTTGACGACGTTGGTCGCCTTCTCCGCGACGGTGGCGACCTTGCCCTTGTTCTCCTCGCGGGGCGAGGGCTTGGTCTTGGTGATCGGGGTGTCCGGGTTGAAGTCGGCGACCGCGATGCCGTGCTCCTGGGCCAGGGTCACGCCGCGCAGCGTGGGCGCACCGGCCGGGCCGTCGGCGACGGCGCCGTCCCGCACGTCGGCGAACCCGGCGAGCTGGTGCTGCATCTCCTTGAGCGAGCAGAGGCGTGCGCCGCGGGACGGCGCCGGCCGTTCCCCGTTGCGCAGCTTCTCCACCAGATCGACCGCGGTCTCCGGCGTGGCCTGGTCGACGGCGAAGTCGTAGTTGACCGTCACCACCGGGGCGTAGTCGCAGGCCGCGAGGCACTCCGCGTGCTCGAGCGTGATCTTGCCGTCGGCCGTGGTCTCGTCGTGGCCGACGCCGAGGTGCTCGGACAGCTCGTCGTAGACGTCCTGTCCACCCAGGACGTTGCACAACGTGTTGGTGCAGACGCTGACCAGGTACTCACCGGTGGGCCGGCGCTTGTACATGGTGTAGAACGTGGCGACCGCGCCGACCTGGGCCTTGTTGATGCCCAGCACCTCGGCGCAGAACGCGACGCCGTTCGGGCTGACGTGGCCCTCCTCGGTCTGCACCAGGTGCAGCAGCGGGAGCAGCGCCGAGCGCCCGCGCCCCTCGGGGTAGCGCGCGATGATCTCGAGCGCCGGGGCGAGCAGCTTCTCCGCCAGCGGAGCGGCTGCCGGGGAGAAGTCGATAGCAACATCAGACATTAGCGGTCACACCCACCCATCACGGGGTCCAGGGACGCGCCCCCGGCGATCACGTCGGCCAGTAGGGCGCCTTCGGCCATCGCGGGGAGGGCCTGCAGGTTCACGAAGCTCGGGTCGCGCATGTGCACGCGGTACGGATGCGTGCCGCCGTCCGAGACGGCGTGCACCCCGAGCTCGCCGCGGGGGTGCTCGATGCCGACGTAGACCTGGCCCGGCGGCACCCGGAAACCCTCGGTCACGAGCTTGAAGTGGTGGATCAGCGACTCCATCGACTGACCCATGATCTTGGCGACGTGCTCGAGCGAGTTGCCCATGCCGTCGACACCGACCGCGAGCTGCGCGGGCCACGCGATCTTCTTGTCCGCGATGAAGATCGGGCCGGGCTTGAGCTTGTCCAGCGCCTGCTCGACGATCTTCAGCGATTCACGGATCTCGGCGATGCGCACCAGGTACCGGCCCCAGACGTCGCCGGTGCTGGCGGTCGGCACGTCGAACTCGTAGTTCTCGTACCCGCAGTACGGCATCGTCTTGCGCAGGTCCCACGCCAGGCCGGAGGCGCGCAGCACCGGGCCGGTGACGCCGAGCGCCAGGCAGCCGGTGACGTCGAGGACGGCGACCCCCTGGGTCCGCTCGTGCCAGATCACCTGGCCGGAGAGCATGTCCTCGTACTCCTTGAGCTTCTTCGGCATGTAGACGAGGAACTCACGGATCTTCTTGATCGCCGACTCGGGGATGTCCTGCGCGACGCCGCCGGGACGGAAGTACGCGTGGTTCATCCGCAGGCCGGACGTCTCCTCGAAGATGTCCAGGATGTACTCGCGCTCGCGGAAGCCGTACAGCATCATCGAGATCGCGCCGAGTTCCATGCCGGTGGTCGCCAGCCACACCAGATGCGACGCGATCCGCTGCAACTCCATGAACAGGACGCGGATCGTGGTGGCCCGCTCGGTGATCTGATCGGTGATACCCAGGAGTTTCTCCACGGCGAGGCAGTAGCCCGCCTCGTTGAACATGTTGGAGAGATAGTCCATGCGGGTCACAAATGTGACGCCCTGCGTCCAGTTCCGATATTCGAGATTCTTCTCGATGCCGGTGTGCAAATACCCGACCACGGGCCGGACCGCCGTGACGGTCTCGCCCTCCAGCTCCAGGACAAGGCGGAGCACGCCGTGCGTCGACGGGTGCTGCGGGCCCATGTTGACAACGATCTTCTCGTTGCTCAACGGGTCGATGTTCTCGGTGATCGTGTCCCAGTCACCGCCGGTGACCGTGAACACGCGGCCCTCGGTCGTCTCGCGTTCGGTGGCGTATCCCGACTGTGTCATTGGTAGACCCTCCGCTGGTCCGGCGGCGGAATTTCGGCGCCCTTGTACTCGACGGGCACGCCGCCGAGCGGGTAGTCCTTCCGCTGGGGGTGGCCTTCCCAGTCGTCCGGCATAAGAATCCGGGTGAGATTGGGGTGACCGGTGAAGACAACACCGAACATGTCGTACGCCTCGCGCTCCTGCCAGTCGGCAGTCGGGTAGACGCTGGTCACGCTCGGCACGGTGACGCCCTCCGGCACGGCCAGCTCGAGGCGGACACGGCGGCGGTACGTCATGGACGTCAGCTGATACGAGATGTGAAAGCGGTTCGGGTCGCTTCCGAGATAGTCGACGCCGTCGACGGACGAGCAGAGCTCGAAACGCAATGACTCGTCATCACGCATGATCTGGGCGACCTCGGCGATGCGCTCGGGCTTGATGTGAAGCGTGAGCTCCCCCCGGTCGACCACGACCTTCTCGATCGCGTCGGCGAAGCCCGGGTAGGCCTCCTCCAGCGAGTCGTAGACATCGTCGAAGTAGCCACCGAACGGTCGCTCGCTATCCGCCACCGTGGGCCGGCGGCGGGCCAGGCCCCCGAAGCCGGATACGTCACCGGTGCCTCGGACGCCGAACATGCCTTTGTAGGGGCTGGGCGGAACCTGCGCCGGGGCGTCGAAATCCGCCCCGACCGGCTGGGTGGCCGGCACGCCGCCGTCGGACTCAGATGGATTACTCATTTCCCGTCCTCCCGCAGGTGCGGCTGCAGCTTCATCCAGTTCTCGATGCGCAGCTGCTCCTCGCGCCCCTCCTTGAC
>NZ_CAKUCL010000343.1 GCF_934643405.1 uncultured Actinoplanes sp.
GCCCTCGCCCGCCGGGCCGGAAGAGCCCGCTTGGCCCGAGAGGCCCGCCTCGCCGGCCCGGTCGGAGAAGCCCGCTCGGCCGGAGAAGCCCGCCTCGTTCGCGCGGTCCGCCGCTTCACCGGCGCCCGGGTTGGCGGCAGCGCCCGGTGCGCCGTACACAACGGGGTCTGCGGTCGGATCGGCCGGCACCCCGCCGGCTCCATGCGGCTGAGCCGACTCCTGACTCGGGTTCACCCCTCGATCCTGCCAGGTCTCCCCCGCCATCGTCCGCCGCGCCCTTCCACGGCCTCCGGGCGCGCAGGCAACCCGCTCGGAGATCGCCATGCGCCAGCGCGATGGGTGAGCCGGTGGCGCCGCCCCATCCCGGCACTACAGCGTCCTCGTCCCGGCGGGCGAGGCCGGCGGCACCACCTCCACCCCGCCGCCCGACGCCCCGGTGATCAGGGCCACACCCCGCAGGCCTCTGCCCACCGCGACACCCCTGCCGGCTCGCGGGGAGCGCGAGGAGCCAGGGCGTGGCCCCTGCCGGCTCGCGGAGGGCACGAGGAGCCAGGAGCGCGGCAATGCCAGCTCGCGGAAAGCGCGAGGAGCCAGGGGCGTGGCCCCTGCCAGCTCGCGTGGGCAGGAGGAGGCAGGGCGTGGTCCTGCCAGCTCACGGAAAGCGCGAGAGCCAGGGGCGTGGCCCCTGCCAGCTCGCGGGGGCAGGAGGAGCCAGGGCGTGGCCCCTGCCAGCTCGCGGGGGCAGGAGGAGGCAGGGCGTGGTCCTGCCAGCTCACGGAAAGCGCGAGAGCCAGGGGCGTGGCCCCTGCCAGCTCGCGGGGGCAGGAGGAGGCAGGGCGTGGCCCTGCCAGCTCACGGAAAGCGCGAGAGCCAGGAGCGTGGCCCCTGCCAGCTCGCGGCGAGCACAAGGAGGCAAGGCGTGGCCCTGCCAGCTCGGCGGACGGCGCGAGGAGCGAGGGCGTGGCCCCCTGCCGGCTTTCGGGGACCGCAAGGAGGCAGGGGCGTGGCCCTGCCGGGCTCGCGGAGGGCGCAAGGGGGCAGCTCCGCCCGGAACGCGCGGCAAAGGCTCAGCCCCGCGCCCACCTGGCGCGCGGCAGCCGCCGAAGGCGGGGAACTCGCGGATGCGGTTGTCGAGCCCGACTGCCGTACCGGATAAATCCGACATCGGCAGAGAGTTCGCCGCCCACCGCGAGCCTCGTCCCACGATGAGATGCGTCCGCGCACGGCACGCGCATGGCGAGTCCGGCCAGAGATGCGATGCGCCCGCCCGCCGCCGCCCCAGCCCCAGCCCGGCCAGAGATGTGCGCCCGCCCGCCGCCGCCCGAGCCCGGCCGGAGATGCGATGCGCCCGCCCGCCGCCGCCCGAGCCCGGCCGGAGATGCGATGTGCCCCCCCAGCCCGCCGGAATGCGATGCGCCCGTCGCCCGAGCCCGCCGGAATGCCCAGCGCCCGCCGCAGCGTCGAAAAGGCAGACCGCGATGCGGCCGTTCCGAGCATCCCCGAGCTGAGGGCGGACGACGAAGCGTGCCCAACCCCCGCGATGCGGGCGTCAGCCGACCGCGGACGGGCCCAGGATCATCTTCAGGTCGGCTCGCAACGCCGGCGTCGGGGCCACCCGGACCGCGCCCAGGCGCAGGACCGTTGTGCGGCTGCCGTTCTGCAGATGGACGTGCACCTCGGAGTCGCCCGGGTGGCTGGTCAGGATCTCCTTGAGCTCGGAGACCAGCGGCGGGGTGCAGCGGGTGATCGGCATCGTCAGCGTGATCGGCTTGCTGTCCGGGTTGTGAGTCACGTCGGGCAGGGACATGTCCATCGCCATGATGCGCGGGGTGTCGTCGCGGCGGTCGACGCGGCCCTTGACCACGACGATGGCGTCCTCGGCGATGAACTGGCCGATGACCTCGTAGGTGTTCGGGAAGAACAGGGTTTCGACGCCGCCGGCCAGGTCTTCGAGGGTGGCCGACGCCCACGCCCGGCCCTGCTTGGTGATGCGGCGCTGGACACCGGTCAGGATGCCCGCCAGCGTCACCACCTGGCCGTCGGGGACCGAACCCTCCTCGTTCAGCGCCGCAATCGTGGTGTCGGCGGAGTTCTGCAGGAGCTGTTCGAGGCCGGCCAGCGGGTGGTCGGAGACGTAGAGGCCGAGCATCTCCCGCTCGAAGGCCAATTTGTCGCGCTTGTCCCACTCGCCGTCGGTGATCGTCGGCATGGCCACCGTGGCCGCGCTGCCCCCGCCGGTGTCGCCGAACGCGCCGAACAGGTCGAACTGGCCCGCCGCCTCGTTGCGCTTGACGTCGGCGTACGCGTCGATCGCCTCGGCGTGCACCGCCAGCAGGCCCTTGCGGCTGTGGCCCATCGAGTCGAAGGCGCCGGCCTTGATCAGCGATTCGATGGTCTTCTTGTTGCAGGCGACCGCATCCACCTTGGACAGGAAGTCGTAGAAGTCCTGGTACTCGCTCTTCTCCGTGCGGCACCGGGCGATCGCGTCGACCACGTTGGTGCCGACGTTGCGCACCGCGGCCAGACCGAAGCGGATGTCCTTGCCGACCGGGGTGAACGGCCCGGCGGACTGGTTGACGTCCGGCGGCAGGACCTGGATGCCCATGCGCCGGCACTCGGCCAGGTACATCGCCATCTTGTCCTTGTCGTCGCCGACGCTGGTGAGCAGGGCGGCCATGTACTCCGCGGGGTAGTGCGCCTTCAGGTAGGCGGTCCAGTAGGACACCAGGCCGTAGGCGGCGGAGTGCGCCTTGTTGAACGCGTACCCGGCGAACGGGACCAGCACGTCCCACACCGCCTGGATCGCCTCGTCGGAGTAGCCGTGCGCGCGGCAGCCGTCGCGGAACGGCCCGAACTCCTTGTCGAGGATCTCCTTCTTCTTCTTGCCCATCGCACGGCGGAGCAGGTCGGCCTGGCCCAGGGTGTACCCGGCGAGGATCTGCGCGGCGCGCTGCACCTGCTCCTGATAGACGATCAGGCCGTAGGTCGGCTCGAGGATCTCGCGCAGCGGCTCCTCCAGCTCGGGGTGGATCGGCGTGATCTCCTGGAGCTTGTTCTTGCGCAGCGCGTAGTTGGTGTGCGACTCGACGCCCATCGGGCCCGGACGGTACAGGGCCAGGACGGCGGAGATGTCCTCGAAGTTGTCCGGCTTCATCAGCCGCAGCAGCGACCGCATCGGGCCGCCGTCGAGCTGGAACACGCCGAGCGTGTCACCGCGCGCGAGCAGCTCGTACGCCGCCTTGTCGTCCAGCGGCAACGCCAGCAGGTCCAGCTCCATGTCGTGGTTGAGCTTGATGTTCTTGACCGCGTCGTCGAGGATCGTGAGGTTGCGCAGGCCCAGGAAGTCCATCTTGAGCAGGCCGAGCGTCTCGCACGTCGGGTAGTCGAACTGCGTGATGATCACGCCGTCGGTGGGCCGGCGCATCAGCGGGATGTGATCGATGATCGGCTCGGCCGACATGATGACGCCGGCCGCGTGCACGCCGGTCTGCCGGATCAGGCCCTCGATGCCCCGCGCGGTGTCGATCACCTTCTTGACGTCGGGATCGGTGTCGTACAGCGTGCGGACCTCGCCGGCCTCGCTGTAGCGCTTGTGTTCCTTGTCGAAGATGCCGGACAGCGGGATGCCCTTGCCCATCACGTCGGGCGGCAGCGCCTTGGTGATCCGGTCGCCGACCGCGAACGGGTAACCCAGGACCCGGGCCGCGTCCTTGATCGCAGCCTTGGCCTTGATCGTGCCGAAGGTGGCGATCTGCGCGACCTTGTCCTCACCCCACCGCTCGGTCACGTACTTGATGACCTCGCCGCGGCGGCGCTCGTCGAAGTCGATGTCCACATCGGGCATCGAGATGCGCTCGGGGTTGAGGAACCGCTCGAAGATCAGGCCGTGCGGCAGCGGATCGAGGTCGGTGATGCCCATCGCGTACGCCACCAGGGAACCGGCGGCCGAACCACGGCCGGGCCCGACCGCGATGCCGTTGCGCTTGGACCACTGGATGAAGTCGGCGACCACCAGGAAGTAGGCCGGGAAACCCATCTGGATGATGACGCCGAGCTCGTACTCCGCCTGCTTGACGTGCGTTTCGGGGATGCCGTCGGGGAACCGGCGGTGCAGGCCCTCGAACGCGACGTGACGGAAGTACTCCTCCTCGGTGTAACCCTCCGGGATCGGGAAGCGGGGCATCAGGTTCTTGAAGGTGAACATGCCCTCGGTGTCGACCCGCTCGGCCACCAGCAGCGTCGTCCGGCAGCCCTCCTGCCAGGCGTCGGACGAGTCGACCGCGCGCATCTGGTCGGCCGACTTCACGAAGTAGCCGTTGCCGTCGAAGCGGAACCTGTTCGGGTCGGCCACGTTGCTGCCGGTCTGCACGCACAGCAGCACGTCGTGCGCCTCGGCCTGCGCCTCGTACGTGTAGTGGGAGTCGTTGGTGACCAGCGGCGGGATGCCGAGTTTCTGGCCGATCTCGAGCAGTCCGTCGCGGACCCGCTTCTCGATCGACAGACCGTGATCCATGATCTCGAGGAAGTAGTTCTCCTTCCCCAGAGCCTCCTGGTACATCGCGGCGGACTTCAGCGCCTCGTCGAACTGGCCGAGCCGCAGCCGGGTCTGCACCGCGCCGGACGGGCAGCCGGTGGTGCCCATGATCCCCTCGGCGTGCTCGGCGATGATGTCGAAGTCCATCCGCGGGTACTTGCCGAGCTGGCCCTCCATCGACGCGCGGGAGTTGAGCCGGAACAGGTTCTTCAGCCCGACCGCGTTGCGCGCCCACATGGTCATGTGGGTGTAGGCGCCGTTGCCCGAGACGTCGTCGCCCTTCTGCTCGGGACGACCCCACTTGATCCGGCTCTTGGTGAGGCGGGACTCGGGCGCCAGGTAGGCCTCGACGCCGATCACCGGAGTGATGCCGGCCGCCTTCGCCTGGGTGTAGAAGTCGTACGCCCCGTGCATGTTGCCGTGGTCGGTGATCGCGGCGGCGGGCATGCCCAGCCGGGACGCCTCGGCCAGCAGCTCTTTCACGCGGGCGGCCCCGTCGAGCATCGAATACTCGGTGTGCACGTGGAGATGCACGAACGAGTCAGACACCCCGGGACCCCCTTTGAGTTGTTCAACGACGGACCGACCTTAGCCCGCCCCTGCGACAAGAACGAGGGGCCACGCGCGCCTATTCGGCGAATGGCTCGATCATCACAGAGGCGGCCCGCAGCCACGCCTGACGCGTCTCCGCCTGAAGATCCTGATACTCGATCGAGGACCCCACCTCGAGCGCCGGATCGTAGGGCACGACGGCCACCGCGCGGGTCCGCGTCTTGAAGTGCTTGACGAAGTCGTCGAGCAGCGGCAGCGGCCCCGGCGACGGGCAGGAGATCAGCGTCACCGCGTTCGCGACCAGGTCACCCATGCCGCTGTCGTCGAGCACGTCGAGCATCCAGTCGGCGGTGAACGCGGCGTCCTCGCGCGGCACCGTGGTGATCACCAGCTGGTCGGCCTGCCGCATCACGGTCTGCCAGTTGACGCTTTCCACGTTGTTGCCGGTGTCGACGCAGATGACATCGTGCGTACGGCGTAACAGGTCCATCACCCGGCGCACGGTGCTCTGGTCGAGCCGCTGGGCGAACCGCGGGTTCTCCTCGCCGGCCAGCACGTCGTACGAGCCGTCGGAGGCGTGCCGCAGATAGCCGTCCAGCTCCTGCAGCAGCGCGTCGCCGTGCAGATTCTCGATCTGCATCAGATCGGCCAGAAGGTGCTTGATGGTACGGGCGTGGCGCGCGCTGCCGGCCCGGAGCCCGAGGGTGCCGCGCAGCTCGTTGTCGTCCCAGGCGAGCACGCCCCGCCCCCGCACGCTGCCGATGGTGGCGGCGGCGAGCACGGTCGCGGTGGTCTTGTGCACGCCGCCCTTCGGGTTGGCGAAGGCCAGCACGCGCGGCTTGCCGAGCTTGCGGCGCATCACCGCGACGGCGCGCTCACGCTCGTCGTCCGGGCGGGTCTGCCGCCACTCGATGCGGGCGGCGGCCGGCGAGGTCGGCGGGGGTGCCGCGGGCCGGGCCGGCGGAGCGGGCTGGACCGGCGGCGGCAGGACCGGGGC
>NZ_CAKUCL010000344.1 GCF_934643405.1 uncultured Actinoplanes sp.
ATCTCGGGCGCCTGGTTCTCCGCGCAGTTCCGCGAGCTGATGGCGAACGCCTACCCGCCGCTCTCGTAAGTCGTTTCCCGCCCCCGCAGAACCGCCGGGCCCCGCTCTTACCCACGAGGAGCGGGGCCCGGTGCCGTCCGTACGTTATGAATGAACCGTGGAGATTTCCAAGGTCGCCTGGCAGATCGGCGGGCGCCGGCTGACCGCGGCGGCGGGCAGCGTGACCGGGGAGCGCTACGACGACGACTACGACGCGCTGCACCTCGATCCGGCCCGGCCGCTCGCCGCGGTCGCCGACGGGATGGGTGACGGCGAGGGAAGCGCGGTCGCCGGCCGTACGACCGTGGACATCTTCGCCCGCCAGGCGCCGGGTGCCCACTCGCCTGCCGCGCTGCGGGCCGTCGTGGCGCAGATCCAGGCTTCCGTACGGCGGGAGGGCCGCGACCTGAACGTCCTGACGGGCTGCACCCTGACCGCCTTCGTGGGCGCCGACACCGAGGCGGCGGCGTGGATCGTGCAGATCGGCGACTCCCGGGCGTACCGCCTGCGCGGCGGCCTGCTCGAGCTGCTCACCGTCGACCACACCATCGCCTGGCTGGGCGTGCTCAACGGCTGGTTCGCCGTGGACTCGCCCGAGGCCGCGCAGGCGCGCTACCGGCTGACCCGGTACATCGGCCATCCCGACGCCCCCGAGCCGGACATCCTCAACGTGGCCCTGCACCCCGAGGACGTCTATCTGCTCTGTACGGACGGGGTCGCCGACCAGCTCAGCTACGAGCGGCTCACCCAGGTCCTCGGCTCGGCGGCGGACCCGGCGGCCGCGGTGCACATCCTGCTGGACGACACGCTGGCCGCGGGCGGGCGGGACAACGCCACCGCGGTGGTGATCCGGGTGGAGCGCTCGGCGTGATCAGACGGCCTCCAGCTGGCTGATCTGCGCGGTGCGCGACTCGACGACCTGCCGCGCGAAGTCGAGGGCCGCCCGGTTGCTCCCGCCGCCCTGCTCCTGCTGAGCGAGCCGGACGGCGGCCTGCTGATGCGCGATGAGCGCCCCGACCGGATCCGCGCGCACCGGGCCCGGGGTCCCGCGCGGGGGCGCCGTTTCGCCCCATTCGCGCAGCCAGCCGGTCATCCGAACGATCTCGTCCTGCTGCGTCGCGATGATCGCCTCGGCGAGGGTGCGCGCGCCCGGCCGCGCGGCGGCGGCCCTTGCGGCGAGCGCGATCCCCTCTTGGTGATGCGGAATGAGCGCCTTCACGAAGGCGACGTCGGCGTTGTTGTGGCCCGCCCCGGCACCCGCGTCCCGGCCGCCCGCACCCACATCACCGCCGGGCCCTTGCGGCCCGCCAGGCCCCTGTGGCGCGCCCGGGTTGCCGCCGGGTCCCGGCGCGATGCCCGGACCGGCGCCGGGCTCTTGCGGCGCGCCCGGGTTGCCGCCGGGTCCCGGCGTGGCCGTCGGCGGTGCCGCAGGCCCGGCTTCGCAGGCCGCCGCAAGCAGAGCAGCGACAACGACCACGATCAATGAATGGCGCATGCCGTGACGTTAGCGTCGCGGCGCGCAACGGTAAACAGTCTTAACCGCCGGATGAGGCGGGGGTGAGTCCGTGCAGCGACGCCACGCGGTGAGGTGGTGGTCCCGCGGGTGTGGTGGCGCGGCGGGCCCGCGGGTGTGGTGGCGCGGCGGACCCCGCGGGTGTGGTCCGGCGGTGGGCCCCGCGGGTGTGGTGGCGCGGCAAGGCCGCCGGGTGCGGTCGCGCGGTGGGGGAGCCGCGCGGCCGCACGGGAACGGCGCCGGCTCCGGTCAGCTCCTGGCCTTGAAGAAGCGGTAGACGGCCCGGTACGGGACGCCGGTGGTCTCGGTGCCGGTGCATGCGGTCGCCGGCGCCACGCCGCCCGACGTGGCCAGCCGCTGGATGTAGGTCACCCCGCCGAAGACGCCGGCGCCCCGGGTCGTCCTCGCGGTCAGCAGGAGCTGCGGGATGCTGTCCGGGGTCTGAGACGGCGCCGACACCGGCGACATCCCCTCGACCAGCGTGCCGTCCTGATCGGACTCCCAGCTCGGGCCGCGGAAGTGCAGGGCGGTCGCCGGGCGCGCCGGGCTCAGCGACAACCCGGTCAGCGACGCGGCCGGCTCCAGGAAGGTCCAGGCGCCGTTCGCGCAGGTGTAGACCTGCACGCCGCGCGCCGCGAACACCGAGCTCAGCACGTTGCCGGCGGGCGGGACCAGATCGGCGGGGACGGTGAGCCGTCCGGTGAAGCTGTCGGCTCGCGCGGCCGCCGAGGGGGTCGTCGAGGCATCGGTGGTGGTGCCGGCGAAGGACAGGCCGGCCGGGACCACGGCCAGGGCCACGCCGCCGGCCAGCACCGCGAGCTTCAGGGGTCGCTTACGCACGAGAAATCCTCCACAGTCGATCGTTACGCTACGCAGCGAGACCGTAGGGGTTACTCAACGGTATGGCGGTGGAACTGTCCGAAGTTATCAGGGGGAATTTCTACCGGCGGCGTCGCCCGGGCATGTCGTAGAAGCCGGTGGGCAGCTGCTGGGTCTCCGACTGCCAGGCCGGTCGCCGGCGGTTGCGCGAGCGGATCCGCAGCAGCAGCGCGACCCCGAGGAACACCAGCACGGCGCCCACGATGAGCCCGGGGCCGAGCACGGACGGCGTACCGGAAGCGGGGTTGAGCGCGACGGGATCCGCCGACGTCTCGACCGCCTGGGGTGGCTCGGCCTCCTCCGCCGCCTCCTCGGTGACCGACGGCGACGGCGACGCCGACGGGCTGGCGCTGCGCTTCGCCGCCACCGGGGTGACCACGCGGCTGGTGGTGCTCGCCGAGCTGAGCACCCGGGCGCCCTCCACCGCCCGCGCCTCGAAGGTGACCGACCCGTCGTCGGGACCGGTGAACGAGACATCCCAACGGCCGGTTACCGTACGGTCGCGGCAGAGCTCGCCCGGATCGGGCCGGCTGTCGGTGATCCGGGCGGCGTCGCCCACGACGCGGGCCTGCACCGCGAAGGTGCCGCCCTCCTCGACCCGGCTCACCCGGATCTGGTCGAGGCTGACGCCCTGCGCCCGGACGATCAGAGTCCACCGGACCTTGAGGCAGCGCCGCAGGTCGCGCCGCGTCGACACGACCGCGGTCAGCGGACGCGCGGCCTTGCCGGTGGTGAACGTGGCCGGCGCCTGGCCCATCCGCACGGTGAAGCCGGGCGCGCCGGCGTGGGCCGGGGCAGCCCCGGCCAGGCAAGCGGCCACCAGGGCCAGCGCCGCGGTGACGCGTGCTGCCAGGTGTCGCATGACGATCATCTCCTCATCTGCGGGCACACGAGAAATCCGTCTGCACACGAGATGGTTCGTCGCAACCCCGCGAAAGGTTCACCCGGTGCGCCGGGTCACTCTACGTCGCACCTTATTTTTTGCTTAGGCCGCTGCGGCTCAAGAGCATCCGTGCTGGTCAACGGCCATTCGGCCGGGATCGCTGGAAACCAGGCGACAAAAGAGTTCTCCGACGTTCATCCGTTCCCGTGCGCCGCACGTAGATGGGGGAGGGCACGGACCGGCCGCCCGCCGGTGCGCGCCCGACGACAGGAGCAGGGGGCATCCCCCACGGATGCCGGCGTCCCACCGCCCAGGGGACGTGACCACTGCGGAGAACGAGGAGTCAATGGCCCGGACGAAGAACAACCAGCGATCCGCCAATCGTGTGGCCGTCGATGTCGGAGCTACCGGTACGAATCCCGTGTCGAAGGGCTCGGTGGTCACGCTCGTCGTGAGTGTGCTCGCGGCGCTCTGGGCGGTCGCGATGATGACCGTGCCGGGCCGCGTCGGCTACGTCTACTTCTTCACCTACGCCGAGTACTACCTCGGCGTCGTGTCACTGGTCTCGCTGTCGATCACCGTCATGGTCGGCCTGGTCGCGACGGACCGGCTGGTCCTGTCCATCCGGCAACGGGTGCTGCTGCAGTCCGCGCACCGGACCACCGGCGTGATCGCGGTGCTCTCCCTGGTGGGGCACGTCTGGACGAAGATCGGCGAGAAGCACATCGGGATCATCGACGCCTTCGTCCCGTTCCTGATGCCGTACAACAGGCTGTACATCGGCCTCGGCACGCTCTCCGGCTGGATCATGATCCTGGTGATGTGGACCGGCCTGGCCCGCTCCCGGTTCGTCGGCCGCGGCGCGCCCTGGATGTGGCGGGGCATCCACGCGATCTCCTACCTGATGTGGCCGATCGCCTTGGTCCACGGCCTGTCGGCCGGCCGGCCGGCGAAGCCCTGGGTGATCGTCAGCTACATCGTCTGCATCCTGGCCGTCCTGGTCGGCCTGGCGGTCCGCCTGTCGGTGAGGCTCAACCGCCGCAAGGACTTCGCCTCGACCGCCGCCTCCGGCGGGATGAAGCCGGTCGGCAAGCTGGTGCCCACCAACGCGGCGCCGGTCACCAAGAAGGCCCGCCGGCGTGAGGAGCGGGTCGAGGAGCTCGGCCCGGTCGCCGTCGTGGACAGCTTCCAGCCGGCCGCGAACCTTCAGCCGGTCATGGCGCCGCCGGTCGTCGAGGCCGAGCCCGGCTACTTCGAGGATCTGGTCGCGCCGCGGCAGCGCCGGGGCGACGACGCCTTCGACGAGCCGACCGGGCTGATGTCGCGCCGGGCGCTGGACTTCGACGAGGACGAGCGTCCCCGCGGCCGCCGGTACGCCGAGCAGGACATCGAGTACGACGAGCCGGCCCCGCGCGGCCGCCGCTACGCGCCCGAGGACACCGGCACCCGGATGCGCCGCCCGGATCTGGAGGACACGTCCACCCGGCTGCGTCGCTCCGAGCTGGAGGACACGTCCACCCGGCTGCGCCGGGCCGAGATGGAGGACACCCGCTACTACGAGGAGGCCCCGGCCCCTCGCCAGCGCCGGTACGCCGAGGACGAGCCCGTGCCGCGCGCCCGCCGCCGGGCCGAGGACCGCTACGACGACGCGCCGCGCGGCCGGCGCCACGCCGACCCGGGGGACTACGACGAGATGCCGCGCTCGCGCAGCCCGCGCTACGCCGACGACGAGCCGCCACGACGAGGCGGACGGTCCGAGTCCCGCTACGGCGGGGAGGCCGAGGATGCGCCCCGGGACCGGCGCGGCCGGGGCGCAGACATCGACCGCGCCGACTCGGGACGACACAGCCGCAGCGGGTTCGTGGACCTGGCGGCGGACGACGACGCGGACTACCTGCCGCCGGACGAGACCCCGACCCTGGTCGACATGGCCTCACGCCGGGCTCGCAAGGCGGCGCAGCAGGACTCCGGACGCGCCCAGGCGGGCCGGGGCGCCCGCCGCGGTGGGGGCGGACGGCGCAACGACGATGTGGCTGACGACGAGTACTGGTCGCAGCTGCGAGGAGAAGCGAATTGAGCACCGCCCAGGTTCCGCCGGTCACCGCGATCGGCACGCCGCGGATCACCGCGGGCTTCGACGAGTACGGCCGCCTGGACCTGCTCGCGCACCAGGAGGTGCACGGCGGGTTCGCGGCGCTGACCTCCGGTGAGCTGATCGGCCTGGCGGACCGGATCGAGCTGCGCGGCCGCGGCGGCGCGGGCTTCCCGTTCGCCCGGAAGGTGCGCGCGGTGCTCGACTCGTGCCGCCGCCAGGAACTGCCCCCGGTGATCGTGGTGAACGGCACCGAGGGCGAGCCGCCGTCCTGGAAGGACAAGGCGATCCTGACCCGGGCGCCGCACCTGATCCTGGACGGCGCCGCCCTGGCCGCGGCCGCGCTGGACGCCGAGGAGATCGTGATCGGCATCGCCGACGACGGCATCGGCCAGAGCTCGATCACCGCGGCCCTGGCCGAGCGGCGGATGCCCTGCCCGACCCGGATCGTCACGGTGCCGCACCGGTTCATCTCCGGCGAGGGCGGCGCGCTGGTCCGCGGCATCAACGGCGAGGCGCACATCCCGCCCGGCCGCAAGGTGCGCTCCAGCGACAACGGCGTGATGGGCCTGCCCAC
>NZ_CAKUCL010000345.1 GCF_934643405.1 uncultured Actinoplanes sp.
GGCCGGGCGCGCGTGGCGGCAGGCCGGGCGCGCGTGGCGCTATGGCGTCCAGAGGCCGGCGGCCAGGGTCTTCGTCAGGGAAGCGTTGGCATCGTCGCCGTCCAGCGACCACATCATGACGCCTCCCAAGCCCTTCGTCCGGATGTAAACCGCCTTCTCGAGCATCTGGACCGGGTCGTCATAGGTCCAGAACGTCGTGCCGTCGAAGAGCCACGCGTGGCCGGCCCGCACGTCGCGGTGGAGCTGGAAACCGGGCAGCGTCTTCACGGTCTTGTAGTCCTCGGTGCCGGGAGCGAAAACTCCGGGCGCGGGGCCCGCCGCGGGGGCGAAGAGTCCGTTGCCGCCGGAGGTCACCCCGGTCCAGCCCTGGCTGTAGTAGGGCACGCCGAGGACCAGCTCACGCTTGGGCGCGCCGGCGGCCACCCACGCCTTGATCGCGGTGTCGACGGAGAAGTCCGGATCGTCCGGGGCGCCGGAAGGGACAAACAGGGCCGACTGCTGGTTTGTCCGGTTCTCCCACGATCCGTGGAAGTCGTAACCCTGCACGGTCCCGAAATCAAGATACTTAAAAATCTCCGCGCCCTCGAACCCGGCCGCGATCTTCGCCGGCGCCGCGGGCAAGAAGGCGGTCAAGTCGTAATGCCGCCGCGTGGACCGCCCCAAAGCGTCCAGCTGCCGCCGGAACTCGGCCGCCAGCAGGGTGAAGTTCTGCTTGTCGGCCGGCCGGATCACGTTCCCCGCATTGCCCTCGGAGCCGGGCCATTCCCAGTCCAGGTCGATCCCGTCGAAGATGCCCGCCGCCACCGCGGCGGACAGCCCCGGCAGATTGCCCTTCAGCCACAGATCCACACACGAACTGACCAGCTTCTCGCGCGAGGCCGCGGTCAGCGCCGCATCCGAGAAATGGGCCGAGCCGGTCCATCCGCCCAGCGAGATCAGCACCCGCAGCGAAGGGTTCTTGGCCTTGAGCTCGGCCAGCTGATTCAGATTGCCCGCGAGCGGCTGCCCGGCGACGTCCCCCACGCCGTCCACGCTGAGCGCGTCGGAGAACGGGGTCTGCCAATCCGCCCACGGGTCGGCCGAGGCGCAGACCCCATCGGCCGTCACCGGGCCGAACGCGTAATTCAGATGCGTGAGCCGCGCCGCCGCACCGGAATTCTGCACCTTGCTGAGCTGGAAATCACGGCCGTAAATACCCCACTGGGTGAAGTATCCGACCTTCAGGTATGGCTTGGCGGTCGCCTGAGCGGAAACCGCGGCGAAGGGAGCCGCCACCGCGGCCACGGCGGCCACGGCGGCCACGGCGACGAGACGACGGGTGAAACCGCGCATGAGCCCCTCCCAGGGCCGGACGTTTAAGAGTGTTTCCTGATCGAGGAAGTTAAACGTCCGGCCGGGGAGAGTCAACGGAGATGGGCGGTCTCGTTCACTGAGCGCACGGCAATGTTCCCGTCCGGCCACACATCCATGGTGGACACACCCGCCGCATCCAGATAAAGCCGGTGCAAAAAGACGTCCGTCGCGGCGAGCGCGTCCTGGAGGAGGAGCTTGATCGGCGTGACATGAGAGACCAGAACGACAACCCCTCCCCCGTACGCCTCCATGGCCGTCGCCAAGGCGCCACGCACCCGGGAAGCCACCGTCCGGAAGGACTCCCCGCCCGGTGGTGCCACATCCGCCGAGCTGAGCCACGCCGCCATCTCGGCCGGCCAGCGCTCCTGCACCTCGGCGAAGGTGAGCCCCTCCCACTCGCCGAAGTCGCACTCGATCAGGTCGTTCACCACCGTCACCGGCACGCCGCCGACCTGGGACGCGATCATCTCCGCGGTCTGCACGCAGCGGCGCAGCGGAGACGTCAGCACCGCCGTGACGTCCCGCGAGATGCCCGCAACCCGGCCACCCGCCGCCATCGCCTGGGCCGCGCCCTCGTCGGTGAGCGGCACGTCGCCGCGACCCGAGTAGCGCCCCTGCCTGGTCATCGGCGTCTCGCCGTGCCGGACCAGGATGAACCGGGTCGCGTTGTCCAGCGAGGGCGGCGCCCACGAACGGGCCGGCGCCGGATCCTCGACGGAAACCTCGGGGGCGGCGACCGGCTTGCCGGCCGCCTCGTCCATCGCCCGGTTCGCCAGCGCGTCCGCCGCCTTGTTGCGCTCCCGCGGGATCCACTCGAAGGTCACCTGCTCGAAGCGGCTCACCAGGGTGGCCGCCTCGGCGGCGAGCGGGCGCAGCCCCGGGTGCTTGATCTGCCAGCGCCCGGACATCTGCTCGATCACCAGCTTCGAGTCCATCCGGACGTCGACGTGCGTGGCGTTCAGCTCGCGCGCCGCCTTCAGCCCCTCGATCAGACCCGTGTACTCGGCGACGTTGTTGGTGGTGACGCCCAGTGACCCGTACCGCTCGATCAGGATCTCACCCGTCGGATGGGCGCGCACCACCGCGCCGTAACCGGCCGGTCCGGGATTGCCCCGCGACCCGCCGTCCGCCTCGATCAGGACCCGGGTCACAGGCCGGATTCCCGGGTACGCACCATGATCCGCCGGCATTCCTCGCAGCGGACCACGTCGTCCGGCGCGGCCGCCTTCACCCGGGCCAGGTCCGCGCCGTACAGCTCGATGCGGCACCCGCCGCAGCGGCCCGACTGGAACAGCGCGGCGCCCAGCCCCGACTCGAGCCGGATCTTGTCGTAGAGCGCGACCAGGTCGGCCGGCAGGCCGGCGGCCAGCGGGCCGCGCGACGCCTTCTTGAACTCCTCGTCCTTGTCGATCTCCGCGTACGCCTCGTCCCGGCGGCGCTCGGCCGCGTCCCGTCTCTCCAGCGCCGCGGCCAGCCGGCCCTTGACCTCGTTGAGCGTGGCCTCGGCGCTCTCCCGATGCTCCATCAGCTCGAGCTCGGAGTCCTCGAGCTCGGACTGGCGACGGTTCAGCGTGGCCAGCTCGTGCTGCAGGCCCTCGATCTCGCGCAACGCCCCACCGGAGTCCAGACGGGCCTGGTCGCGCTCCTTACGCGTACGGACCTGCTCGATGTCCTTCTCGAAGCGGCTGATGTCCCGGTCGAGATCGTCGACCGCGACCTGGGCGCGGGTCCGCTCGTCCTCCAGCGCGGAGATCTCGCGGGCCACCGTGTCGATCTCGGCGAGCTCGGGCAGGGTGCGGCGGCGGTGCGCCAGCTGGGCGAGAGCGGTGTCGACGGCCTGCAGATCGAGCAAGCGGCGCTGGTCTTCCGGCGAGGCCTTCACGACTGGGTCTCCTTCTGTTGGGGCAGTTCCGGAACTGCTCGCGCATGCCCGGTCCAGGGGTCGGTGTCCAGCTCGGACACCACGACGTCGACGCCGAACTCGCCGCGCAGCCAGCCGGCCACGTCGTCGAGCCAGGGGCGCTCGGTCGCCCAGTGGGCGACGTCGAGCAGGGCCGGGCCACCGTCGGCGAGATGCTCGCTCACCGGGTGGTGGCGAAGATCGGCACAAAGGTACGCGTCGACGCCCGCCCTCCGCGCGTCGCCGAGGAACGAGTCGCCGGCGCCGCCGCAGACCGCGACCGTACGGATCGCCAGTTCGGGGTCGCCGGCCGAGCGCACCCCGCCCGTGGTCATCGGCAGGCGCTCGGCCACGAACCCGGCCAGCTCGCTGAGCGTCATCTCCTCCGGCAGCTCCCCGATGCGGCCCACGCCACGGCCGCCGCCCTCGGCCGCGCCGGTGGCGGGCACCAGCGGACGCAGGTCGGTCAGGTCGAGACGGGCCGCGAGCGCGTCGGACACACCGGGGTTCGCGACGTCGGCGTTCGTGTGCGCGGCGTACAGCGCCACGTCCTCGCGGATCAGCCGGTGGATGATGCGGCCCTTGTAGGTGTCGGGCGCGATCGAGGAGACCGGCTTGAGCAGCAGCGGGTGGTGGGCGACGATCAGGTCGGCCCGCTCGGCGAGCGCCTGGTCGACCGTCTCCGGTACGCAGTCGACCACGCACAGCACACGGCGGACCTCATGATCGAGGTCGCCGAGCACCAGTCCCACCCGGTCCCAGGACTCCGCCCAGTCGCGGGGATAACGCCGGTCGAGGGCGTTCACCACGTCGAGAACGGTGGGTGGTGCGGAATCGTCGGTCACGGCCGACAACTCTATATGGCTACGAGACCGCGTCCGGCTCGACTCGGCTGCTCATCGACACGGGATCGCTGATCGCCTGGAGCGCGCGCCGCCACGGGAACTGCGCCCGGAACCGGTCGGTCTGCCCGGGCGCGCCCAGCCGGCACACATCCTCGCCGTAGAGCACGTGCACTCCCCAGTCCCGCAGCTTCGCCAGGCTCTCGTGCAGCGCCGGATGCAAGGCCATGACCTTGTTCGTGTACGGGACGACGGCCGTCGGCACGCCATACCCGTAACCCTCGACGAGCAGTCCCAGGACCAGCGTGTCGGTGATCCCGGCGGCCCACTTGTTGACCGTGTTGACCGTGGCCGGCGCGACGATCATCGCGTCGGCCCCGGGCAGCATGTCCGGATCGCCGGGACTCTTGTAGTAGGTACGCACCGGGTGCCCGGTCTGCGCCTGGAGCGCGGCCACATCGACGAACTTGCGGCCGTCCGGCGTCGTGATCACGCACACATCCCAGCCGTCCTGCTTCGCCAGACCGACGAGGATGCCGACGTCACGGGCGATGGGTGAACCGCAGACCAGGATGTAGAGCACACCGGGTGAGGGGTTACCGGTAATCACGCGCGGACCCACCCCACAGGTGGAGCGAGATTCATACGCCGACTCCCATCTGCTCGGCCAGCTCCGCGATCGGAGCCGGGGGCGCGCCCCGCGTGCGGCGGAGCACGTCGGAAAGAACCTCGTGCGCGAGCGGGCGGCAACGGATCTCCGACGGGGCGAGCCGGTCGCCCTCCAGGAGCATCTCGCTGGCCTTCTCGATGTTGCCGATCTGCGTGTAGCCGCGGGCGATGTCCAGGTAGTGATGTGCCCGCCGCTCCGGCAGCAGCGCGTGGAACCCGACCGGGTCGATCCGCTCGTGCGTGTCCACCGCCATCCGGCCGTCGCCCAGTTCGACCGCGGTCGCACAGCGGTGCAGCTGCACGTTGGTCGGCCCGAAGCTGGTCCAGTAGTGGTTGAAGTCGCCGCCCAGTTCCAGCGACGCCTGCTCGGCTCCGCACAGCAGGTCGCGCACGGTCGCACCGTCGCCGATGCGTGCAGCCGCCATCGCACCGTTGAGCAGCAACATCCCGTACACCGAAAGCCGGTCGCCCTTGGCCGGCTCGTGACTGGGCGCGAGGCGGTTCGCGATGTTGACGTTGACCTCGAGAGCCGGCCGCACCCGGCCGAGCGCGAGCAGCGCGCTGCCCACCCGGTAACTCGCCAGCCCCGCCAGAAGCTGGTCACCGGCCCGCTGGGACACCGCGATCGACCGGTCCGCGGCCAGCCAGGACAGCTCGTGCTCGCCGACCTTGCGCAGCGCCGACGAGGCGATCTGGTAGACCTGGCCCAGCAGATGCGCCGCGGCGGGCGCCTCGTCGCTGTTCGCGTGCGCGCTGTCCGCGGCCTGGGCATCGCGCAGCAGCTTCGGCAGCGCCCTCGCGAGCACGCCGTACTTGGCATGCTGGTAGGTCAGCCAGGCGTGGCTGACCGCCTTGCGCATCTCGGACAGCGGCGGCGAATGCGGTACCGGCTGGAAGAACGCGCTCATCTGGTCGTACCGCTCCAGGGCCGCGCGGATCTCCTCGACCTCGACCTGGTCGATGCAGTTCTGTGTTTCCGGCCGGCGTTCCACGTCCTTGCCCAGCAGCAGCTGGACGTCGACCTGGAGGACGTCGGCGATCTCGTAGACGACGGAGAACTTGTCAAGCCGGCGGACGCCCCGCTCCACCTTGTCGACCCAGCTCTTGGACTTTCCCAGACGGTCAGCGAAGACCTGCTGGGACATCTTGCGTCGGCCGCGCCAATAGGCGACGCGGCGGCCGATCGGCAGCTCGTCCACGGTGCCTCCCCCG
>NZ_CAKUCL010000346.1 GCF_934643405.1 uncultured Actinoplanes sp.
TGCGGTTGGTGCGTGACGTCCGGCGCCTCGATGACTGCGCCGGGTGGATGACGTCCGGCCACCTCGACGACTGCGGCGGGTGCGTGACGTCCGGCGACTCGACGACTGTCGCGGGTGGGGGCTGATGTGCGGCGCCGCGATGACCTGCGATATCTGCGGTGTGAAACGCGACGCTGAGGTGCGGCGCCTCCACGTCCTCCGGCGGCTGCGGGAGAACGCGGCGGTGCGGGCAGCGTCACGACGGCTGGGGCGAACGCGACGCTGGCGTGCGGCGCCGCGGCGCGCGGGTGCTGATGTGGAGGGCGGCCGGCGCGAAGCTGCCGCGGGTCCGCGGTCGCGCGGCGGTTTCCCCGGAACGCGGCGGTTCCCCCAGGGCGCGGCGGTTCCTTCGGGGCGCGGCGGGGCGCTGCGGTGCCCCCAGGGCGCGGCGGGCAGGCTGGGGCTTTCGGCATGGTGTCTCGGGCGCGGTGTGCGGCGATCGGGACGAGGTCGGGGGTGCGGCGAGGCGGGGAGTCGGGCTGCGGGCGGAAGGCCGGGAGCCGGGCGTGGTGTTTCGGTTGCGGCTTGGGGGGTCGGTGCTGGTGGGTGGCCGGTTGCGGGGTGGTGGAAACGGGTTGCGGTGGGGGTTCGGGTGGGGGCATGGTTGGCGGCGTATCCGGTGCCGGGCTAGGGGTGTGGCTTTCTTCATGTGAGAGCGGACCGACTTGTGGAGACCGTCGGTTGCTGCCCGTTTGGAGTTGGCCTTGTTGAAAGTTGTTTCTCTCGCCTGTGCGTATGACGGTGAGTTGCTGTTCGAGGGCTTTGATCTGGTGCTCAATCCGGGTGACCGGGTGGGTGTGGTGGGGCCGAACGGCGCGGGTAAGACCACTCTTCTGCGGGTGCTGGCCGGTGAGGTGACGCCGAGCGGCGGGTCGGTGGTGTACGGGCCGGGTAGCCGGGTGGCGTATGTGCCGCAGCAGTTGCCTGATCCGGATGGTTCGGTGGCGGGTTTTCTGGCCGGTGGGCTGGGTGAGCTGGCGTCGGTGGCCGGTGAGTTGCAGGTGCTCGGGGAGCGGCTGGCCGGTGGTGAGGATGTGCTGGCCGAGTTCGGCGCTGTGCAGGAGCGGTGGACGGCTCTGGAGGGCTGGTCGGCGGAGTCGCGGCTGGTGGAGGTGCGGCAGCGGCTGGGGATCGACCACCTGCCGGATGATCTTGCGATGGGTGCGGTCAGTGGTGGTGAGCAGGCGCGGTTGCTGCTGGCGCGGGCGCTGCTGGGTGAGCCGGATGTGCTGTTGCTGGACGAGCCGACCAATCATCTTGATGCCGAGGGCGCTGATTGGCTGCGGGCCTGGCTCACGGCGTACGAGGGAGCGGTGTTGACCGTCAGCCACGATCGGGCGTTCCTGGATGCGGTGGTGACGCGGGTGGTGGAGCTGGACGGGGTGCATGAGGTGCCGCAGGACTATCCGGGCGGCGGGTATTCGGCGTTTCGGGTGGAGAAGCAGCGGCGGTGGGAGCGGTTGCTGCTGGATTTCGAGGCGCAGGAGAAGGATCGGCGCCGCTGGGAGGCGGATATCGCGCGGACGAAGGAGCAGGCGCGCGGGGTGGAGAACTCGGTGCGGTCGGGGGTGGAGGCGCCGCATCTGCGGCGGGTGGCTCGGCTGGTGGCGCGTAAGGCGAAGGTGCGGGAGCGGCGGTTGCGCCGGCAGATGGAGTCGGTGCGGTGGATCGCGCGGCCGCGGACCCGGCCGGCGTTGACGTTGGCGTTCCCGGTGGATGACGGCGATCCCGGCGAGGTGGTGCTGAGGGTGCGGGATCTGACCGTCCGGGCGGGGGAGCGGGTGCTGCTCGACGGTGTGGGGCTGGATGTGCGTCGTGGTGACCGGATTCTGGTGACGGGCCGTAATGGTGCGGGGAAGACCACGTTGTTGCGGGCGTTGCAGAGCGGTGACACGGCGGTGTTGCCGCAGACTTCGGACGGCTTGCGTACGGATGTCACCGTGATGGATTTTTTCCGGTCCCGGGTGCCGGTTTATGTCGATGACGCCGAGACGTTGTTGCGGGGTCATCAGTTCGGGCCGGATCAGTGGGACGCGAGGCTGCGGACTTTGTCGGCGGGGGAGGTGCGGCGGTTGCTGATCGCGGTGATCGTGAACAGTCCGCAGCGGATCCTGATTCTGGACGAGCCGACGAATTTCCTGGATTTCGAGGCGCTGGATGTGGTGGAGGAGGCGTTGCGGCGGTTCCGGGGCACGTTGCTGGTGGCGTCGCACGACCGGGTTTTCGCCGATGCGGTGGGGTTCGGTCGTCGCTGGCATGTCGCCGGTGGTGCGGTGATCGAGAGCTGAGATCATGGGCGTCATGCGTGTGGTGCCCAGGCAGGTCGGCGGGTTGGTGGTCGGTGGGCCGGCGGAGCAGGTCACGGAGGCGTGGCTGGCGAACCGGCGGTTGTCGGAGCACACGCGGGCGGCTTATCGGCGTGATGTGGGTGGTTGGCTGCGGTGGTGTGCGGAGCGTGGCGTCGAGCCGTTGCAGGCTTCTTTCCTGGATGTGAACGCGTATGCGCGCGGGTTGGAGGCGCAGGATCTGGCGGTGTCCACCGTGGCACGCAAGATGTCCGGTTTGTCAAGTTGGTACGACTTCCTGGTGAAGCTTCAGGCCGTCGCGGTGAACCCGGTGAGCGGCGCCGACCGTCCCGCCGTCAACCGTGACTTCTCGGCGACGATCGGCCTGTCCGCCGACGAGGTGGACGCGCTGCTGCGCAGGGCGCAGGAGTCGGGCGAACGGAACCGTGCGGTGATCACCCTGCTGGCCGATCTGGGGCTGCGGGTGGGCGAAGTGGTCGGGCTCGACCTCCGGGACGTGGGCACCGAGCGCGGGCATCGCACGGTCCGGTTCACCGGCAAGGGCAACAAGCAGCGCCGCCGGGCCTTGACCGGGCCGGCGGCGGCAGCTCTGGACGCGTATCTCGCCGTACGGGGAAGCGAGGAAGGTCCGTTGTTCCGCACGGCGACCGGTGCGCGCATCGACCGTCACGCGGTGTTCCGTCTGGTGCGGCGTCTGGCCCGGGAGGCCGGCATCGCGCAGGCCGACCGGTTGTCGCCGCATTCGCTGCGGCACGCGTTCGCCACCACGGCGCGTTCCGAGGGGGTGCCGCTGGAGGATGTGCAGGACGCGATGGGTCACGCGGATCCGCGCACCACCCGCCGCTACGACCGGGACCGGCACAACCTGGACCGGGATCCGGCGTACATGATCGCGGCGGCGCGTGCCCGCCGGACGGGCGCGTGACGGCTGCCCCTATGCTCATGCCCGGTCGAAACGGGATCAAAGGCGGGGTACGGGTGTGAACATCTTCGAAGCGGTGGTGCTCGGCGCGGTTGAGGGCTTCACCGAGTTCCTGCCCGTGTCCAGCACCGGTCACCTGACCATCCTGGAGAAGCTTCTGGGGTACGGGCTGGACGACCCGGACATCACCGCGTTCACCGTGATCATCCAGTCGGGTGCGGTGCTCGCGACGATCCTGTTCCTGCGCAAGGACATCGTGCGGATCGTGCCGGCGTTCCTGAAGGGTTTGTTCAGCGGCCCGGCCCGGCAGAACCCGGATTACCGGTTCGGCTGGGCGGTGATCCTGGGCTCGTTGCCGATCGTGATCGCGGCGCTGCTGTTCAAGGATCAGGTCGAGACGACGTTGCGCAGCCTGTGGTTCGTGGCGGGCGCGTTGATCGTGTGGAGCGGCGCGATGGCGTTCGCCGATCACGCGGCCACGCAGGTCAAGCACGAGGACGACGTGACCTGGAAGGATTCGCTGATCATCGGGGTGGTGCAGTGCCTGGCGCTGATCCCGGGTGTGTCGCGGTCCGGGGCGACGATGTCGGCGGGTCTGCTGCGCGACTTCGACCGGGTGACGGTGACGAAGCTGTCGTTCTTCCTGTCGATCCCGGCGCTGCTGGGTGCGTCACTGCTGCAGGGCTACGAGGAGGCCGGGAACATCTCCTCCGGGGTGGGCTGGGCGAACACGCTGATCGCGACGGCGGTGAGTTTCGTGGTGGCGTACTTCTCGGTGAACTGGCTGCTGAGGTTCGTGTCGAAGCACTCGTACAGCATTTTCATCTTCTACCGGGTGGTGCTGGGTCTGCTGCTGATGGTGCTGCTGGTGACCGGCGCGATCGAGGCTCAGTAGTGGGTGTCTCCCCGTATGTGGCGAGGCTGCGCGAGCACGTCGGGCACGACCTGCTGCTGTTGCCGGGCGCGGGGGCGGTGGTGCACGACGACCAGGGCCGGATTCTGCTGCTGCGCCGCTCGGACGACGGCCGGTGGTCGCTGCCCGCCGGCATGATCGAGCCGGGCGAGGAACCGGCGGCGGCGGTGCTGCGCGAGGTGTTCGAGGAGACCGGCGTGATCGCCGAGGTGCAACGCGTCGCCGGTGTCGCCCGGCACCCGGCGCGTTATCCCAACGGCGACGTGTGCGAGTACCTGGTGGTGTGGTTCCGGTGCCGGGCGGTCGGTGGCGCGCCCCGGGCGGACGGCGACGAGTCGCTGGAGGTGGCCTGGTTCGCGCCGGACCGGCTGCCCGAGCTGGGGCCGGGTGCGCTGTTGCGGATCGAGACGAGCGCTGCGGAGCGTGGCGAGGCCTGGTTCTCACAACCCCAGCGCGGCGCGGACCAGCGCTAGCGCGGTCTCCGGCGGCACCCCGAGAGCCTTGGCCTGCTGCGCGTACGCCTCGGCGGCGCGCTGCGCCTGGGTGGAGGTGCCGGCCGCGCGGGCGGTGACGACCGTGCCGAGACGGCCCCGGGTCTCCACCAGGCCCGCCAGTTCCAGCTCCCGGTAGGCGCGGGCCACGGTGTTGGCCGCCAGGCCCAGGTCGGCGGCCAACGCCCGTACGGGAGGAAGTTTCGTGCCCGCGGTGAGGGTGCCGTTCGCGGCGAGCTCGGCGATGCGCAGCCGCACCTGCTCGTACGGGGGTGTCGCCGAGTTCAGGTCGATGGTGATGTCCATCAGAGCAGTCTGGGGGGTGTGTTGCCGGCGGCGGTGATGGCGCGGCGGATCGGCACCATCGCGAGCAGGATTCCACCGGCCAGGAAGAAGATCACCAGGCTGACGATGCCGATGCGATAGCTGTCGGTGACCTGGAAGACCAAGCCGAAGGCCAGCGGGCCGAGCCAGCTGGTGCCCTTGTCGCTGATCTCGTAGAAGCCGTAGTACTCGCCTTCGCGGCCGGCCGGGATGAGCTGGGAGAACAGGCTGCGGCTCAACGCCTGGCTGCCGCCGAGCACCAGACCGATCGCGACGCCGAGCAGCATGAACGGCAGCGGTTCGCCGTCCGGCAGCCAGTAGGCGGCGACCACCACGGCCAGCCACAGGGCGAGGCTGATCAGGACGGTCCGGCGGGCGCCGATGCGCGCGGCCAGCGCGCCCAGCAGCAGCGCCCCGCCGAACGCGAGGAACTGCACGATGAGGATCGTGATGATCAGCGTGGACTGCTCGAGATGCAGTTCCTCGGTGCCGTACTGGCTGGCCAGGGCGATGACGGTCTGGATGCCGTCGTTGTAGATCAGGTAGGCGAGCAGGAAGAACAGGGTCAGCGGGTAGGCGCGCAGCTCCCGCAGGGTGTGGCCGAGCTGTTTGAACCCGTCGGTCAGCACGTTGCCGCGGGTGGTGGCGGCGTCGGCGCCCGGGTGTTCGCGCAGCCACGCGAGGGGGATGAGGGTGAACAGCGCCCACCAGACGCCGGCGGAGACGATGCACCAGCGGGCGATGTCGAGGGTGCGTTGCGGGTTGTCGTCGATCGACAGGGTGGTGACGGCGACCAGGTTGAGCGCGAGCAGCAGCCCGCCGCCGAGGTAGCCCAGCGCCCAGCCGCGGCTGGACACCTTGTCGCGTTCGTCGGGGCCGGCCAGCTGCGGCAGGAACGAGTTGTAGACGACGATCGACGCGCCGCCGGCGATGTTCGCGATCAGGAACAGCAG
>NZ_CAKUCL010000347.1 GCF_934643405.1 uncultured Actinoplanes sp.
TACCGGGGGCAAGAACGCGGAGACCGGGGACGAGAACGCGAATACCGGGGGCAAGAACGCGGAGACCGGGGACGAGAGCGCGGATGCCGGGGCGAACAGGGCGGGCCGCCCGGCCCCGAGGACCAGCCCGGCCGGCAGCACCTTCCACGCGCCGTCGAGGGCGAACCTCAGGTTGTTCATGTCCTCCCCCTGGTTCGCGGTCCCGGCCGGCATGCGGCCGGCCGGCGGCTGCGCCGGTGGGCGGGTGGGCGGAACCTGCGGGCCGCCCTGCGCCGGGTCCTGCGGCATCCGGCCCGGTGAGACCGGCGCGGCCGGCTGCCGGGGTACCGGCCCGGACGGCTCGCCGGCCCCGTAGCCGGGGATGGCGATGTCGTCGGCCGCGTCGTCCGGGCCGGGCGCCACGCGGCCCGACTTGCTGTAGCGCGTCTCGCCGGCGAGCGTGCCGGGACCGATCGCGTTGCGCGACTGCTTGGCGGAGCGGAGGTCGTCGAGCCAGCCGGTCTCCTCCTGGGGGACCTCCTCCGGCTCCGGCGCCTCCTGCTGGCGACCGCGCCCGAACCGCCGGCCCTTACGCCCGCCGCCCTGCTGCTCGTCGCCGTCGGGCCCTTCGGCACCGCGCGCGTTCACGACCGTTCCTCTCCGGCGGGCTTGCCGCCGTCGTCCGTCCGACTCTTCACCGCGGGCGCGCTCACCGGCTTGCGCCGGCCGCGGCCGCCCGTGGCCTTCTTCTTCGTACCCGCCGCGGGGGCCGGTTCCACACCGTCCACGATGTCCGCCGAAGACTGTGACGCATCCTCGTCCCCGGCACCACCCGCCGCGCGGTCACCACCGTCCACCGAAACGTCGGGGCGCGGGGCTGCCAGCCCCCGCACCACGCGGCGCAGGCGGGGCACCCTTTCCTGCACGGCGCGCTCGGCCCCGTGCGGGCCGGGCTGGTAGTAGTCGGCGCCGACCAGGTCGTCGGGGGCGTACTGCTGGGTCACCACGCCGCGGGGGTCGTCGTGCGGGTACCGGTAGCCGCGGCCGTGACCGAGGCCCTTCGAGCCCGGATAGTGGGCATCGCGCAGGTGGGCGGGCACCGGCCCGCCCCGGCCGGCCCGGACGTCGGCCATCGCGGCGCCCAGCGCGGTCGTCACGCTGTTCGATTTCGGGGCGGTCGCGAGGTGGACGACGGCCTGGGCCAGGTTCAGCTGGGCCTCGGGCAGGCCGACGTTCTGCACGGCCTGCGCGGCCGCCGTGGCCACCAGCAGAGCGGTCGGGTCGGCCATGCCCACGTCCTCGCTCGCGAAGATCACGATGCGGCGGGCGATGAAGCGCGGGTCCTCGCCGGCGACCAGCATGCGGGCCAGCCAGTGCAGCGCGGCGTCGGGGTCGCTGCCCCGCATGCTCTTGATGAAAGCGCTGGTCACGTCGTAGTGCGCGTCGCCGTCGCGGTCGTAGCGCACGGCCGCTATGTCCACCGCCTTCTCGGCGGTCGCCAGGTCGATCTCCGCCTGGCCCTGGGCCTCGGCCGAGCCGGCGGCGGCCTCCAGGGCGGTCAGGGCTTTCCGTACGTCGCCGGCCGCCAGCCGTACCAGATGGTCCTCGGCGTCGGCCGCCAGCGTGACCGCACCGCCCAGCCCGCGCGGGTCGGTGAGAGCGCGCCGGATCAGCAGGCGCACGTCGTCGTCGGTGAGCTGGTGCAGCGTCAGCAGCACACAGCGGGAGAGCAGCGGCGAGATGACCGAGAAGTACGGGTTCTCCGTGGTCGCGGCCAGCAACGTGACCGTCCGGTCCTCGACCGCGGCGAGCAGCGAGTCCTGCTGCGTCTTGGAGAAGCGGTGCACCTCGTCGATGAACAGCACGGTGGGCGGGCCGCCGTGCCGGCGCTCCCGGCGGGCGGTGTCGATCACCGCCCGGACGTCCTTGACCCCGGCGGACAGCGCCGACATGGCGACGAATTTACGGTCGGTGGCCGCCGCGACCAGGTGCGCGATGGTGGTCTTGCCGGTGCCGGGCGGTCCCCAGAGGATCACCGACATCGGGCTGGAACCCGTCACGAGCTGCCGCAACGGCGCTCCGGGTGCGAGCAGATGCCGCTGTCCGACCAGCTCGTCGAGGCTGGCGGGGCGCATCCGCACCGGCAGCGGCGAATCCGCGGACGGTGCGCTGAAGACCGTCGGCGAGGCAGGCGCGTCGCCCGGCGGCGTCAACGAGAAGAGCCCGTCCGTTTCCATCGGCACCGACAGTACCGGCCCGCCCGGCTGTGCCCGAAATGCCCAGCGGGGCGGACCGGTGGGAGCGGATCAACCCCGGCCGGGGCGACGGCCGTAGAACCGGCGACCGGAACCGGTGCCCGCGCGCGGCCCGCTGCCGACGCCCGCGAGGTACAGGGCGAGCAGCAGGAAGCCGATCGAGGCCATGGTCGGGAAGTTGAACAGGTCGGGGGCGCCCAGGTCGGTGTCGAGCAGATCGAGCAGGAGCCAGATGCCGAAGACGACGGCGGCGGCTATGGCGAGCATGATTTCCTCCGGGGGATGAGAGCCAGGGGATGGTGAGCTGCTCATACCCAGCGGGCGGACGAGCCGAAACTCCACGGTGGAGCGAAAGGTCAACCCAACGTGTTGATGGCCTTCGCTACCACCAGCGCCGCGGTGGCCAGGGCGATGGCGGACTCCAGCGCCATCGCGGACTTCGCCCAGCGGGACAGCGGCATCGTGTCGGTCGGGCTGAAGGCGGTCGCGTTGGTGAACGCCACGTACAGATAGTCCAGGAAGTACGGTTCCCAGTCGTGCCGCGCGACGTTCGGCGTGGTCATCGGCGGGAAGAGGAAGTCCGGGTACGGGTCGGTGCCGAGCCCGCGCGCGATCGGCCCGCCCCGGTCGAGTTCCCAGAACAGCACCGCGAAGGTGAGCACGTTCATCGCGTAGATGCCCGATCCGGCGCCCAGCAGCTGAGCCGCGTTGCCGGTGTCGTACCCGGTGAGGATGTCGCGGATCAGCATGATCACCGACCAGGCCGTGCCGAGGCTGGTCACCGCGGTCAGGCTCAGCGCGAGCCACCGCAGGGCGGGCGCGGCGTCGCGCATCTTCACCGGGTTCGCGGCGATCAGCACCACCCCGATGGCCACCTCGATGGCCGGCAGCACCCAGCGCGGGCCGATGGTGAGCCGGTCGGGCAGGAACCACTGCAGCGCCACGATCGCCGCCACCGCGATCGACGCCTGCCATCGCTGCTCGGCCTGGGTGTGCCGGCGCCAGGCGGGGCCCTGCTCGGGGGTGTTCACCGCAGCTTGAACCGCAGGACGGTCTCCCACTTGTGCAGGTCGGGCTCGCGCGCCGGGTCGGTCGTCATGACCTCGAGCCGGCAGCCCCACACCTCGCCGGTCGGGGTGGGCTGCACGTCCCACTCCAGTCCCTGGTCGCGGGCCCAGTCGAGCAGTCGCGCGGTCACCCCCATCAGCTCGTCGGGGTGCCCGACGTGGGTGAGGGTGGCGTAGCGGCCGGCCGGCAGCGTGTCGGCGAACAGCGGCGGGGGCGTGTCCACCGGGTGGGCGACCGGGATGCCGGCCTCGACGACCAGGTCGGCGGACATGTCGATCACCCGATATCGCAGGAACGGCGCCCCGGCGACCGGGACGCCCCGCTCGGCGAGCCGGCCGAACATGCCGGGCAGGTGGTCGGCGACCCGGGCGAACTCGGTCATGGTGATCGTCTCGCGGCGTCCCACGTACGGTTGCTCGCCCTGCTCCACAATCGTCGGCTGCACGCCGATCAGACTCTCACAGAGGGGCGACGCATTCCGACGCCGGACGCAACCGGGTGCGCAGCAGCGATTGCGCGTACGAGCTGTCCAGCACCACGTTCGCCGGGCGTGGACCGAGTCCGGCCGCCGCCGAGGTGCTGGTCGGCACGCTGTCCGGGTCCAGTCCGTGCGCGGCGGCGACCATCCGGCCGAGTTCGGCGCGGCTCACCGTCTGCGGCCCGGCCACGTTGATCCGTCCCGCGTACCCGGACCCGGCCAGCTCCAGCACCGCGGCGGCCAGGTCCTGCACGGCGACGGGCCGGCGGAACTCGTCGGTGAAAAGCGCTCCCGGCGTACGGCGCCGAGCCATCCCCAGAATCAGTTCGACCTGTTTGCTGCGGTCGCTCCCGATGATCAGCGAGGTGCGCACGATCGCCGCCGAGGGCATGATCGCGGCCACCGCCGTCTCGGCCGCCGCCTTGGCCGCGCCGTACCGGTGCACCGGCGTCGGGTCTTCGTCGTCCAGGTACGGCGAGGGCCGGCCGGCGTGCAGCGCGTCGGTCGACATGTGCACGAGCCGGGCGCCGACCGCGGCGGCCGCCAGCGCCACGTTCGCCGCGCCGTCCGCCGTGACGGCCCACTCGGTCGTCCGCGCCGCCGTGTTGATCACGACCGTGGGCCGTACGGAAGCAAGCAGTTGACGTGTCGCGGAGCGATCGGTGACGTCGAGCCGCAACCACCCGCCGGCGCCCGTGGTGGACGTCCCGGTCACCGGTGTCCGCGCGGCCAGCTCGGAGCCGAGGTAGCCGGAGGCGCCGATGACCAGGACGGTCATCAGTTGGAGTGCTCGACGGGCGCGGCGTCACCGGTCGTGCCGGCGGCACCGGCGGTGGGCTTCGGCTTGGCGTCGATGCCCGCCTCGAGCCGCTGCTGCGCGGTGATCGGGGTGGGTGCGGTGGTCAGCGGGTCGTAGCCACCGCGGGTCTTCGGGAACGCGATGACCTCGCGGATCGACTCGTTGCCGCTCAGCAGCATGCAGGTGCGGTCCCAGCCGAGCGCGATGCCGGCGTGCGGCGGCGGGCCGTACTTGAACGCCTCGAGCAGGAAGCCGAACTTGTCCTGCGCCTCCTCGGGCGAGATGCCGAGCAGGTCGAACACGCGGCTCTGCACGTCGGCGCGGTGGATACGGACGCTGCCGCCGCCGATCTCGTTGCCGTTGACGACGATGTCGTACGCGTAGGCGAGCGCCTGGTCCGGCGCCTCCTCGAAGCGGTCGACCCACTCGTCGTTCGGCGAGGTGAACGGGTGGTGGACCGCGGTCCAGCCGCCCTCCTCCGTCTTCTCGAACATGGGCGCGTCGACCACCCAGCAGAACGCCCAGGCGGACTCGTCGATCAGGCCGGACCGCTTGGCGATCTCGATGCGGGCGGCACCCAGGAGTTCCTGGGCCTCGCGGCGCTCGGCCGACGCGGCGAAGAAGATCGCGTCGCCCGGCTTGGCACCGACCACGTCGGCCAGACCGGACAGGTGGCTTTCGGAAAGGTTCTTCGCCACCGGGCCGCGCGGCTCACCGGTCTCGGCGTCGAGCACGACGTAGGCCAGGCCCCGGGCGCCCCGAGCCTTCGCCCAGTCCTGCCAGCCGTCCAGCTCCTTGCGGGTCTGCGACGCGCCGCCCGGCATGACGACGGCGCCGACGTAGCCCCCGGCGTCGATCGCGCCGGCGAACACCCGGAACTCGGTGCCGCGCAGGTAGTCGGTGAGTTCGTTCAGCTCGACGCCGTACCGCAGGTCCGGCTTGTCCGAGCCGTACCGGTTCATCGCGTCGGTCCAGGTGATCCGCGGGATCGGGAGCTGCACCTCGTACCCGGCGAGCTCGCTCCACAGCCGGGAGACGATCTCCTCGCCGAGCGCGATGATGTCGTCCTGCGTCACGAAGGACATCTCGATGTCGAGCTGGGTGAACTCGGGCTGCCGGTCGGCCCGGAAGTCCTCGTCGCGGTAGCAGCGGGCGATCTGGTAGTAGCGCTCCATGCCGGCCACCATGAGCAGCTGCTTGAACAGCTGCGGCGACTGCGGCAACGCGTACCAGGTGCCGGGCTGCAGGCGGACCGGGACCAGGAAGTCGCGGGCGCCCTCCGGGGTGGACCGGGTCAGCGTCGGCGTCTCGATCTCGTTGAAGTCGCGGGCGTGCAGCACCTCGCGGGCGATCTGGTTGGCCCG
>NZ_CAKUCL010000348.1 GCF_934643405.1 uncultured Actinoplanes sp.
GGCCCGGGGAGCGGCGGGCCGGCGTCGGCACGCGGCTGCTGGTCGCGGTCGCCGGCGCGGCCACCCGCCGGGGGCTCGCCGGCATTCTCACCGAGCCGGTCGTCGAGGGCGCCGCGGGCGATCTGTTCTGCGCGGCTCGCGGCCTGCGGAGGGTGCTCCGCCTGACCTGCGCGCGCCTCGATCTCGCCGAGCCGCCGCGGGACGTGGCCGCGGTGCCCGGCTACCGGGTCGCGTACTGGGAAGGATTTGTCCCGCCCGGGCTGGCCGCGAGCTTCGCCCGGTCCCGGCGCGCGATGGACGACATGCCGATGGACGACGCCGGGTACCTGCCGCAGCCGTGGGACGTCGCGCGCCTGCACCGGGTCGCGACGGCGGTCGAGCAGCGCGGCGAGACCCTGTGCACGGTGGCGGCGCTGGACACGGCGGGCGAGGTCGCCGGTTTCACCGAGCTCGTGGTGCCCGCGGCCGGCGACGCCCAGCACTACGGCACCGGCGTGCTGCCGGAGCATCGGGGACGCGGTCTGGCCCGCTGGCTGAAGGCGGAGTCGATCCGCCACGCGCGCGAGCGTTTCCCCGGCCTCGAGGGGCTGCTCACCGACACCGCCGACAGCAACGCCGCGATGCGCCGGGTCAACCACACCCTCGGATACCGGCCCACCCACCGCAGCCTGCTCTACCGGCTGGACCTCTCCTGACGCCAGGCCCACGCCGACGCGACGACGCCGATCCCGTTGGCCGCCCAGTGCAGCAGGAACGGTGCCGCGAGATTGCCTCCGGCCACGCGCAGCACGGCGAACAGGGCGCCCGCGAGCCCGGTGAACACGACGACCCCCAGCCGGGCGAGCCCGCGCTGCTGATCGGCGTGCCACAGCCCGAAGAGCGCCGCGGTGGCGACGGTCGCGTCGCGATCGTCCCCGATCAGGCCGAACAGCACCCCCCGGAAGGCCACCTCCTCCACCAGCACGGTCGCGACCGGCACGGCGACCAGCGCCCGGAACGCGGCGCGGCGAAGGGGCACCCGATAAACGGGGTCGAGAAATGCAGGCCGGAAATATGGGATCAACAGCCCGATTGCGTACGCGCAAGCAAGCGCAACGACCGCACCGGCAGCCGGCCAAAAGCCCGCGCGAAAATTCCCGAAGCCGATTTCCGCACGGGAAAGACCCGCCGCCCAGCCGATCAGCAGCAGCCCGCCCGCGGCCGCCGGCCCGGCCGCCCACCGGCTGCCGGCCGGTCCCACCCTCGCCCAGATCTTCAGCGCCACCAGCACGGCAAGGGTGAGACCGATCGCCACCGCGGACCTCCGATGTCCTGTCAGGCCAGCAGGCTGACCGCACGTCGTCTCATGAGCGACCTCCGGGAAGTGGGGATGCGACGCATTCAGCACATCACTTGACATCCACGCGAAGCAATTGATTGGGTCATGCCAATGCACCCCTCATCCTGGCGTGATGTCGACATAGGAGGTTACGTGCGAAAGGCAGCCATTTCCGTCGCCGCGGCACTGGCATTGGTGATCGCAGGCGCGGCACCCGCGGCAGCCGTCGACAAAGTCAACAGCAAGAAAATCCGCGATGCGGTGACGGTCGGTGGCATTCTCAGCCACGAGCGTGCCCTGCAACGCATAGCGAACCAGAACGGTGGCACCCGGGCGTCCGGCACACCGGGATTCGCGGCCTCCGCGGCGTACGTCAAGAACACCCTGGCCGCCGCCGGATACCAGGTCAGTGAGCAGCCGTTCACGTTCCCGCTGTTCCACGAGCTGGCCCCGGCGACCCTGACGCAGGACTCGCCGAACCAGGTCACCTACGAGACCGCGACGTACAGCTTCTCCGGCAGCGGCACCGTCACCGGCGCCGTCGTGCCGACCAGCGACGTCCAGGTCCCGCCGTCCCCGGAGCCGAGCTCCACCTCCGGCTGCGAGCCGGGCGACTTCCCGCCCGCGCCGGCCGGCCCGGCGATCGCGCTGATCCAGCGCGGCACCTGCACCTTCCAGATCAAGGTCAGCAACGCGGTGGCGGCCGGCTACGACGCGGCCGTCATCTTCAACGAGGGCCAGCCGGGCCGCACCGACGTGTTCGTCGGTGACCTCGGCGCGGTCTTCGACGTCCCGGTCGTCGGCCTCAGCTTCGCCGACGGCGCCTCGCTCTACGCGGCCACCCAGACGGGCCCGGTCACCGCGACGGTCACCACGTCCACCTCGGTGGAGACCAAGACCACCAGCAACGTCTTCGGCGAGACCAAGGGCGGCGACCCGGACAAGGTCGTGGTCGTCGGCGCCCACCTCGACTCGGTCCAGGCGGGTCCGGGCATCAACGACAACGGCAGCGGCACCTCCACCATCCTGGAGATCGCCGAGCAGCTGCACGCGTTGAAGGTCAAGCCGAGGCAGAAGGTGCGCTTCGCCTTCTGGGGCGCCGAGGAGAGCGGCCTGCTCGGCTCGGAGCACTACGTGAACACCCTGTCCGACGCCGACCTGGGCCGGATCTACGCGAACCTCAACTTCGACATGGTGGGCTCGCCCAACTACGTCCGCTTCGTCTACGACGGTGACGGCTCGGCGACCGGTGCGTCCGGCCCGCCCGGATCCGCCGAGATCGAGGCCATCTTCAACGACTACTTCGCCGATCAGGGCCTGGCCACCGATCCCACCGCGTTCGACGGCCGGTCCGACTACGGACCGTTCATCCTGGTGGGCATCCCGGCCGGCGGCCTGTTCAGCGGCGCCGAGGGCGTCAAGACCGAGGAGCAGGCCGCGGTGTACGGCGGTACGGCCGGCGCGCCGTACGACCCGTGCTACCACGAGGCCTGCGACACGACGAACAACCTGAACGTGTCGGCGCTCAACGAACTGGGCGACGCCGCCGCCCACGCCGTGTACACGCTCGCGGTGACCAAGACCGGCTTCTTCCCGGACGGCTCGCTGCGCGCGGCCAAGCGGGCGGAGATGGCCTACAAGGGACCGCACGCGATCCGCTGATCCCGATGTGGAGACGGGGCCCCGGGCGTGCCCGGGGCCCCGGTCAGTGCGAGAAGTACGGCAGGACGCTGGCCGGCGCCCGGTCCGCGTACTGGTACATGGTGCCGAGCGCCGCGTAGTCCACCGGGGTGTCGGCCGTGCCGTTCGCCGGCACGGTGATCAGGTCGCCGATCGGCTGGGACAGCACGAACTGCTGCGGCGACCCGGTCCGCGGCTCCTCCCAGACGAGATAGGCCAGGCGCACCTGGATCGGCTCGTCGTTGCCGTTGGTGACGCTCACCGACGCGAACCTGCCACTGGAGTTGCCCTCGGTGCCGTCGTCCTCGAGCACCACCGCCTCCGGGTCGCGGTCGACCTGCGGATAGTCGACCGGCTCGGCCCGCACGACGCTGACCCGCACGTCGGCCACCTCGTCGCTGCCCGGCCCGAGGAACTCCAGCGCGTCCCAGTTGTGACCGGGCAGCACCACCAGGCGGCCGGTGTCGCTGCCGAACGCCGTGAACACCTTGACGTCGGGCAGCGGGTTACCCGCCTCGTCCAGCGCCACCACCTTCAGCACCGGCGCCAGGGCGTCGTCGCCGTCGTTCTCGATGGACAGGGCCTGGTCGATGTAGTCGCTGCCGCTGTCCCGCACGAACGAGAAGCTGAGCGACTCGCCGCGCTGGGCCGCGAGCACCTTGGAGACGGTGACCGGGCTGACCGCGCACCCGGTCAGCAGGCACGTGGTGAGGGCGAGGGAGGCGCCGATCAGGGCACCGCGGGGGGCGAGCACCGGACGAGGATAGATCATCGATCTCCGGGGGCGGCAGGGGTCACAGCCGGGCGCCGGTCACCGGTTGCGGCGAGCCGGCAGCAGCAACGACGCGATCACGGCCAGGACGGCCACACCGGCGCACGCCCAGAAGCCGTACGTGAAAGCCTTGTCCTGCGGCAGCGCCTGCGCGGTGGTGGACGAGGCGATGACCGCGGCCACCACCGCGCTGCCGATGCTGCCGCCGATCGTGCGGACGATGCTGTTGACGCCGGTCGCCTCGCCGGTCTGGGTGGCCGGCACGGTCGCGATGATCGCGTTGGACATCGCGGCGAAGGCGAGGCCGATGCCGATGCCGGTCAGCGTGCCGGAGACCAGCAGCTGCCAGAGCCGGTCGTGCGCGACAGCGGGCAGGGCGAACGCCGCGACCACCGCGATCGCGCCGAGGGTGAGCGGCAGCTTCGGGCCGTACCGGCGCTCCAGCAGGCCGGAGAGCGGCCCGAAGATCAGCATCATCACCGTGGTGGGCAGCAGGTACAGGCCGGCCTGCGACACCGACTTGCCGAAGCCGTAGCCGGTGGCCGCGGGCAGTTCCAGGATGGTGGGCACCAGCAGGAAGGTGCCGAACATCGCGAAGCCGAAGGCCAGACCCACCACGTTGGTCGTCCACACGCCACGGATCGCGATCAGCCGCATGTCGATCAGCGGTTCCCGCACCCGCAGCTCGACCAGGACGAACACGACCAGGGTGAGGACGCCGACGATCAGCAACGTGACCGTCCTGGTCTCGGTCCAGCCCCACTCGCGGCCCTTGCTGATCGCCAGCAGCAGCGACACCAGCGACACCGTCAGGATCAGCGCGCCGGCCAGGTCGAGGCGGCCGGGGGTGCGCACCGGCGACTCGGGCACGCCGATCAGCACGCCGGCGAGCGCGACCGCGATCAGGACCAGCGGCAGCCAGAACAGCCACTGCCAGGACAGGTGGTCCACGATCGGGCCGGCCGCGACGATGCCGAGCCCGGCGCCGATGCCGAAGATGGCCGACAGCAGGCCGACCGTGACGCCGACCCGCTCACGCGGCAGCTCGTCGCGGACGATGCCGATGGACAGCGGCAGGATCGCGCCGGCCGCGCCCTGCAGGGCCCGCGCCACGATCAGCACCGCGAGGTTCGGGGCCAGCGCGGCGACCAGCGTGCCGATGCCGAGGATCACCAGCACCGCGAGCAGGACCCGGCGCTTGCCGGCCATGTCGCCGAGGCGGCCCAGGATCGGCGTGAGGACCGAGGCGGCCAGCAGGTACGCGGTGAGCACCCAGCTGATGTTCTCGGTGCTGCTGTGCAGGTCGTGGGCGATCACCGGCAGGGCGGGCGCGACCAGCGACTGGAGCACCGCGAAGGCCAGGCCGCCCAGGGAGAGGAAGAGCACCACGAGCGTGCTGTTGGCGTGCCGTCCGGTGCGCGCCCCGGCCGGGACCGGGTCGTCGAGTACTTGAGTCACGAGAGATGCCCCCGTTGTAAACGATTGCTGACTTGGCGACGGTAGTGGCTCCCGGGCGGCTAAGTCAACAGACGTTTACATAGCATGACGCGGTGATTACTCTTCTGTGAATGAGCACCGAGCCCCATCCGCCTCGCCGCCGGGACGCCGCCCGCACCCGGCAGGCGCTTCTCGACGCCGCGCGCCGCCGGTTCGCCCGGGACGGCTACGCCGCCACCACCGTGCGCGACATCGCCGACGACGCCGGGGTGAACGTCGCGCTGATCAGCCGGTACTTCGCCTCGAAGGAGGGGCTGTTCGAGGAGTGCCTGTCCTCGGCGGGCGAGACGCTGCACCGCGGCGAGGCGGTGCCCTTCGACCGGGTCGCCGCGGTGATCGCCGAGCAGGTGGCCGGGCTCGCGGACGGCGACGTGCCCAGTCAGCTCGCCCTGCTGCTGCGCTCCTCGGGCGACGAGCGCGCCGACGAGCTGCGCCTGGGCGTGCTGCGCACATCCACCGAACGCCTGGCCGCGGCCGCCGGCTGGGGTCCCGCCGCGCCCGGCCCCGCCGGCTCCGCCGCGTCCGGCGGTGCCGGGTCCGCCGCGCCCGGCGGTGCCTCGGCGGACGGCCCGCCCGGGGACGACCGGCGGCTGCTGCGCGCCCAGGTGGTGC
>NZ_CAKUCL010000349.1 GCF_934643405.1 uncultured Actinoplanes sp.
TCGGGCCTGCAACGCACCGCCGTCTCCTACGGAGTCCTCTGGATCCTGCCCGGCGTCGCCGGCGTGGCCGCGTCCGTCTTCATCGGCGCCGCTTTCCTCCGCACGCCCCGGATCGACAGCGAATAAGAGACCCGGGCCAGGGGCGTTTCCCGGACCGGTGGCCGGTCACCGATGAGGACGGCGCCGGGCGGCGAGAACATCCTGCATGGACGTGGCGGCGTGGCGTGGGACTCGGGGCTTCGGCCAGAGGCGCCCTCGTCTCGACGCCGTAGTGTCCACAGTGGCCATTAGTGATATCCGGGGCCACTGTGCGGCATCCTCGCCCGGACCGAGCGAACATGTCTGTCAAGATCATTCGTTCGTCGTATGTAAATGTCTGATCGAATCGATGTGGCCGACGGTCGGCGCCCGAATCCGGCTCGGCGGACACGGCCGCCGACCAAAACACGGGATGATCTTGACCCGGCCGGTCGCTTGAATGGTCCGGCGGCCGGTTGTTTGACCGGGGGCCTGCCGCGGACCCAGGTCGACCTGGTCGTTGTTCTGGAGCTCAACCGACGTGACGTATCAGCAACCGCCCACGGATGACCCTGCCCAGCAGCCACCCGCCCCGCCGGCCGGATTCCCGCCGCCTGCTCCTGGGTACGGGCCGCCCAGCGCCGGGTACCCGGTTGCGCAACCTCCGGCGAAGCAGAAGAAGAAGTGGCCGTGGATCGTTCTGGGGATCGCCGTGGTCATGATCCTCGGCTGCGTCGGCCTGTTCACCGTTGTTGCCAAGGGCGCGAAGGACGCGGTCGACACCCTCGACGACAACGCCTCCGGGAAGAACGCCGTCGCCGGGACGATGAACACTGCGGCCCGGGACGGGAAGTTCGAGTTCACCGTCACGAAGCTGGAGTGCGGCAAGACCAGCGTCGGCGACCCCATCCTCGCGGTGAAGGCGCAGGGCCAGTTCTGCATCGTGTCGGTGACGGTGAAGAACATCGGGAAGGAAGCGCAGACGTTCGACGGAACCAGCCAGAAGGCGTACGACGCGAAGAACACCCAGTACTCGGACGACAGCGAGGCCGAGGTCGCGATCAACAAGGACGCGCGGACGTTCCTCGAGCAGATCAACCCGGGTAACTCGGTGAAGGGGCAGCTGGTGTTCGACGTGCCGAAGGGCACGAAGCTCACCTCGATCGAGCTTCACGACTCGTTCCTGTCCGGCGGTGTGAAGATTCCGCTGAAGTAGATCTCTTCGCGGGTCCCATCGGGCCGTCGCAGCTCCGCGAACCGGGGTGGCGGCGGCCCGCGCCGTCGCAGGCCTCGCGATCGCGTCCGGCAGATCAGACCGGCAGCGCCTCGGCGCGGTCCTTGATGCCGAGCAGCATCCGGCGTTCCATGATGAGGCTGCCGGGCTCCATGACCACCCGGTAGAACATCCGCGCGGGCCACGCGGCGCCGGGAACGACGATCCGGTTCCGGCTGACCAGCCGCGTGCCGGTAGGCAACGCGGACAGGTTGAAGCTCCACACCCAGTTCCCGTCGGTCGAGCGGAACGCCAGCGTCCGATGCGGGTCGCAGATCTCCACCCGCATGGCCGGGCCGTCCGGTCCCATCGGCAGCACGTCCCCGACGGCGAGGTGCTGGAACTGCGGCAGGATCTCCCGGGCGCTGTGCATGTTCAAGCCGAGGAGATTCTCGAGCCAGTCGTACGTGTACGCGCCGCCCCGCCCGCTGCCCATCTGCACAAGCCACGGCCACACCGCGGACGGCGGGGCGTCGATCGAGACGGCCCGGGTGGACGTCAGGTCCGCCTGCGGCAGCAGTTCGTCGCCGGGCAGTGCCCGGGCGACCTCCGCGTCGGTGGCGCCGTAACTCAGATACCACCGCCGTGCGGGCGGCGACAGCGCCGCCGCAACCGAGGCGGTCACCAGGGCCACGCCGCCGATCCGTTTCCAGGTCGCGGTTCTCATGGCTTCACGATGGTCCCCGGAGTGCTCGGCCGTCAGGGTCGATCGGCCCTACCGGCAGGATCGGCGGCTCACCGATGCGGGTGATATCCGCTCGCTCCTCGTCGCTGAGTCCCGCCTGCCATCGGGTGAAGCGATGCATGGCATCAGCGAGCGGTACGGCGTAGGCCGAGCTCCGGGCCACGTCCCGCAGGCTGATCCTGCCGTCGAGGACATCGCGCGCCATCTCGGCCAGGTCCGGACCGGCAGCCCCCTCGCGCAGCCGCTCCAGAGCACGCCTCACCTGCGCCGCCGTTTTCCGGTTCCCCGCGATGCGTTCCAGTTCACCGTCGAGCTCATGGTCCGCCACTCAGGCTCCCGCAACGGTGTAGGCCACCTCGGACAGTGGCACGGTGCCGAGATCGCCGCCCTGGTAGGCGATGTCCATGCCGCCCCCGAACAGGCCGGCGATCACACTTCCCGCTGTGTTGATCTTCAGCGAGGCGTCGTTGAAGAGTTCGAGCATCTGGACCACCTGCAGACCGGCGACACCGTAGCCGGCGACGGCGCCGAACCCGGTCTCCGCCGTCACGGTCCCGGCCGCCGCCGCGATCGCGGCGATCAGGAACTTGTCGGCGATGGCCTGCAGGATGTTGCCCAGCTGGTTGGACAGCTGCCACGCCCCCAGCGCCGCCTTGTGGTAATTCTCCTGGATCTGCCGCAGGTCGAACTGCTGCCCGCTGACCGACGCCGCGAGCTGGGAGAAGTACTGGTACGCGGCGTCCGCGGCGTTGCCGTCCCAGTCGGCGTCCAGGTCGATGGCGCCCTGCTGGATCTCGATGCCGAGTTCCTGCAGGCAGTCCGCCAGGCAGCCGAGGGCCTCGCCGAACTTCCACACCGCGTCCCACTCGCCGGTGACGGCATCGGTGAAGTAGCCGAAGATGTCGATCCCCGTGGCCTTCTCGATGCCCGCGTTGACCCAGGCGGACGGGCTGACGTAGTTGAACAGGTCCACCGGGTTCACGAAGCCGTTGCTGATCGTCTCGTCCGGCGTGCCCGGCTCGATGAGGTGATCGCTCGGATCGCCCATGACGCCGGCGCCTCAGTCGCGGGGCGCCGACGGGCGCGGCACCGGCGGACAGGCCGCGTCCAACTCCGCCGCCGCGTGGCGGTCGGTCCGCAGATACGTGTCGGCGGTCGCCCGCAGCGCCTTCTGCGATTCGGTGCCCAGCTCGCCGAGGCGGTCCAGCAATTCCCGGAGGTTCGCCATCAGACGGCGGTGTCCCGGTGCGGCCTTGCCCATGATCCCGGCCTCGTGCCACCCGAAGCTGCCATGCGCCTCGACGTACCGGGTGGCGTCGCCGGCGACCCGCTCGACGACGTCGAGCCGGGTGGCGTAGGCGCGCAACGCGGCCGGGTCGACCTGGAAAGTCATGAGTTCATCCCGTCGATGATGGCCACCGCGCCGACCGTCAGGATCGACCCGATCACCGCGTACAGCAGGCTGCGCCGCCACAGCCTCGCGGCGTCGGCGCTTCGCGAGGTGCGGTGCAATTTGACGGCGTCGAGGAACGACACCACGAACGCCGCCGCCGGAACGAGAGCGATCGGCCAGCCCAGAAGCGGGATCCGGTTCCCCATGATCGTCGACAGCACCAGGCTGAACAGCACCAGGACGTAGACGCCACTGAGGAACATGGCGAGCTTGCCCGCCGTACGCTGCATCTCCAGCCTCGGGCTGTCCACCCGACCATCCCCTCGAAGCCGCCGTTGTCCGGACCGTATCAAAGGCCGGCGAATTGAGGTGTCTCGATCATCCGCGGTCGCGAGGGGCGCTGTTGTCTCACCGAGGCCTCGTCCAGCCGAGCTCGCCCGAGATCGGGAGCCAGTAGAAGACATTGAAGGCGGCGATCACGGCGACGCCGGCCGCCGGGACGAAGGCGCCGAGCAGGGTGCCGCCGCCGAGCCAGCCGAGCGCCAGCCGGAAGCGCCGGCCGATCGCCCTGGTGCCGGCCGCGTCGAGGTTGCGCAGGAGCGGCCGCTGCCGACGCCGTACGTAAGCCCAGATGATGTTGAAAAGCACGGCCGCCAGCAGGAACACGACGCCGTGCAGGACGACGGCGGTCCGTTCGCCGTGCCCGTCGCGGAAGGCGCCGGCCAGGACCGACGCCGCGAACGGGAGGAAGGCGATGTCCATCAGCAGCACCGTGTTGAGGAACAGGACCGCCCGGTCGGCGTGCCGGATGTGGTCGAACATGACGTGATGGTTGGCCCAGATCTGGCCGATCAGCATGAAGGTGAGGATGTACGCCAGGTAGGACGGCCAGAGCGCGAGAAGGCCGTGAAGCAGGTCGCGGGTGTCCTCCGGCGGACGGATTTCCAGGACGAGCAGCGTGATGGCGATGGCGATGACCCCGTCGCTGAACGCCACCAGCCGCGCGGGGTCGCGCTCACGCGGTGCCTCGGTCGTTGGCTCTTCGCCGGTCGCCATCCGTGGATCGTAAAACCGGCCCGCGACGTCCGCACCGACCGAGATCGGCATGCGAAGCTGGAAGGTCATCGCCATCGGGCTGGGCGTCGCAGCGGTGGGATCGATCTTCGAGAGCTGGTCCGCCGCTCCGCCGGCAACGTGGTCGTCGAGCTGCGTCGCCACCTCGAAGTCCAGAAGCAGATCTTCAGGAACGCCGCCTGACGCCGGCCGCGCCGGTGGCAGCAGCGCATCATGACGGCGGCGCCGGCGGGTCGCCCAGGGCGTCGTGCAGCTGGGACCGATTGCTCACGCCGAGCTTGGGATAGATCCGGTAGAGGTGGGCGCCCACCGTGCGGTGGGACAGCCCGAGGTCGTCGCCGATCTGGCGGTTGCTCAGGCCGGCCGCGGCGAGCCGGGCGATCTGCAGCTCCTGAGGGGTCAGCCGGACGCCGGCGGCGGGGCGGGCACGACCCGGGCGGCGGGCCGGCGTTCCGGCGGCGCGCAGTTCCTCGGCGGTCAGGGCGGCCCACGGGCGCGCGCCGGCGTCGTCGAACGCGCGCAACGCCTGGGTGAGCGGTTCGCGCGCCGCCTTGATCCGGCCGCCGAGCCGCAGCAGACGGCCCAGCACGAGCCGGCTTCGCGCCGCCTCGAGCGGGACCAGCTCGTCGGCCGCGGCGGTCAGCGAAGCCTGCAGGACGGCCACGCCCTGCTCCGGCGGCAGAACCAGAGCCCTTGCCCGGCCGGTCAGCACCTCCGGCGGCCCCTGCTCCTCGACGGCCTGCGGCTCCCCGCCGGCGGCGGCTGCCTCCGCGCGGTCGGCGACGGACCATCCCCGTACGGTCGGGTGGCCGATCGCCTGCAAGAGAGGCAACGCCTCGTCGTGGCGTCCCTCGGCCAGCAACCGCCGTCCCCGCGCCCAGCCGGCCAGCGCGCCGGGTAGCCCGCCCGGCGTCACGCCGGCCTCCGGCGCGTCGCCCGTCCAGGCCCGCACCTGCTCCAGCACGGCCGCCGCCCACCGCGCCGCGCCCGGCAGGCCCATGGCCATCGCGAGCCCGCGGCTGCGGGTGGCGTCCGCTGTCGCCTCGCTCAGCCGTCCACGCAGCAGGGCGTTCGTCGCGCGGCCGGCCAGGGCCAGCGCCTCGTCCGCCGGCGAGCCGGCCGTCGCGCCGAACGCCCCGGCCGCGGCCTGCCAGCGCGACCGCGCCGACTCCAGGTCGAAGACCGACTCGGCCGCCGCCGCGGCATCCAGCAGGGCAAGGCCGGGGCCGGTCGCGGCGGTGCCGGGCCGGGTGGGCATGCCGAGCAGCCAATCCCGCAGCGGACCGCCGGCCCCGGAGCCGGCCGGCGCGTCCGTCAGCACCGCCAGCAGCGTCTGCGTCCCGGCCAGCTCGGCCGACGGGAACGGCGCCGCCTCGCGGGCCAGGGAGAGGGCGAGCTCGGCGCGCCCGTCGCGGCGGGCGGCCTC
>NZ_CAKUCL010000350.1 GCF_934643405.1 uncultured Actinoplanes sp.
GCGTCCGCTCTTCGCCGACCGATGAATCCGGGCGGCGCCCGCGGTCTTCCTTGACATGGGAATAGTCGAAGTAACCCTCGCCATGTCGCTGGACGGCCTGATCACCGGCCCCGACCCGACCGCGGAGCACCCACTGGGCGTGTACGGCGACGACATCATCCGCCCCGGCGGCGAACGATGGATGGTCGACGAGTCGATCGCCAACACCGGCGCCGTGGTCGCCGGACGCACGGTGTACGACCACACCGGCGGCTGGGGCGACGAACCACCGTTCCGGATGCCGGTCTTCGTGCCGACCCACCGCATGCTCCCGCCGCGGGTGGCCGGCGCGACCACGTTCACCTTCGTGCCCGACGTCCACGCCGCGGTCGCCGCCGCCCGGGAGGCCGCGGGCGGCAAGAACGTCCTCATCATGGGCGGCGCCGCAACCGCGAACCAGGCGATCCGCGCCGGCCTGGTCGACGAGCTGAACCTGCACATCGAGCCGGTCCTGCTGGGCGCCGGCGCCCGCCTGTTCGCCGACCTGGACCGCACCCCGATCAGGCTGGAACGCGTGCGCCTGATCGAGGGCCCAGCCACCACACACGTCCGCTTCCGCGTCCTGCACTGACACATCCGCCCTCTGTGGAGTCCCGCATCACCTGAAGGGGGTGCTAGCCCGGCGCAGGTTCGGCGGGGGATCGGCGCCGGACCCCGAAGGCGGTGACCGAGTGCCACAACAAGCAACAGTCGTCGTGTCCTCGCCGGAGACGGCCACGACGAGCACAGGCTGCACAGCCGGCCCTCGGCCACAGGCAGGAGGCCGCCCCAGGCAGGCCGCATCGGACCGCACGCGTCTCGCGTCGGCGCGAATGGCAGCAGAATTCCGCGAGACAGCAACGTGCGCTTCGAGTAAGAAAATGTACGCCGCCTGCCATTTGTTAAGGTGGCGGTTGTTGGCGGCAGCACCGCTTTCCGTCTTGTCGGGCGACGGCCAGGAAATGGCCACGGGTTGTTTGCGTGGCGGGTTCGGAGCGAGGCCTAGGGCGCGGCTCTGCCAATCCGCGCCGCACATTCGCGGACGCGGTTTCGGGGAGCCCGCTGACGGCACCGATAGGGCCGACAATGCCTGCCCAGAAGTGCGGGTTGATGGCCACGGCGGCGGGCGTAGCTGAGGCGGCCCCCGCCTCAGTTCCGGCTTGGTCTTAAGTTCCGGGTTCGGTTCGGGCTCCGTGTTCGGCTCCGGCTCCTCGCGCCGTGGCTCGGGCCCTCGCGGTCCTGGCCGTGATGCCGGGGGCTCTGCCTGCTGAGGGTTCGGCAGATCCTCCTCGTTGTGCTGCGGTTCCCCATGTGATCGCGTCTGTTGCCGCTCTGGTTGCCGCTCGTGGTGCAGCCTTTCCGACCGTTGCCGTTGCCGGCGATGCCGCTCCAGCTCTCGCGCCTGCCGGTCGGTGTGGGGGCCGGCTGTGCGCGCGGCCTCGCTGCGCAGGCGACGCAGGCGCTCGTTGTGGCGCTGGACCAACCCCCACGCGCGGTGGCGCTCATGCGTGCGCCGGAATTCCTCGCGCCCGGGCGAATAGTTCCGTGCGGCGGCGTGATCGCGCATTCCTGCTATCTCTGACCGGGTGAACAACTGGAGCTGCCGCATGCATAGATTTTGTCGCCGCCTCGACGACCTCCGCTAATTTTTGATCATGCCAATCGGAGATCTATTGGGAACGTCTGGCTCCGCGGAATCAATGCGGCAGGACTGCTCGATTCGCGTCATAGATAAAGCCCGGAATGGGTCGGAGTGAGCCTGAGCGGGGTGTGGGGCGACGGCGGCGGGCCGCAGTTAGGTGAAGCGGCAGTAAGCGAGGCCGGAGTGAGGTAGAAGGCAATAGGGGGTGAGCCGTTGGCCGACGCCGCGGTGGGGAGCACCACGGCGGAGCGAGGGGTGGCGGGCTGGAGCGGGTGAGGACGAAGTGTGACGCCGCATCGAGTTGAGGCCGTCTTGGGGCAGGTCAGAGTGCCGGGCGGACGGAGGAGGGCGAGGCCACATTGAGCGGAGACTGAACCGCCCTGGGGTGCGGTGGGAGTAAGGCGTGGCCGCACCTCTAGCGAGGCCGCATTGAGCTGAGACTGCATGAAGGTGAGGTTGCAACAGGCGCCGCCGAAATGGACCGGAGCCGGTCCCTCGCCCCGGGCACGACGCCACGGCCCTGACGTGCCCAGAGACGGTTCAGCATGCCACCGGATATGGCTGTGAGGTAACTCGCGGACGGCTTGCCGACAACGTGGTGGTCAAATCGGCGATCGAACATGACCCTTGCTCGCATGACTTCGTTCGATCGTGACCTGGCCCGGGACAGCGCCGAGACGCTGCGGGCCAAGCGGCTCCAGCTGTCCACCCTGGAGATCCCGGCGGGCCGCGGGTGGAGTCCGCTCAACGAGAAGGTCACCGAGACGCTGGCCGAGCACCCGGCCGGCATCGGTGAGGTGATCTCGCTGCTGGTGAGCGTGCAGTCCATCCTGGACGAGCTGCCGCCCAGCCCGGCGAAGAACCGGGTGTCCGCCTTCAACGAGCTCTACCTGAAGATCACCCGGCGGGTGGAGGGCGCGCTGCGCGAGGGGGTCAACTCGCCGGACTTCCTGGAGCTGCTGGACGTCGAGTTCGCCAAGCGCTACTTCGCCGCGCTGAACCTGTGGAACAACGACGACGAGGACACCCCGGACGTGTGGGAGGTCCTGTTCAAGCGCGCCTCGGACGTGCGGATGAGCCGGCTCATGGCGGCCATGCTCGGGGTCAACGCGCACATCAACCACGACCTGTCGCTGGCCCTGATCGCCACCTGGAACGAGCTGGGCGCGCCCACCGACGACCTGATCCACCCGGACTACCTGCTGGTCAACGAGATCTTCTACCAGGAGATCCCACCGCTGCGGCGCGGCTTCTCCACCCGCTGGCAGCGCGAGATCGACACCCTGGTCGGCCCGCTCGACGACTGGAGCCAGCGCATCCTGGTGCGGGTGACCCGGGCGCACGCCTGGGACCAGGCCCGTCAGCTGTGGCTGCTGCGGGAGGACCAGGACGACTTCGAGCAGGCCCGCCGCACCATGGACCGGGCCGCGTCGCTGCTGGCCGAGTGGGCGATCGTCGGGGACCGCCTGGTCACCGACACCGGCTCCGGTCTGGGGCGGCTGCGCCGGCTGTTCCTGCGCCGCCGCCCGGGGCCGCCGGTGAACGTGCAGTAGAAAGGGCGGATGACCGGTACGTCGAGAGGCCTCGCCCTGCTCGTGGCGGGCGCCTTCTTCATGGAGATCCTCGACGCCACGGTCATCGCGCCCGCCGCCCCGCACATCGCCGCCGACCTGGGCGTCAATCCGGTCGCGATCAATGTCGCGATCACCGGTTACGTGCTGACCCTGGCGGTGCTCATCCCGATCAGCGGCTGGCTCACCGACCGGTTCGGCGCCCGCCGCGTCTTCATGCTCGCGGTCGCCGTGTTCACCCTCGCGTCGGTCGGCTGCGCCGCCGCCGGGAACCTGCCCATGCTGGTGGGCACGCGGGTCCTGCAGGGCGCCGGCGGGGCCATGATGGTCCCGGTCGGCCGCCTGGTCGTGATCCGGACGACGGCGAAGACCGACCTGGTCCGGGCCATCGCCTACCTGACCTGGCCGGCGCTGGCCGCGCCGCTGGTCGCGCCCGCGCTGGGCGGGGTGCTGAGCACGTACGCCTCCTGGCGCTGGATCTTCGTGATCAACGTGCCGCTCGGGCTCGCCGCGCTGCTGCTCGCCCGCCGCCTGGTGCCCCCGGTGCGCGCCGCCGAGCCGGCCCCGCTCGACCGGACCGGCTTCCTGCTCACCGCGGCCGGCATGGGCGCCCTGGTCATCGGCCTGGAGGCGCACGGCGTCACCCGGATCGCCGCCCTCGCTCTGGCCGCCGCGGCGATCACCGCGGCGATCCGCCACCTGCTGCGGGCCCGCAATCCGCTGCTCGACCTGCGCATCGTCCGGGTCCGCACGTACCGGGTCACCGCCCTCGGCGGCTCCGTCTTCCGGGCCGTGATCACCGCGATCCCGTTCCTGCTGCCGCTGTTCTTCCAGCTCGGCTTCGGCTGGACCGCGGCGCAGGCGGGCTTCGTCGTCATCGCGCTGTTCGCCGCCAACATCGGGATCAAGCCGGCCACCACGCCGCTGATGCGCCGGTTCGGCCTGCGCGCGGTCATGCTGGGCTCGGTGATCGCGTCCGCCGCGTGCCTGGTCGCGATGGCGTTCCTGCGGGCCACCACCCCGCTGCCGGTGCTGCTCGGATTGCTGCTGCTCAGCGGGATCTTCCGGTCGTCCGGCTTCACCACCTACAACACGATCGCCTTCGCCGACGTGCCGCAACCGCAGATGACCAGCGCGAACACTCTCATGTCGACCATCCAGGAGGTGGGCAGCGGGCTGGGCGTGGCGGCCGGCGCGCTGCTGGTGCGGCTGGGGGAGCCGCTGACCGGCGGCGGCGACGGAGGCTACCGGGTGGCGTTCGTGGCGCTCGCGGTGCTGCTGGTCGCGCCGGCGATCGAGGCGATCACCCTTCCCCGTACGGCCGGGAACGTCCTCACCGGGCGAGAGTGAACGACGTGACCAGGTCCGGCGTGCCGCTCCCGCCGATCCAGGACGCCACCGCCTCGCCGGTCGCCGCCGCCATCATGATGCCGGTGGTGAAATGCCCGCCCGCGAACCAGCCGTTGCGCACCCCGGGCAGGCGGTCGACAACCGGTTGACGGCCTTCGATGTACGGGCGGAAGCAGCACCACCGATGCGAGATGCGCGCGCCCGCGGCCTTCGGCAGGACCGCGGCGAGCGCCTGCGCCATGGGGTCGGCGATCTCCTCCCGTACGGCCGGGGAAAGATCGCCGTCGTCGAACGTGCCGCCGCAGAGGATCGTCCCGTCGGGCAGCGGCGTGCCTCCGCCGAGCGGCCCGCCCAGCACGCTCCCGAGCCGCCACGGACCGGGCGCCACCGCGATCATGTGTCCCTTGATCCACCGCTGCCGCGTCCGCCACGGCCGGGGCAGCAGCCCGGTCGCCATCACCACCGCGCCCGGCGTGAAGTCCCCCGCGGTCGTGCGGACGGCGACGACACGATCGCCCCGCACGGTGACATCCAGCATCCGGACGCCCGTGACCACCGACCCGGCGTGCCCGGCCAGCACCGCCACGAGCCGCTGCGGGTTGACGCCGAGCTGCCCCTCGACCAGCACGGCCGTGCCGCCCTCCGGCACCCGCACGTCCGGTTCGAGCAGCGCCACCTCGTCGGCCGACACCTCCCGCAGCTCGGCCGGCAAGCGCAACGAGGAGGGGGAGGAGGGCGCGGCGGGGGAGGGAGGCGCGGTGGACGAAGAGGCGGCAGGGGAAGAGGGCTCGGCGAAGGAGGACGGCGCGGGTGAGGTGGGCGCCGGGAAGGTGGCGGGCGTGGGAGAGGCGGGCGCCGGAAAGGAAGCGAGTGCCGGGGAGGCGGGCGCCGGGAAGGAGGCGGGCGTGGGAGAGGTGGGCGCCGGGAAGCGGGCGGGTGCCGGGGAAGCGGCGGGCGGTGCGGGTGGGGACGGTGTGGAGGGCGAAACCGGTGGGGCGGGGGCGGCGGGTGGTGTCTGGCGGGAGACCAGGGGGCCGGCGCCGGGTGGGAAGAGGTTCAGCCAGCGGGTGGGCCACAGGCCGATCGCGCCGGACCAGGCGTCGTCCCACTCGCGGTAGAGGTCGCGGCTGCGCCGGCCGAACGCCACGAACGCGGCCGAGTCGGTCAGCAGGTGCATGTCCGGGGCGATGGCGCCGCCGTTGGCCCCGGACGCCGCCGCGGCGAGCCGGTCCGCCTGGTCCAGCACGAGCACCTCGCCGAGCCCCGCCTGCCGGCA
>NZ_CAKUCL010000351.1 GCF_934643405.1 uncultured Actinoplanes sp.
CGCCGGGCCGGTACCGGCACGGCCGAGACGCCGGCTCGCGGTCGCCGCAACCCGGGCGCCGCGACGGCGGCGCCGGCCAAGAGCGGTGGCGCCGCCGCGTTCTCCGCGAGCAGCCGGGCCGGCGGCCGCCGCCACGGTGGCCGCGGATAACGACCGCTAGCAGGTCGCGTACAGGTCGAGGGTGATGTGGACGGTGCGGGCGATGATCGCCCGCCCGGTCCGCACCCCGGCCGCCACCCGGTCCACGGTGCAGGTCGCCGTGAAGTGGCAACCGTCCGCGGCCGGCTCGGCCGACTCGACCGCCAGGGTCACCGGGCTGTCCTGGCCGCGCACGTTGAGCACGCCGGTCAGCACGCCGTCGGCGAACCCGGTGCTCCGGAACGAGATGACCGGGAAACGCCCGGCGTCCAGGAAGCGCTTGCCGCGGATGTCCTCGTCGCGCCGGGGTTTGTCGCTGCGGAAGCTGCCCGCCGCCACCTCGGCCGAGGCGGTGGACCGGGCCGGGTCGGCGGCCACCACGATCGTGCCGCGGTCGACGGTCATCGAGGCGTCGACCGGCTTGAGGCCGAAGACGTGGGTGGCGATCATCCGGCAGGACGAGCGGGCCGGGTCGATGGTGTAGGTGCCGGGCTTGATCTGCGTGCTCAGGTTCGTCGTCATGCCCACGAGCCTCGGCCTTTTCCCGCTCGCGGGCGTCAGTGCCGGTACTGAGATGCGCCACGTAGGTCGGCGCGGCGGGTCAGCCCCAGCTTCGCCAGGATGTTGCGCACGTGGGTCTCGACCGTGCGCTCGGAGAGGAACAGCTTCTCCGCGACCGCCCGGTTGGTCAAGCCGTCGGCGACCAGGGCGGCGATCTCGCGTTCCCGGGCGGTGAGCGGGTCGGCGTCCAGCTCGGCGGCCTCGGCGGCGACGGGCGGCATGCCGAGCCGGCGGGCGGTGGTGGCGGCCCGGGCCGCGAGGTCGCGGGAACGGGCCGGGTCGGTGGGGCGCAGGAAACGGGCGTACGCGAGCTGGGCCAGCGTCAGGAAAGGCGCCGAGCCGGACCGCTCCTCGAGGGCCACGGCGTTCGCCAGATGCGCGCCGGCGGCATCGGCGTCGCCCAGGGCCGCGGCGATCACTCCCAGCGTCCGGTCGGCAACGCCGTAGCAGGCGGTCAGCGAGTTGAGGTGCCGCCCCGCATACGACAGGGCCTGCCGGTAGGCCTGCGCGGCGAGTTCGAGATCGCCCGCCCAGATCGCGACCTCGCCCGTGGTGGCCACGATGAACGGCCGGCGCAGATCGGCCGGCACCCCGGGCAGCACGGCGCGCAGCCGGGCCAGCATGAGCTCGCCGGTCTCGCGGTCACCCATCTCCATCGCCACCCGGGCGATCTGCGCCGTCGCGACCGGGATCGGCGGGAGCGCCGCCGCCTCCGCGGCCAGATCGGGCGGCCAATGCCGGTTGCGGCCGGTGAGCTGGGCGAGCCCGCTGAGGAAGGCCCGGTGCAGGAACGGCATCGTCTCGTCGCGCCCGTTGATGCCCAGGTCACTGGCCTCGGCGGAGGCCGTCTCGGCGTCGTCGAACCGGCCGGCGAGCAGCAGGCCGGCGGCCCGCGCGCGCAACAGATGCCAGCGGGCCACCGGCCAGCCCAGCCGCTCGGCAAGCTCCTCGAGGCGGGCCTTCTCGGCGTCGAACGCGGGCCGGTCGCCGCGCATCAGCTGCGCGTCCAGCCGCCAGACCAGGCTCCACAGCTCGGCGTCCGGGCGGCGGCTCGGCCCGGCCAGCTCGGCGGCGCGGCGGGCCAGCTCGAGCACCTCGTCGACGTCCCGGACCGGGTCGACCACCTCGTGCCGGGCGTGAATGGCGGCGACCAGGGCGCCCGGATGCCCGGATCTCTCGGCCAGCGCCATCGCCTCGCCGCTGATCCGCCGGGCGGCCTGCGGGTCCTCGGTCTCGGTCAGCAGGAACGCGGTCTGGGCGAGCACCTGGGCACGGTCCGCGTCGTCCGGCCCGAGCGCCAGCGCTCGCTCGCACAGCCGCAGCAGCGCCGGGGCCAGCGACCCACCGAACCCGCGGATCACCAGAGCCGCCGGCGTGCCGACCCGGTCCACGATCGCGGCGCAGTCCGCCAGGGCGACATCCAACTGCCCTCCCCGGTACGCCGCCTCGGCGCGCGCCAACCGCAACTCGGGGTCGTCCGGCGCGTTCTCCAGGGCCCGGTCGAACCACCGCACCGCCTCGTCGTGGTCCAGCGCGCGGGCCGCCGCCTGGGCCGCCACCACGCACGCGTCGACCGCCGCACGCCGCGACTCGGGGTCGACCGCGGCCCGGACGCGATGCCGGGCGATCTCGGCCGGGGAACCGGCGCCCCGGTCGGCGATCGCGGCGTGCGCCCGGATCCGCTCGTCGCGTGTCAGCGACGTGTAGAGGGCCTGACGCACCAGCTCGTGCCCGAACCGCACCCGCGACGGCTTCGCCGGATCCTCGACCAGCACGCCCGCCTCCACCGCCTCGGCGACCGGTCCCGGCCCGTCGTCCGCACGGATGGCCGGCACGATCCGGTCCAGCGCCGCCACGTCGATCTCGGCGCCGAACGCCGCGGCCACGCCCAGCATCTCCCGGCAGGCGGGCCGGAGCTGGGCGGTGCGCCGCAGCACCAGCCGCCGGAGGCCCTCGGGCAGGTCGATGGTGCCGGCCGGGCGCTCCAGCCGGCCCTCGCGCGCCAGCAGCCGGGCCAGTTCGCGGGTGTAGAGCGGGCTGCCGCCGCCGAGCCGGTGCACGACCGCGGCCCAGCTCGGGTGGGCCGCCGGGGCGATCCGGGCCAGGTACTGACCGACGGCGGCGACGTCCCAGGGCCCGAGCGGCAGCACCTCGGCCTCGCTCAGGTCGGGTTGCGGCGCCGGTCGGGAGGTGCCGATCAGCAGCAGCCGGGTCTCGCCGATCTCCCGGGACAGCGCCGCCAGCAGGCTCAGCGACGCCGGGTCGGCCCAGTGCAGATCCTCCAGCACGAGCACGAGCGGCTCGGCCGCGCGCAACGCCGCGATCGTGGCGCGGATCGCCCGGAACCGTGCCGCCGCAGCCGATTCGCCCTCGTCCGCCAGGGTCAGCAACGCGGGCGACAAGCCCTCCACACCGGACTCCAGCAGCCGCAGCCACGGCCAGAACGCGGGCGCGCCCTCGTCGGGATCACACCGTCCGATCAGGACGGTGGAGCCGGCTGCGCGGAACCGGGCGACCGCCTCCTCGACCACCGTGGTCTTGCCGACACCGGCCTCGCCGATGAGCAGCACGACCCCGCCGGCGCCGCGCCACGCGTCCGCTCGCCGGCGGTCGAGGGCGACCACCTCGCTGACCCGCCCGATCAGGCCCATGCGCACAACCTGCGCCTACGAGACGGGAATGTCCACCGCGATCTCGTCCGAGAGGGTGAAACCGGCGGCCAGTTCGAGCTCGTCACCGCTCCAGAACCGGCCCGGGTCGTACCAGTTCGGCAGGCGCTTGCGGGGCAGAAGCCCCATCTCCTCGTAGGTGACCGCGACCACCTCGGCGCAGTAGGCCGACTCCAGCACCGACTCGGCCGGCTCCTCCTGGCGCTGCCGGCGCGGCGCCCGGGGCACCCGCCCGCGTGCCCAGCGCCAGGCCAGCTGGGCCGAGGACGGGAACGGCGTCCCGTCCAGCCGGGCGACCGTCTTGAGCGCGCGGTCCTCCATCGCCCGGGACACCGCCGGGTCGAGCTGCCGCAGCCAGCCGCGCTGACCGTACCGATGACCCCAAACGGTCACCGCGTCGCGCAGGTCGTGCAGCTGAACGCCGCGCTGGAAGGTGCCGGACCACAGGTCGGGCAGCGACTTGCCCAGCTCGGCATGCCACATCAGCGGTGGCATGTCCTCGATCACCAGAGACATCCCGACGTGGTTCACGGGGCTGTTGGTCAGCGTCTGGATCGCCCGGTCCGGTCCGGATCGTCCCCGGAAGATCCAGATGTCACCCGTACGCGTCAGGTCGATGGCCTCGTCGAGGCTGATGGCGGCGTCCACGTGTCTATCCTCGGGTGATGCGTTGGTGGAAAGTAGTGGGATTGGCGGGTTTGGCGGGCGTCGCGGCCACCGGGGCGGTGATCGCACGGGCCGAGCGCCGCCGCCGGGCGTACACCCCCGAGCAGGTGCGCGAGCGGCTGCACCAGCGGGTCGCGGAGAGCGCCGGGCCGCAGCCCGCCTCAGACGACATCGGAGTCCCGGAGTAGGGACCAGAGCCCGGCGCCGTCCGGCGCGGAGAACCAGGTCTTGCCGCCCGAGCCGACCGCCTCGGGGTTGCCCGCCGGGCCCGGGATGGCGCCGGCCAGCACCGCCTGCGTCGAGGACAGCCGGCGGATCGCGACGGCCGCCACGTTCTCCGGGTGCGCGTGCGCGAACTCGGAGTAGATCTCCTGGTCGTGCTGCCCGTCGTCGCCGATGAGCAGCCACCGCACGTGCGGGAACTCGGCCGCGAGCCGGCGCAGGGTGTTGCGCTTGTGCTCCTGGCCGCTGCGGAACCAGCGGTCCGGCGTGGGACCCCAGTCGGTGAGCAGCAGCGGGCCGGCCGGGTACAGATGACGGGAGAGGAACCGGGTGAGCGCGGGCGCCACGTTCCACGCGCCGGTCGACAGGTAGAACACCGGGGCGCCCGCGTTCGCCGTGATCAGCCGCTCGTAGAGCACCGCCATTCCCGGCACCGCCATGCGGGCGTGCTCGTCCAGCACGAACGTGTTCCACGCGGCGAGCAGCGGACGGGGCAGCGCGGTGACCATGACCGTGTCGTCGATGTCGGAGATGAGGCCGAAGCGGCAGGCCGGATCGACCACCCGGATCGGCGCGTCCACCGGGGAGGCGCCGTCGGTGAACAGCCGCGCCGTGCTCCAGCCCGGCTCGAGGTCGCCCTTGACCCGGGTGTCGACGTAGCCGCTGCGGTCGGTGCGGGTCTCGGTGACGCTGTCGCCGATCTGGATGCGCACCACGGTGTCGGTGACCGGCGACGTGGTGAAGCTGCGCCAGCCACGCACCTTCTCCAGCTTCTTGCGGGCCTGCGCCGGACGGGTCAGCACCACGCGGGCCATGATCCGGGCCCAGCCGGGCGCGCCGTACCCGGTGTACGCGGTGATCACCGGTTCCCACCCGCGGTTGCGCAGCCGGCGCACGAGGATCTCGTGCAGGGCGTCCTCCACCCGCGCGGCCCGGTGCAACCGAACCGCCGACCGTTCCGAACCCGCCGGCACTGCCGCCACGCCGTCTCCTGCCCATCTCGTCCGGGTCATCCTGCCCGGTTACGGTACCCGCCCGGTCGGACACTCGCGGGTGAACCGGTCATCCGGCACGACCCTCCACAACGGACCCCTAGGCCACCGCCGGAAGCTCGGCGGTGGTCCACTGACCGGTCCACCATTGTTCGTCGGAAGCCGGCTGCCGGGCACCGCCGCGGGCGATCGCGGCGGCGGCCTCGAGCCGCAGGCTGCGCACCGCCTCGGCGGAGACCTCGGCCGCGCGCCAGGCCTGGCGCTCCTTCTCCAGGGCGGCCTGATAGGTGGCCAGCCGGTGGTCACGGATCGCGTTGCGCAGCGCCGCCTCCTGCACGACCGGGTGCAGCCGCGGGTTCCAGCCGCGGTGCGCGAGGATGTCGTTCAGCTGGGCGATCGACAGGTCCCGGCGACGGCACGCCTCGGTCGCCCGGTGGTGCAGGTAACGCTCGCGGTCGACGTTCTCGCCGGGCTTACGGCGGCGGCTCATCAACGGGTACGCGCCGGCCTTGGCGGCCGCGCGGGCGGCCCGGTCGGCGGCGTCGAAGGCGGCCCAGGCGGCGTCGAGCTCGTCCTGCGCGCCGGCCCAGGC
>NZ_CAKUCL010000352.1 GCF_934643405.1 uncultured Actinoplanes sp.
CACCACCGGGGCCGTCACGGACGCGCCCGCCCCGGCCGCCGCCGGGTCGACGCCGTCGCCGGCTGGTCCGCGGTCCACCGCCGGCGCGCAGGCCCCGCCGATCCCGGAGCGCGCCATCCGCGTCGGCGGTGTGACGCTCGACGACACCAGCCCCCGCACCATGTGCTATCTGGTGCGCAACGACGCCTTCGACCGGACCGTGCGGATCGCCGGACTGGTGGCGGGCAACCCGGACGTCGTCATCAAGCCCGACCGCTGCGCCGGAACCACCGCGGTCGAGTCCGACGGCACCTGGACACCGACCTTCGCCTGCCGGGTGGGGGCCGCGCTCGAACCCGGCGGCGACGGCTGCTACACGGGCATCGAGCCGCGATCCGCCTCGACGACCGGCGATCTCCGGTCGTCGTTCACCGCCTCCTTCCGCGCCCGGTGCACCTCCGCGACCGGACACCCGTGCAGCGACAGCGGAACCCCGGAGCCGACCGTCGCGCGGCCGGTGGACGTCACCTGGACCCAGCCGTTCGACGAGAGCCTCTGCTTCCGCAACGAACCGGGCGACGCCACGAACATCTTCTGCTGATGACCACCTCCCGGCAGCGGCGCAACAGCCCGCAGCGTCAGGACGTGTCACCTCCGCGCGCCGAGCCGGCGGCCGAGTCCCCGGACGGGCTTGCCACCAAGCTCGGCCAGTGGGGTGCCGTCATCGCGCCGACCACCGTTGCCACCGCCATGCTGCTCTACTTCGGCTACATCGCGACCCGGGCCCGGTTCGCCTATTTCGGGGTCTATCTGGACCTGACCGATCTGTCCAGTCGCGACCTGGTGCTGCACGGCATCGAGGTGCTCTACCTGCCGACCGCCGTGCTGCTGTTCGGCGTCCTGCTGGCCGTGGGCGTGCATCTCGCGGCCACCTGGGCCACCAGCCGTCTGGACGCGCGGCGCGGTGTCCTCGTGGTGGCCGGCCTGGTCCTGCTGACCGGGGCGTTCCTGCTGGCCCGCGCGGTGCTCGGACTGGCCGTGGCGCACGTCTCCCGCGACGAACGGCCGGGCAGCACCGCTCTCGCGCTCGCGGCCGGGCCGTGCCTGTGCGCGTACGCGTGCTGGCTGGCCGCCCGGGTCAGCTTCCGCCCCGGCCGCCCGCGCAGCGCCCTGCACACCTGGTACGTGGCGGCCCGCCGCCTTCGGCTCACCGGGCTGGCCGCCACGGCCGGCCTCGCCCTGACCGGTCTGTTCTGGGCCGGGACGTCCTTCGCATGGCGGCTGGGCGAGGGCCGGGCCTACGACGACGCCGTGCAGCTGCCGGCCCGGCCCGAGGTCATCGTGGACACTCCGGACCGGCTGACCGACCTGCCCCCGTACGTGCGGGAGACCGTGCTGCCGGCCGATGCCGGCAGCAGGTTCCAGTATCGATACCGCGGGTTGCGGCTGCTCATCCAGGCGGGCGGCCGGCTGTTCCTCGTCCCGGACCATTGGACCGCCGACGGCCGCACACTGATCCTGCCGTACGACAATTCGGTCCGCCTCCAGGTGATCCCCCGGCCCGCGCCCTGATGGTGGCGGTCCGGAAACGGGAGATCGACTGAGTTCCCTGTGTTTCGACTGTGTGACGCAGGGCACGTTGCCCGATCAGCGAGTGCCACCACCGTACGAAGGACGCAGGGGAGGACGACGTCATGGAAGCCCGAGGCCAGCGGGGCCGGCAACGAGGTCGGATCGCCATCATCATGCTCGGGATCGCCGGCGCGCTGCTGGCGGTCGTGACCGCGACACCGGCCGACGCCAAGAGCGGCACCACGGTCCGCACCACCATCAACATTCCCGCCATGGTGGTGGACAATCTGTGCAACCTGGACGTCGTCAATCTCAGCGGCGACCTGACGATCACGACCACCACGACGCCGGCCCGCAACGGCGGTTATTCCGTACGGACGTCAGCCGTGGCCCGCGATCTGCGCGGTACCCGCATCGCGCCGCTTCCGATGATCGGTTACCGCGGTTCCGACAGCGAGAACACGTACTCGTACTACGCGCCGCCGCCGTTCCCGTCCACTCACGAGGTGGTGCACTGGACGACGCTGATCCCGGACGGCAACGCGCCCCGCATGTACCTGGTGCTGGTGATCCGGGAGACGATCACCGCCGACGGAACGGTGATCCCGGTCTTCGAACGCGCCTACCTCGTCTGCAAGCAGCCGTCCTGCTCCGCGAAGAAGGTGTGACATGGACGAGCTGGACCGGCGGGCGTTTCTGCGGCGGGCCGGCGCCATCGCGATCGGGTCGGTCGCCGCGCGCGGCGTGTACGAGGTGCTGGACGAGTTCGCCGGCGGGCCGGCCCGGGCCGAGGCGGCGGTGGTCCGGCGCTTCCAGGAGCAGTATCTGATCGACCAGGTCGAGGTGATCGTCAACAACGGTGTCACGGTGGCGATCCCGCCGCTGCACAACGACGTGTTCACGGCCCGGCTCAGCAGCCGTGTCAACTGGACCGCGGCGGCGCTGAAGAGCGCGAAGACCCGGGTGGAGAACGCCATCGCGAAGGTGGAGGCGCCGTATCCGTCCACGGCGGCCGGTCTGACCATCGTGGTCGGCTGGGGCCTGCCGTACTTCCGGACCTTCGTGCCGTCCCTCATGAACACGTATCTGCCGGCCGTGCCCGGAACCTCGCCGAAGCAGTACGCGGTGCTGGACGCGATCCGGTTCCCGAGCGACCCGGCCGACACGGTGCTCGAGGACAACCACGTCATGGTGAAGTTCCGCAGCGACTCCTCGGCGATCGTCAGCGGCGCGGAACGGGCGTTGTTCGACGACCAGAACAGCGGCGCCTACATCGGCGACCTGTTCGACCTCACGAGCAAGCGGATCGGCTTCCTCGGACGCGGTTTCGGCAACCCGAGCATCGCCAAGAGCCTGGCGACCGCGGCCGGCGTGCCCGGTGCGGACCGGATCCCGGCGAACGCGCAGCTGATGATGGGCTTCACCAGCACCCAGACCCAGGCGCTCGGACCGGACAACATCCCCAGTTTCGAGACCCTCCGCGGGGTCACCGACCAGTGGCCCAACGGCTATTTCGCGGCCGGCTGCGCGATGCACCTGTCGCACCTCTACCTCGACATCGACGCCTGGTACAACAGCATGGACACCAGCGCGTACGCCGAGCGGGTCAAGCGGATGTTCTCGCCGCGCACGCCGGTGCCGGCCGACCCGGGCACCGTCACCCTGCCCAACGGCCCGGCTCAGCTGTCCACGATGGCCCAGGTCAAGCTGGATGCCAGCGGCAGCAGGGTGGTCGGGCACAACGCGCTGCTCCAGCAGGCGACACGGCTGGCCGCCACCACGTACGACAACTACGGCCGCCGCCGGGAGCAGGGTACGCCGGTGCCGCTGCGCGAGGACTTCAACACCCTCGACGATCCGTTCGCGTGGGCGCCGGGCGGTGTCGGGCCGACCAACAAGCCCGGCATGCACTTCGTGGCGTTCGTCCCGGGCCACCACCTGTTCCACCGGGCGCGCCTCGCGATGGACGGCGTGATGCCGGACGGGACGAATTTCCGGGCCGCGCCGTACAACCTCTCCGACGAGAACATCGGCATCAACGCGCGGATGCGGGCGTCCCACCGGCAGAACTACGTCATCCCGCCGCGGCGCAACCGCAGCTTCCCGCTGGTCGAGCTGCTGGCCTGACCGGACTTCCCGGACCGCGGCGGCCGGCTCGACGACGGCCGAGCGAGCCGCGGTCCGCGTCCGGACGGTGGATTGCTGCGCCGCGGAACCGGCGCCCATACTGCCCTGACGTTTGCCCACCGCGTCAGTGCGACGACGGGAGACCATCTTTCTATCAGGTGATCCGCGGAAGGCCGTAGCGGCCCGCCGGAAATCGGTTGACCGGCGTGATGGGGTGGCACGGTGATGGAACTGTCCGCCGGGCTGTCCCCGGCCGCCCTGCTCGCCATCGCCGATCTGGAGCGTCGCGTGGTCGCGGCCGACGGCGGGCGGCTGAAGCTGGAATGGGAATCGTTGCGCCACCGATCCGGGCAGGACGTCGAGGACGTCCTGTGGTGGGACGGTGAGCGGCTGCTGGGGTTCCTGGGCATCTACACGCACAGCGCACCGACCATCGAACTGGCCGGCATGGTCGATCCCGCCGCGCGGGGCCGGGGGATCGGTGGGGCGCTGCTGGACGCCGGGCTGCGGGTGTGCCGGCCGCGTGCGCACTCCTCGATCCTGCTGGTGGTCCCTCGCACCTCGGCCGCGGGACGGTCGGTGGCCCAGCGGCGGGGCGGCGAACTGGACCACAGCGAGCACGCCCTGCGTCTGGTCGGCGAACCCGCCGCGGTTCCGGCCGACCCCCGCGTCACCGTCCGCCCCGCCGTTCCCGCCGACCGGCAGGCGGTACGCGACCTGCTGCGCCGGGGATTCGGCTGGGAACCGCGCGAGTCCGCCGGCCACGACCCGCGCACCCTCGTGGTGGAGCGGGACGGCCGGCCGATCGGCACCGTCCGGTTGACCCGCGAAGGGGACGGGGCCGGCGTCTACGGCTTCGTCATCCATCCGGACCACCAGGGACGCGGCATCGGGCGGGATGTGCTGCACCGCTTGTGCCGGACCGCCCGGGCGGACGGCGCCGCCGACGTCCACCTGGAGGTGGCCACCGACAACGACCGGGCCCTGAATCTCTACACCTCCCTCGGCTTCCATCCGGTGATCACCGAGGACTATTACGCGCTGCCCAGCCGGTGACGCCGAGAAGGGCCCACGTGGCCATCGTCGGCGCCATAAGCTCGAACCTTCCGTCTGTGACCGCCGCGCAGGAAGGACCGACATGACCGCCGTCTACACCTGGGACGTCTTCTCCACCCTCGACGGCTACGGCTCGTTCGCCGAGGGCGCCGACTGGGGCGGCTACTGGGGCAAGCAGGGCCCCGAGCTGCTCGAACACCGCGCCGCCCTGTTCGCGACCGAGCAGCGGATGGTCTTCGGGGCCACCACCTTCCGGGAGACCGCTGAGATCATGACCTCGGGGATCGACCCGAACGCGCTCGACGAGTGGAACGTCCGCACGATGCGGATGCCGGCGACGGTGGTGTCCTCCAGCCTGCGGGACACCCTCGGCTGGCCGGACGCGACCATCGTGAGCGGTGACGCCGTGGACATCGTCACCCGGCTCAAGCAGGAGTCGGACGTGCCGTTGCGGTCGCCGGCCAGCCTGTCGCTGAACTGGGCGCTGATGGCCGCGGGTCTGGTCGACCGGCTGCAGGTGACGATCTTCCCGGTCATTTCGGGACGGACCGGGACCAGCCCGATTCTCGGCGGCGCCGGCGACTTCGACCTCGAGCTGCTGGAGAGCCGGACGCTCGACGGCCACACCCAGGAACTCGTCTACCGCCCCACGGTCCGATGACCGTCCTGCAGATGCGCCTCGTCGTCGAGGCCGACGACTACGAGGCCGCGGTGTCGTTCTACCGCGACGTCCTGGGCGCGGCCCAGGAACTCCAGGTGCACGGCGACGGCGGTGAACGGGTCACGATCCTCGATGTCGGCCGCGCCACGCTGGAGATCTCCAGCCCGGAGCAGGTCGACATGATCGATCGGGTGGAGGTCGGGCGGCGGGTCAGCCCGAGGCTGCGGGTGGCTTTCCAGGTGGCCGACGCCCGGGACGTCACGGACGACCTCGTCGAGGCGGGGGCGGCGCTGCTCGCCCCGCCCACCCGCACCCCGTGGCGGTCGCTCAACTCCCGGCTCGACGCTGCCGCAGGCCTGCAGATCACCGTGTTCGAGGAGCTCGACGAGGACTGA
>NZ_CAKUCL010000353.1 GCF_934643405.1 uncultured Actinoplanes sp.
CACCGGCACCGACCGGACCGCGTCGTCGAGCACCTCGGCCGCGGTCACCCCGCGCAGCTGCGCGTCCGGCGACAGCAGGACCCGGTGGGCGAACACCGGCCCGACCAGCGTCTTGAGGTCTTCCGGCAGCACATACCCCCGGCCGTTGATCAGCGCGTAGGCACCGGCGGCCCGGGTCAGGGCGATGACTCCGCGAGGGCTGACCCCGACCCGCACCTGCGGATGGTTCCGCGTGGCCGCGCCCAGGCGGACGGCGTACGCATAAAGCGGATCCGCGACATGCACCCGCAGCGCCATCCTCACCATCTCGCCGACCGTCGCCGTGTCCGTGACCGGCTCCAGGGCGTCGGGCGAGCGCAGCGCCGCCCCGCGCAGCACCTCGACCTCCACCTCCTCGCTGGGATACCCCACCGACAGCTTCATCAGGAACCGGTCGAGTTGCGCCTCGGGCAGCCGGTACGTCCCGTCCATCTCGACCGGGTTCTGCGTCGCGACGACGAGAAAGGGCTGCGGCACCGGATGCGGCACCCCGTCCACCGTGACCCGCCGCTCCTCCATCACCTCCAGCAGCGCCGACTGCGTCTTCGGCGAAGCCCGGTTGATCTCGTCGGCGATCACGAGGTTCGCGAACACCGGCCCCGGATGGAACTCGAACCCGTGGCTGGCCTGGTTGAAGATCGTCACCCCGGAGACGTCGGACGGCAGCAGGTCGGGCGTGAACTGGATGCGGCGCCACTGCCCGTGGATCGACGCGGCCAGCGCCCGGGCCAGCGTCGTCTTTCCCACGCCGGGCACGTCCTCCAGCAGCACGTGCCCCTGCGCGAACAGCGCCGTGAGTGCGAGCCGCACGACTTCCGGCTTGCCGAGCACCACCGACCCGACCTGACCGGCCAGCTGGGAGGCGACCCGGGCGAAGGCCTGAACGTGTTGCGGCGGAAGGGTTTCGGTCACCGGGCAGCCCTCAGCAGCCCGGCAGGCCGGTGAGGTCGTCCCCACCGTCGAGGTTGAGCCACGCCCACGGGATGTACGTCTTTCCCTTGTACTTCACCTGAATCCACCACGTGCTGCGCTTCTGACTGTTGTAGATGTACGAGTCCACGTCCTCGCCGGCCTTCTTGCAGTACGCCTGCAACCGCGTGCCGTCCGGCACCCAGCCGGCCTGCTTGGCGTTGTCCTGCCGGGTGACCGTGAAGATCTCGTTGCCGTTGCGCCCGTCGACGTCCTTGTCGCAGTACGTCGCGGTCTCGCCCGCACGCCCGTTGTGGCACGTCGCCGTCCCGTAGAGCGCGGCCGTCGTGGCGCCGCGCGACGCCTTCGCACTACCGGCCGCGTTCCTGGCCGTCACCGTGAACGTGTACGCCGTACTCGGCTTGAGGCTCTTGACGGTGAGGCTGGAGCAGCCGCCCGAGGCCGAGCCGCCGCCGGACGCCGCCACCGTGCAGGTCGCCGTGCCGCCACCGGCGTCCACGCTGAACGTCACCGTCGCGGTGTTGAACGTCGCCCTCACTCCGGTCATCGTGACCTTCGGCGTCGCCACCGTGCGCGCCGTCGCCGTACCCGGATCCCCCTCGCCCGCCTCGTTGACCGCCCGGACCTCGGCCGTGACGGTCTCCCCCGCGCCGAACCCGGTCAGCGTCGCCCCGGTGCCGTCACCCACCTCGGCCGTCCGCCCACCGGCGCGCACGACGTACCTGCTGACGGGCCGCCCGTTGTCGGCGGCCGGCGCCCACGTCACCCGGACCGCGCCGGCCTGGTCGCCCACGGTCGTCGCGTCCACGCCCGGTGGCCGGCCGGGCTTCGCGTACGGCACCACGCTGCCGCTCACCGGCGACGGCTTCGACCCGGCGCCACGCTCGTTGACCGCCACCACCGTGAACGCGTACTGCTGGCCGTACCGAAGCTCGCCGCCGCCGATCGTCAGCGAGGTCCCGGTCGCGTCGCCGATCGGCGCGCTGCCCCCCTCGGCGATCGCGGTCACCGTGTACCGCTTGATGTCCAGGCCCTGCCCGTTCGCCGCCGGCCAGCTCACCACCACGGTCCCGTCCGGCCTGGCCTGCGCCGTCACCGCGGCCGGTGGATCCGGCACCTCCGCCGTCGGCTTCACCGCGTTCGACGTGCGCGAGGGCCCGTCGCCCTTCCTGTTCACCGCGTGCACCGAGAACCGGTACGACTCGCCGTTGACCAGCCCCGTCACCGTCAGCGACCGCTGTTCCGCCCCCACCTGGAACGTCCGGCCGCCGCCCTGCACGACGTACCGGGTGACGGCCGCACCGTTCGCCGGCGCGCGCTGCCAGGTCACGCGCGCCTCGGCGTTGCCCGCCGCGGCCCGCACGTTGCGCGGCGCCCCCGGTTCCGACACGACCGGCTTCCTCGGCTTCGGCGGTGGCGGCGGGGCGGGCGGCGTCTTCGGCGGGTCGCCGCCGAGCACGTCCTGCGCATACTTGTCCACCGTGCGCACCGCGTGCGCGTCGTCCACCACCCGCGCCGTCGACGACCCGGGCGCGTTGATGAACAGGTACCCCTCGCGGACCTCCAGCTCCAACGGCCCGCCCGGATCGGGGAAGTCGATGTCCTTCTGCGGCTTGCCGGCCGAGTCGAACACGTGCACCGACCCGGTCGCCGCGTCCGCCACGTAGAAGAAGCCCTGCCAGGCCACCGCCGGCTGCAGCTGCCCGCTCTCCCCCGGCACCGTGAAATCGGCGCGCAACCCCTGCTCGCCGACGACCCACACGTGCCGCGCGTCCGGCACGGTCACCGGCACCTGCTTGCCGTCGGTGTGCGGCGGCAGCGTCCCCGGCCCGGTCAGCGGCACCGTGGTCGTCACCACCGGCTGCCCACCGTGGATGCTGGACAGCTCATTGGTCGTACGGTCGAGCACCGCCACCCCGTCGTCCAGCGTGGACAGGGCAAGGTCGTGACTCTGCGCCGCCACCGGCTCGGTGCGCACGATGCGCGGCCCGCCCGGGGCGATCGCCGTCACCGTCCCCTCGCTGGGCGAGGCGATCCACAGGTTGCCCTTGCCGTCGAACACGCCCCCGGTGATGCCCGGCGGAAACCGCAGCGGATTGCCGGCCGGACTCAGCGAGCCCGGATCGAGCTGCTGCACCTGCCCCTGAACGGTGTCGATGACGAACACGGAGTCCTCGTGCAGCGCGACCCGCACCCCCATGCCCGCCGGCGTGGGCTCGTGCCAGAACTCCTGCAGGGTGGTCAGATCGAGCGACCCGATGGCGCCCGTCTGCACGTCCCGCAGGATCACGAACCGGTCGTTCTGACTGATCTGAAGCTCGTGCCCGCGCCCCTTCGCCACGTCGACGCGAGTGTCCACCTTGGCGGTCACCCCGTTGATCCGGGCGACCTCACCCTTGGCGCGGCTCCACACCCAGGAGGCGGCATCGAAGCTCGCCACCGCCTGATCGGCCGACCCCAGCCCGAGGACGGTCAGCCCCAGCCCACCCGCGAGACTCAGGACGGTCGCGAGCGTGACCAGATGGCCGCGGCGGCGCCACCGGCGCTGCGACACCCCGTCTGTGCTGGTCACGGCCACCATCCTTGCCTGGGGAGTGGTTCAGGACGGAGGCCATCATAGGGGGACGTGGATGCGGGGGGACACCCCGATGTCACGGTTGTGGATAACTCCCGTCGCCCTCCGTGATCAACCTAACGTGGAGTAGCCGGCGTCCTACTCGTGCACACCTGCGGCGAGGTGGCGAACTGGTTGTCCCGATACACCGCCACGACGGTGAGGCAGTAGTTCAGCGTGGCGTTCAGGCCACCGAGCGCATAGGACGTCTGCCCAGGTCCCAGCGTGGCCATCGGCTTGAGGGCCTCCCCCGCCCGCGCCATGGTGACCATGAAGGAAACGGTCCCGTCGGCAGGGTCATGCCACGAGATCCCGATCTCGGTGCCGGCGTCCTCCAGCCGTACGTCGCTCGGAGCCGGCCCGCCCAGAGTTGGCACATTCTCCTTCGCGTCGCCGCCCCGCAACGCCAGTCCGAGGACAAGCGCGACCAGGGCGGCAACGACGGCCAGGGCCACCCATTTCCCGTACGGCTTGAGCCGGCGCCCGGCTCCCCGAGACACCACCGGAGTGGCCGACCGATCGTCAGCCACCACCGGAAGCTGAACCGTGGCAGCATCGCGATTCCCGTCGCGGGACGCCACGATGATCGGCTGAGCGGCCGTGTCCTCCTCGAGGCCCGGATGCGCCGCCGCCACCCGCTCGGGCGGCGTCCAGACGGTCAGATTCTCCTCGGACGGCGGCGCCACCGTGCTGGGCCGCGAGGCGATCACCTGGAGCGGCGCGGTGGGCCCGTTGAGAGCATCCCCTTCGTACGGGGTCGGCTCAGCTTCGGTCCGAGGCTGCCGCCGAGTCACCTCAAGGTGGATGACCCGCGGACTCACCTCACCCGCTCCCGGCTCACCCGTCCGGCCTCGGGCAGCCTGCCCATGCGCCGCTTGCCCCGGGACCGGCTGCGCGCCGTACACCCGCTCCTCCGCCACCGCCGGCGTAACGGTCGGCAGCTGAAGCGTCACCTGCTGCGCAAGCACATCCGCCGGCGTGTCAGCCGCCCGCTGGGAAGCTCGAACCTCGAACGCCTCCGCACCCCCGCCCACCGGCAACGACGGATCCCCAACCGGCCGCACCGACGTCGAGGTGTCCGGCTCCACCCGCCCCGACTCTTCCGGCACTTCCCGCCCGACCGGTTGCGCCTCTTCTTGAGACACTTCCCGCCCGACCAACTGCGACGGTCCTTGCGGCTCTCCCCGCCCGCCCGGCCGCACCGACTCCTGGGGCACCTGCGGCCCGAACAGCTCCGCCGACTCCTGCGCCACTTGCCGCCCGATCAGCCCCGCCGACTCCTGCGGCACCTGCTGCTCAACCAGCGGCGCTTGTTCCTGCGCCATCCACCCCATCGCCGGCCGTGCGAACGGCCGAGCCTCCGGCGGCGGCGCTTGCGGTGCGGCCAGGTGAGGTTGGGTCAGTGGCACGGTCGTCGACGGCTGCCACTGATGAGTCTGCGTTTGTGGCGCGGCTTGCGGGCGTACGGGAGACGGTTCTTGATCTTGCCCGAGATAGGCCCGGGCCTGCGTGACCGCCCAGTGATCGACGCCCAGCGCGGCCGGCCCGTGCTGCGCGACCCGCCCGAACGCCTTGCGCGCCTCATGCCGGTTGCCCAGCTCCCCGGCCGCCGCCCCGATGCCCGCCGAGATCTCCACCATCAGCGGATCGGCATCCCCGAGACGCCACAACCCCGCCGCGTACGCCTCCTCGAGCACCCGCCGGGCCCCCGCCGGATCATCGCACCGCTGCAGCAGCACCCCCAGCTCGAAGGCAGTGCGCAAAACGTCCGGATCGTCCTCCGAAAGATGGAGTTTGCCCAGCTCAACGCCACGTTCGAGCACAGCACGCGCCCCCGCCGGCTCCCCCGAGGCAACCAACGCCCGCGCGCGCTCCCGAACCAGACCAAGCGGAGACGGCTGCGACACGTTGGCCACTCTGCCCCGTACGTCCCGCCCACGCCAGGCCAGGCGCCGTATGGGCGGTTATTCGCCCGGATTGTCCGCTCCCCACCCTCCCCGCGACCCCGCGACCGGGCCGTGTACAGTTCTCTCCTGTGCGGCCGACCGGCCGGCCGATCCCGGATGCTTCCGGGGCGGCGCTGACCGGTAGGCTGATAGTGCAGGTCCGGGTGGCGGAATGGCAGACGCGCTAGCTTGAGGTGCTAGTGCCCTTTATCGGGCGTGGGGGTTCAAGTCCCCCTCCGGACACAA
>NZ_CAKUCL010000354.1 GCF_934643405.1 uncultured Actinoplanes sp.
CAGCCGGCCGTCGCCGTCGGCCGGCCGCCGCGCAACGATCCCTTGACTGCGGCGGTCGCCGAAGCGCTCCCGCATCACCATGCCGCCCGCCCCCCTGCGGCGGGAAAGCCGTCAAGTGCCGACATTCCCGGCGTCCTCCTCAGACCCGGACGCCGGCGTGCCGATGCTGCCGCCGCCGAGACGACACAACCGCCTCCGCAGGCCTCGCCTCGGGGAAACTCCGCCCGCACCCGCGGCACAATTCCCCACATCCCGCCGGGCTTGCGGAGGACCGCGCCGCGCAGACCGCTCGACACCCCAGCCGACCGGCGGCAGGCGCCGCCGGAGTCGATGACGCCGGCGAGCCGCCCGGCCCGTCCGCGGAGGGCCGCCCTCCCGCAGCACCCCTCCCCGAGGGCGTGGTGCCGCTGAGAACCAGGACGCTCCCGGACGCGGCCATGGGCGGTCGCCCCGCCGGGCGGGGCAATTGCGTGCCAATTCCCGCCGGGCTGCGATCACCGCCGTTCCGGGCGCGCCATTCGCCGCCCCGGGCCTCGCCGTCGTCATCGATGGCCGAATGCGGCACCAGGCCCGGCAGTAATTCGCTGGGGAATTGACCTGCGCCGCACATTCCACGCAATCAGATAAAGGCGTATCCCTCGGTCGCGCGCCTCCGGGGAAAGGGTTCTGTTCGGACAGTCCACGGCGTACGGGAACGCTTGCCGGCCGGCCGGCCGGAACGGGGACGTGAGTGCGGCTCGCGGCGGCGAGGTATCGTCGTCCGGCGGGCCTCGCCGCAGGGCCGCGACGGGGGAAATGCCGGGCAGCAAAGGGTTGAGGATCGGGGCGACTCCATCGTGAGACCGGGCCATTCATCAGCGCAGAGTCACACCGCCGTCACGAGAACACGTCGTGATCACACCGGCTTCGGGGGCCGGAAGCGGTTGCGTAGGATTTTCGGACGCAAGGCCGCAACCGACGGGAACCGAGGAGCATGATGCCGCTCACTCCAGCTGACATCCACAACATGGCGTTCAAGAAGCCGCCGATCGGCAAGCGTGGATACGACGAGGAGGAGGTCGACGCCTTCCTCGACGAGGTGGAGCAGGAGCTCATCCGCCTCCTGGAGGAGAACGGCGCTCTCCGCGACCAGATCGAGCGCGGCGGCGGCGGTGGGGGCCCGGCGTCGACCATGGTCCTCAACAACGAGTTCGCCGACCTCACCCGGCAGCTGGAGCGCCTGCAGGAGGCCCGCGCCCGCGCCGAGCAGAACGCGCGCAGCGTGCAGTCGCAGCTCGAGCGCGCCCGCAGCCAGATGTCGTCCGGCGCGCTGCCCACGATCGGCGACGACGACCGCAACTCGCGGGTGCTCCAGATGGCGCAGCGCACGGCGGACGACCACATGCGCGATGCCCAGCGCGAGTCGGACTCGCTGCTGTCCACGGCCCGGACGAAGGCCGAGCAGATCACCAGCGAGGCCGAGCTGAAGGCCGGCACGATCGAGAGCGACGCCCGCCGCAACCACTCCGAGGCGCTCAACAGCATCGGCGCGAAGCGGTCCGCCCTGCTCGACGAGATCGACCGGCTGGGGCAGCTGGCCCAGAGCTACCACGCGGCCCTCAACAACCACGTGACCCAGCAGTTGCAGGAGCTGAACAGCGCCCCGGAGGTCCCGCCGGGCCGCGAGCTGGGCTGACGCGTTTGGCTCACCCGGGAATCCCGGGAACCGATAAGCACGGTGTGAGACAAGTGCCTGCCATCGCCGTGCCGGTGTTCGCCGTCGCCGCCGGGCTGCCCACCGCGATCGCTCCGGGCAGCACCGGGGCGGCGGTGAGCTACGTCGTCGCGTTCACCGTTCTGGTGGCGCTCGGGTGGGTACGCCTGCGCACCCTGACCGGTCCGGTGCGGCGCGGGTACGGATTCATCGTCGGCGCGCTGACCGTCTGGCTGACCGGCGACCTGCTGTACGAGCTTCTCGCCCGGGTCGCCGGCCCGCTCGGCGGGGTGTCCCCGAGCGATGCGCTGTGGGTCTGCGGCTACGCGCTGGTGGCCCTCGGCCTGGTCCGGCTGACCCGGCTGCGCGCGCCCGGCCGGCTGCGCGAGGGGATGCTCGACGCCCTCGCCATGGCGACGGTGGTGGCCTGGCTGTTCTGGCAGTTCCAGATCCTGCCCGCGATCGAGCACGAGAGAATGTCGCTGGAGGTCGCGTTCGCGGTCTTCTACCCGCTGGGCGACGTGCTGCTGTTCGCCACCACGGCGATCCTGGTGCTCTCCCCCGGTTCCCGGCGGGGTCCCACGCCGTACCTGGTCGCCGCCCTGACCGCGACCCTCGTCGGCGACATCGGCATCTCCACCCTCCCGGAGCTGTTCCCGGCCCTGGACGGCGACCGCCTCGACGCGCTGCTGCTGGTGGCGAACAGCCTGTTCGTCGCCGCGCTGATGCACCGGGACGCGGGCCGGATCGCCGACTCCGACGCCGTACGGGAAACGCGGTTGCACCCGGCACGGGTGATGTTTCTCGGCATCGCGCTGATCGTGCTGCCCGTTCTGGGCGGCCTGAGCCATTTCGACAGCGCGGTCAGCCGCCTGTCGCTGATCGGCTCGGTGGTGCTGCTGACCAGCCTGATCCTGATCCGGTTCGTCTTCGTGGTGCGCGAGCAGGAACGCATCCGGGCGGCGCTGGCCCATCAGGCGGAGCACGATCAGCTGACCGGGCTGTCGAACCGGGCGGCCCTGCACGCGCAGCTGGAGATCGCGCTGCTGCGCGCGTACGGCTACGGCCCGGTAGTCTTCTATCTGGATCTCAACGGCTTCAAGCAGATCAACGACCGGTACGGGCATGCCTGCGGCGACGTCGTGCTGGTGGAGTTCGCGCGGCGGCTGCTGTCGGTGGTCCGCCCTCAGGACACCGCGGCGCGGCTGGGCGGCGACGAGTTCGTGGTGCTGTGCGAGGACCTGTCCGGCGAGGCGGACGCGCTGGCGGTCGCGGACCGGCTGGCCCAGCTGGTCACCGAGCCGGTCCACTGGGGCGAGGACAGATACCGGATCGGCGTGAGCATCGGCATGGCGGCGGTGGCCGAGCTGGCCCGCCCGGACGTGGACACGCTGCTGGCCACCGCCGACCGCCGGATGTACGCCGAGAAGGTCGGCCGATGACGCCATCCACGGTGGAGGCCCACCGGACGGCCTGTTTTCCGCGGCCCGGGCGGTGATAATCGACGGGCATGAGGGACTTCGGGGTCAGCAGGCGGCAGTTTCTGGTCGCGGCGGGGGCGGGTGTGCTGGGCGTGGCGGTCCTGGACACCGTGACCGCCTGCTCATCGGACGACGGCGGCGGCAACGCCGGCACGACCGGTGACACGCCCGGGGCCGAGGCGGATCTCGGCGGGTGGAAACGGGTCGACCTGGCCGTCGTGTCGGCCTATCTGCTCATCCGCGGGAACGAGGCCGCCGTCGTGGATCTCGGGACCGGCGGTTCGGCGGACAGCATCGAGGCGGCCCTCAAGGCGGCCGGCAGCGGATGGGGCAACGTCAAGCACATCGTCATCACGCACCTGCACGACGATCACGCGGGCGGGATCCCCGGGGTTCCGGCCGGCGTGCGGGCCGGGTTCTACGCCGGCGAGCAGGACGCGCCCAACATCATCACCGACCGGACGATCAAGCCGGTCAAGGACGGCGACGACGTCTTCGGGCTGCGGATCATCGGGACACCGGGGCACACGCTCGGTCACATCTCGGTGTTCGACGCGTCGCTGGGAGTGCTGGTGTCCGGTGACGCGCTGCGCACCAGTGAGGGCCTGGCCGGCTCCGACCCGCAGTTCACGGCCGACCCGCAGCAGGCGGCCGCGTCGGTGCGGAAGCTCGCCCGGCTCGACGTCAAGGCGATCCTGCCGGGGCACGGCTCGCCGATGACCGCCGGCGCGGCCGAGGAGCTGCGCAAGCTCGCGGCGACCATCAGTTGATCAGGGCCAGGGGGCTGATCCTGTCCGGCTCGCTCGCCGGCGACGACTTCGTGCCCGGCCGCAGTGACATCGATCTGCTGCTCGTCGTCGAGCACGGCCTCCAGGAGGACGACGTCGTGGCGCTCACCGCGGCCGTGGCGGAGGCCGACCCGTCGCCCGCCGCGGGAATCGACCTGCACGTGGTGACGGCCGCGACCGCCCGGCGCCCGGGGCCGGCTCCCGCGCTCGAACTGCACGTCGGCCGCTACCCGGGCGCCGCGCTGGAGGTGCAGGCCGAGGTGGCCGGCGATCCGGACCTGTGCGCCGAGCTGTCGATGGCCCGCGCCGGCGGCATCAGCCTGTTCGGTCCGCCTGCCGCCGACCTGATCGGCGACGTCGCGCCGGAGTGGCTGCACGCCAGGGGCTCGTTCTGGCTCGATCGCTGGCTCGGGCTCACCGGCGACGTCCGGCACGCGGATTTCATGGTGCTGACGGCCTGCCGCATCTGGCGCTTCCGCGTCGAGGGCACGCACGCCTCGAAGACCGCGGCGGCGCGGTGGGCGCTCGACCGGGACGGCTCCCTCTCGGCGGTGCGGCAGGCGCTTGCGGCGCGTACGGGCGGGGAGCCCACGGTGATCGAGGAGGACGAGATCCGGCGGGTGCTGCTGGCCGCGCTCGTCACAAACTGCTGATCTCCGGCCGTGCTCGCCCTGATCGCCGTGCACGTCCTCGTTCTGCGCCGCCACCACACCCGGCGCCGGTGCCGCAAGGCGCCGTGATCCGGAAGCATGGCGCGGGCCACCTCCGGGTACATCCAGGCGCATGACTGCCGGACAGGTCTCCGTGCACGGGCGGTACCGCCTGGGTCGAACACTGGGCGCCGGCGGCATGGGCAAGGTCTGGCAAGCGCGTGACGAGATCCTCGATCGGGACGTGGCGCTGAAGGAGATCCTGCTGCCCGGCTCGCTGATCGAGGCGGACCGGGACGCGCTGCACCACCAGACGCTGCGGGAGGCGCGGGCCACGGCCCGGCTGTCGCATCCGGGGGTGGCGCGCGTCTACGACACGTTCGAGAGCGACGGACGTGCGTGGATCGTCATGGAGTACGTGCCGTCGCGGTCACTGCAGCAGGTCCTGGACGAGGAGGGCCCGCTGCCCCCGGCGCGCGCGGCGGAGATCGGGCTCGCGGTGCTGGAGGCGCTCGAGGCCGCCCATGCCGCGGGCGTACGGCACCGTGACGTCAAGCCGGCGAACGTCCTGCTCGCCGACGACGGCCGGGTGGTGCTGACCGATTTCGGCGTGGCCGCGGTCGACGGGGAGAGCCTCGCGACGAGCTCCGGCCTGGTGGTGGGGTCGCCGCAGTACATGGCGCCGGAGCGGGTCCGCGACGGCGAGACCACTCCGGCGGCGGACCTGTGGTCGCTGGGCGCCACGCTGTTCGCGGCGGTGGAGGGCCGGTCCCCGTACGCCCGCGCGACCGTGATGGAGACGATCACCGCGATCGCGAGCCAGGAGCCGGACCGCCCGCGGCGGGCGGGCCCGCTCACGCCGGTGCTGGACGGCCTGCTCCGCAAGGACCCGTCCCGGCGCCTCGACGCCCAGCAGGCGCAGGGCCTGCTGCTGGCGGCCTGGGAGGCGGCGAGCGGCCCGGACGACGGCGAGCAGCCGGACGACGAGCCGGAGGAGCCCCCGACCGAGCCCCAGCCGACCGCCCCGGCCGCCGTCGAGGCCGCCGCGACCGCCCCGGCCGCCGTCGAGGACGCCGCGGCCGGTCCGGCAGCAGGCCGAGCCCACCCGGAGGCCGCCTCCGCCAGGGCCACGGC
>NZ_CAKUCL010000355.1 GCF_934643405.1 uncultured Actinoplanes sp.
CGGCGGTGGCGGTGGCTACCGCGGCGGCCCCGGTGGCGGCGGTGGTGGTCCGGTCGGTGCCGGCGCTCCGGGACGTCCCGGCGGCGGCGGTCGTGGCCGGGGCAGCGGTGCCGCGGGTGCCTTCGGGCGTCCGGGTGGCCGTCCGACCCGTGGCCGCAAGTCGAAGAAGCAGCGTCGTCAAGAGTTCGACAACCTGTCGGCTCCGGCGATGAGCTCGGGCGCGCCCCGCGGTAACGGCCAGGTCATCCGGCTGTCCCGTGGCGCGTCGCTCTCCGACTTCGCCGACAAGATCAACGCGAACCCCGGCTCGCTGGTCCAGGAGATGTTCAACCTGGGCGAGATGGTGACGGCGACGCAGTCCGTCTCGGACGACACGTTGCTGCTGCTCGGTGAGCACCTGGGCTTCGACGTGCAGATCGTCAGCCCCGAGGACGAGGACCGTGAGCTGCTCGCGCAGTTCAACATCGACCTCGACGCCGAGGTGGCCGAGGACCGGCTGGTCAGCCGTCCGCCGGTGGTGACCGTCATGGGTCACGTCGACCACGGTAAGACCAAGCTGCTCGACGCGATCCGCAAGACCAACGTGGTCGCCGGCGAGGCGGGTGGCATCACCCAGCACATCGGCGCCTACCAGGTGCACTACGAGCACGAGGGCGTCGAGCGGGCGATCACCTTCCTCGACACCCCGGGTCACGAGGCGTTCACCGCCATGCGTGCCCGTGGTGCCCAGGTGACCGACATCGTGATCCTGGTGGTCGCGGCGGACGACGGCGTGATGCCGCAGACGGTCGAGGCGTTGAACCACGCCAAGGCCGCCGAGGTGCCGATCGTCGTGGCGGTCAACAAGGTCGACAAGCCGGACGCCAACCCGGAGAAGGTGCGCCAGCAGCTCACCGACTACGGCCTGCTCGCCGAGGAGTACGGCGGCGACACGATGTTCGTCAACGTCGCGGCCAAGCCCGGCATCGGCATCGACGAGCTGCTCGAGGCCGTCCTGCTGACCGCCGACGCGTCGCTGGAGCTGACCGCTCCGGTGGACGGGCCGGCGCAGGGCGCCGTCGTCGAGTCGCACCTCGACAAGGGTCGTGGTGCGGTCGCGACGGTGCTGGTGCAGAAGGGCACGCTGCGGGCCGGCGACTCGATCGTGGCGGGCGGCGCGCACGGCCGCGTCCGCGCCATGCTCGACGAGAACGGCCAGCAGGTGGCCGAGGCGCTGCCGGCTCGTCCCGTCCTGGTGCTGGGTCTTACCTCGGTGCCGGGCGCGGGCGACACGTTCCTCGCCGGCGAGGACGACCGCACCGTCCGGCAGATCGCCGAGCAGCGGCAGGCCCGCCGTCGCGCGGCGAGCTTCGCCAACTCCAGCACCAAGGCGACTCTCGAGACGCTCATGGAGCAGCTCAAGGAGGGCGAGAAGACCTCGCTCACCCTGGTCATCAAGGGCGACTCGTCCGGTTCGGTCGAGGCCCTCGAGGACGCGCTGTTCAAGATCGAGATTCCGGACGAGATCCAGCTCAAGGTCATCCACCGCGGCGTCGGTGCGATCACCGAGAGCGACGTGAACCTGGCGTCGGCGTCCTCGGATGCCACCGCCACGATCATCGGCTTCAACGTCCGGGCCTCGAACAAGGTCAAGGAGATGGCCGACCGGGCCAACGTGGAGATCCGCTACTACAGCGTCATCTACCAGGCCATCGAGGAGATCGAGGCGGCGCTCAAGGGCCTGCTCAAGCCCGAGTACGAAGAGGTCGAGCAGGGCACCGCGGAGATCCGCGAGATCTTCCGGTCGTCCAAGGTCGGCCTCATCGCGGGTTCGATCGTCCGCACCGGCCTCATCCGCCGCAACGCCAAGGCCCGCATCCTGCGGGACGGCGTCGTGGTCGCCGAGAACGTCACGATCAGCTCGCTGCGTCGCTTCAAGGACGACGCGACCGAGGTCCGCGAGGGCTTCGAGTGCGGTCTGACCATGACCGGCTTCGGCACCCCGCAGGTCGGCGACATCATCGAGACCTTCGAGATGCGCGAGAAGCCGCGCGCCTGATACGCGGTTAGGAACGGCCCCCGGCGCTTACGCGGCGGGGGCCGTTCCGCGTTTCGCCCCCGCGCGGAGGCGCGGCCGTTCCGCGTTTCGCCCGCGCGGGGGCGCGGCCGCTCGGGCGGCGGAGGCCCACGGTGTAGGGGTGCGCTGACGGTGTGGCGAGTGCGGCCGCTGCGGTTCCCGCAGCTCCGGAGTGGTGTGGGAGTGCGGCCGGTGTGGGGGGCGGGAGTCCCCACGGTGTGGGCGGGGCTGGTGGTGTGGGGAGTGCGGCCGGTGTGGGGGGCGGGAGTCCCCACGGTGTGGGCGGGGCTGGTGGTGTGGGGAGTGCCGCCGGTCTGGACGGCGGAAGTCCCCACGGTGGGGGCGGGGCTCGTGGACGGGCGGTGTGGGGGCGGGAGTGCCCACGGGGTGGGGTGGGAGGCGGGGGACTGGGTGTTGGGAGGATGGGGGCATGCCCCGGTACGCCCTTCTTCTTGCTCCCTCGGCCAATCGCGTCTACGCCGACCAAGCTGCTCGGCTCTCGCTCGCCGAACTGTCGGCCTTTCGCAGCGTTCTCTCCGGTGACCTCGGCGACCTCGCGGAGATGTCGCTCGGGGGCGTGAGCTACCTCGGGTTCAGTGGGGCGCTCACGGCGAAGGACATCGGCTATCTGTCGAACCTGTCCGCGGCGTACGCAATCTTCGAAGTGGTCGAGGGGGGCCTGCTGCGGCCGGTGGAGCTGACGCCGCTCGCGCGCTACGACAGTGACCTGATCACCATTCCGAAGTACGCCGGCAAGACGAACGAGCAGTTCACGAAGCTGCTGCTGAACCTCACGCTGCTGGCCTCGGGGTCGGCGTCGCGGATGCTGGACGGCGGACTCACCGTCCTCGACCCGATCTGCGGGCGCGGCACCACGCTCAACCAGGCGCTGATGTACGGCTACGACGCGGTCGGGGTGGAGATCGACGGGAAGGACCTGGAGGCGTACAAACTCTTCCTGCAGACCTGGCTGAAGCGTAAGCGCCTGAAGCACACCGCGGAGCTGGTGCCGGTGCGGCGGCAGGGCCGCCGGGCCGCTCGCCGGCTGGAGGTGACGCTCGCCGCCAGCAAGGACGATCACAAGGCGGGCGCGGTGCAGAAGGTCACGGTCCTGCAGGCGGACACCACCCAGCTGGACGGGCTGCTGCGCGGCGGGGTGGCCGACGTCCTGGTCGCCGACCTTCCGTACGGCGTCGCGCACGGCAGTCACGACGAGCACGGCGGGCTCTCCCGCAGCCCCCTCGACCTGCTCGAACGCGCCGTGCCGCAATGGCTGCCGCTGGTCCGGCCGGGCGGTGCGCTGGGGCTGTCCTGGAACACCAAGGTCGCGCGGCGGGAGCTGGCCGAGGACATCCTGCTGGCGAACGGGCTGGAGATCGTCCGGTACGAGCCACTGGCGCACCGGGTCGACCAGGGCATCGAGCGTGACGTCGTGGTGGCGCGGAAAGTCGGCTGAAAACTGTCGTACCCGAGCAGTACATTGCTCGCGATGTTTACCGAGACCGCCATGTTCGACCTGCTCCTGCCCAGCGACTCACGCTCGCTGAAGCAGAAGCGCTCCTACGTCCGCCCGATCCTCGCGATGCTGAAGAAATACGAGGTCAGCGCCGCCGAGGTGGGCTATCACGACCTGCATGGCCGCTGCCAGATCGGCGTGGCCGTGGTCGCCGCCGAGGCGGCACAGGCACGGGCCGTCATCGACACCTGCGAGAACCAGGTGGCCGGGCGGCCCGAGATCGAGCTGCTCTCGGTCCGGCGCCGGCTCTACGGAGACGACGACTGAGCGGTACGTTCGGCCGCAACACGACTGGGTAGGCTTCAGCAGTTGGGCGGGGTGTTCGGACCCGCGGGATCAATGTCGGAGGTGGGCGATATGTCGGACCCGGCCAAGACGCGTCGGCATGCGGAGCGCGTACGGGAACTGGTGGCGTCGCTGGTACGAGAGATCAAGGATCCCCGGCTCGGCATGGTCACGATCACGGACGCCCGGATCACCGGCGACCTCCGCGAGGCCACCGTCTACTACACGGTTCTCGGCGACACGACCGAGCAGGCGGCCACCAAGGCCGCGCTGGAAAGTGCCAAGGGCATGCTGCGCAGCCGGGTCGGGCACGCGCTCGGGCTGCGGCACTCGCCGAGCCTGACGTTCGTGCTCGACAACGTGCAGGACCACGCCAAGGAGATCGACGACCTGCTGGCCGAGGCGCGAAACCGCGACGCCGAGGTGCAGCGGCTCGCAGCCGGCAAGCAGTACGCGGGCGACCCCGACCCGTACAAGGCCGACGAGGACGAGGACGAGGGCGAGGACTCCGAACGGGTCGGCGCACGCGAGGAACTCGGGTGACCGCTGTCTCCCAGGGAGTCAGCGAAGCGGAGTGGGCCGCGGCCGTCGATGCGGTGCGCGGCCTCGCTCCCGGCGACCAGATCCAGCTGATCTGCCACGTCAACCCGGACGGGGACGCGCTGGGCAGCATGCTCGGCTTCGGCCTCGGGCTGCGGCGGCTCGGCTTCACCAACGTACGGGCGACGTTCCCCGGCGTGTTCGAGGTCCCCCTGCCCTACCAGGCCTTGCCCGGCATCGACATGCTTGTCGCGCAGTCTGCGGCGTACGGGAAACCGCAGTTGACGTTGATCTTCGACGTGGCCGCCGAATCGCGTCTGGGCTCGCTGGCCGCCGGGGTGCTGGCCTCCCGCACGGTCGTCCTGGACCACCATGCGTCGAACACCCGCTTCGGTGTGATCAACCTGGTGGTGCCGCAGGCCGCCGCGACGTCGGTCGTGGTCGAGGACCTGCTGCGGCGGCTCGACGTGCCGCTGGACCGGGAGATCGCCGAGTGCCTGTACGTGGCGCTGGCGACCGACACGGGTTCGTTCAAGTTCGACCTGACCACGCCGGCGGTGCACGAGCTGGCGGCCCGGCTGATCGCCACCGGGATCAGCCCCAGCGAGATCTCGCGGCGGATCTTCGACACACGTCCCTTCGGGGCGATGAAACTGGCCGGTGAGGTGCTCGGACGCGCGGTGCTCGACGCGTCGGCAGCGGGCGGCCGTGGCATGGTCTGGACATATGCGACGCTGGCCGACCTCGAGCGGTTCGGGCAGAAGCCGTACGTGCTGGATTCCCTGATCGACCCGGTCCGCAGCGTGGCCGAGGCCGACGTGGCCGTGGTCGTCAAGGAGACCGGCGCGGGGGAGTGGGCGGTTTCGCTGCGCTCCAAGGGCGCGGTCGACGTGAGCCGGGTGGCCGTGGCGCTGGGTGGCGGGGGTCATCGGCTGGCGGCGGGCTTCACCGGGCACGGCACGCCGGAGGAGATCGTGGCGGCGGTGCGCCCGTTGCTGGACGCCAATCTGGTCTGAGGCGGGCGCGCGCTTGCGCTGGCGGCGGGTGCCGTCCGGCTGAGTGAGTGACGAGATCGCCGGCGCTGGTGGCTCATGGGGCGGCCTTGGGGCGTCCTTGCCTTCGCGCCGCATCGCGTCACGCCGCGCCGCAGTTCAACGCCGCGCCGACTTTGCAACGCCGCGCTGATTCCGCCTCTGGGGCGGCTGACGACGCCCGCGTCAACGCATCACCTTTCCGCACGGCGACACGGTGCCGCCTTCGGCCGGAGCGAGGTGGTGGGGCGCTCCGGGCTCGGGCGGCGATCCTGCAGAAAGAGGCCGACGCGGCGGCAG
>NZ_CAKUCL010000356.1 GCF_934643405.1 uncultured Actinoplanes sp.
CGCAACAGCAGCAGGCCGGCGTCGAAGCGGCGCTCCCGGCCGGTGAACCGCCCGGCCAGCCCGAGCGCCAGCCAGGCGATCACCGCGACCTGCCCGAACAGGACGAACACCGCGCCGGCCACCTGGTAACGATCCTCGCCCACCGCGGTGGCCAGCGGACCCGCCGGGTTCTTCAGGGTCATCTGGGCGGCCGCGATCCTGCCGGAGGCCGCATTCAGGACGGCGTTGTAGTCGAAGCCGCCGTCACCGCGCAGGAGCGCGTCGGGGACCGGTACGGCGTACGAGAACTGGGGTTTGCCCAGCTGCCCCGCCCGGAACGTGTCCAGCGTGGTGAACAGCGGATCAAGGCCGCTCTTGGCCCGGAACTCCAGGTCGGACCAGTAGGCGCCGCCCGGATCCACCTGCTCGTAGGTGCCGGTGATCCGGACCGTGACGGTGCCCGGCACGACCGAGCTGCGCACCTGCACCCGGTCACCGGTGGTCACCCTCAGCTGCACGGCGGCCGGCCGGCTGATCACCGCCTCGCCGGCCGCGCGCGGGCAGGCGCCGACGATCCGCAGGTGGTCGCAGGCCTGGTCGCGGTACGCGACGGGCAGCGTGGCGGGGCGGCCGGGCAAACCGTAGGTGGCGTCCTGCACCACGCCCAGCCAGGGGTGCGCGCCGGGCAGCGGGAGCAGGCCGCCGACCTGCCGGCGCCAGTCGTCCAGGGCGGCGCGCGGATCGCCGGACAGCTCGGTGAACTGGTGCACCTGGACCACCCGGCGCTGCGGGGCGGTGGTCGCGACCCGGGCGGCGGCCGCGTCCGACACGGTGGGGAACAGGTACCACGGCACGGCGGCGGCGACCGCGGCGGCGAGCACCGTCAGAACGAGCACCGTCCATGTCTGACCGCGCCGCCAGCGCACCGCGCGCCAACTGACCGAGTACATGCCATTCCCCCGTGGGTCCGAATCCGGCTCAGCGTGCACTGTCCACGACGGGAAGCCAAGACTGTGACGTGAATCGTTGGCATGTGGTGAGTTTTGGTTGAGGCGGCCGTGGCGCGGGTAGCCTTCCCCGCCTATGCCTGTCACCCCACCCGCTCTGAGCAGCAAGATCGTCCATCCGTCCCGGCGGCGGCTGGCGCTGGTCTTCGGCGCGGTGGTCACCATCCTGGCGGCGGTCAACGTGGCCGACAAATATGGCCCAGATCACACCGGACTGGTGGCCGGCCCGCTCGTCGCCGCGGGCCTGGTGCTCCTCGGCCGCCGGGCCGGCCTCAGCTGGCACGATCTCGGACTGTCCCGGCGCACCCTGCTGCCCGGCCTGAGATACGCGGTCGGCGCGGTCCTGGCGGTGGCCGTGGTCTACGCGATCGGCGTCGCGGTGCCGCTGACCCGGCCCGCGTTCCACGACGTCCGCTACCACCTCCACCTGGGCGCGGCTCTGCTCACCGCGTTCATCGTGGTGCCGCTCGGCACGGTCCTGCTCGAGGAGGTCGCCTTCCGCGGCGTCCTGCTCGGGCTGGTGCGCCGGCATCGCGGGGCGACCTGGGCGAGCATCACGTCGTCGGTGCTGTTCGGCCTGTGGCACATCCTGCCGTCGCTGCACCTGGGCGATGCCAACCACGCGGTCGGCTCGGCCCTGGGCGTCGGAGCCGCGGGCCGCGTCCTGACCGTGCTCGGGGCGGTCGCGTTCACCGCCGTGGCCGGCCTGTTGCTGTGCGAGCTGCGGCGCCGCAGCGGCAGCCTGCTGGCCGCCGCCGCCCTGCACTGGGCCACCAACGGCATGGGGCTGCTGGTGGCCGCGGCGATGGCCACCCACGTGGCCTGAGCACCGCAGCGGGCGGGCGCCGCCGTAGGGTGGGCCGATGGGCAACGGGGCGCAACACCGGGAACCGCGCGTGCTCGGGCTCGTCGTGCATCCGCGTAACGACGTCAGCGCCTCGGTGCGTACGGTCGTCGAGCTCGCCGCCCAGCACGGCGTGCGCGTGGTGGCCCGCGAGGGCGACGCCCGGCGGATCGGCAACGGCGTGCAGGCCGTGACCGACGACGAGTTCGCCGACGTGGCCGAGTTCGTCTTCAGCCTCGGCGGCGACGGCACCATGCTCGGCGCGATGCGGCTGGTCGCCGGCCGGCCCACCCCGGTGCTCGGCGTCAACCACGGCAACATCGGCTTCCTGATCGAGGTGACGCCGGCGCAGCTGCCGGGTGCCCTGGACCGGCTGATCGCGGGCGACTTCAGCCTCGAACCGCACAGCTGCCTGGAACTCGAGCTGGGCCCGGCCAAGGGTGCGCTCGCGTTCAACGACGTCGTCCTCACCTCCGCCACGCCGTGGACCTCCGTCATGCTCGACCTGGAGATCAACGGGGTGGGGCACGGCTACTACCGCTGCGACGCCGTCGTCGTGTGCACGCCCACCGGGTCCACCGCGTACAACTACGCCGCCGGCGGACCGATCATCTCCCCGGCCGTGCCGCTGATCGGCCTGACCCCGGTGGCCCCGATGTCCGGCATCGGCCGCCCGATCGTCCTCGGCGGCGACGAGGTGATCATGCTGCGGGCATCGGACGGCGGACACCCGACCCGGCTCTCGCTGGACGGCGCCGGCACCGCGACCGCGGAACCCGGCACTCCCATCACCCTGCGGATGCGGCCCAACGCGGTCAACGTGGTCCGCTTCGATCGCGAGGCGCACGAACGGCGGGCCCGGGTGAAGCTCAGCCTCCTCGACCTGCCGCTGCGCCCGGACCAGCTGATCGAGCTGGTCCCGGAACGCCTGCGCGAGCAGGTGGCCAAGGCCCGCGCGGCTATGCCCGACGCGCGTTGAGCCGGGCGGCCTGCCGGGTCAGGTGATCACGCTCGGCGAGGTTGGCCGCCTTGCGGGCGGCCTCGGCGTACAGCCTCACCGCGGTTGCCCGATCGCCGTCGCGCTCGTGCAGATAGGCCGCCACCGCGGTGAAGCGCGGAAGTGTCTCGTCCAGCTTCGCCAGCTCCGCCAACCCGGCCCTCGGCCCGTCCGCCTCACCCACCGCGACCGCGCGGTTGAGCCGGACCACCGGGCTGTCGGTGAGCTTCAGCAGCTCGTCGTACCACTCGACGATCTGCACCCAGTCGGTCTCCGAGGCGGTGGGCGCGTCCGCGTGCAGCGCCGCGATCGCCGCCTGCGCCTGGAACTCGCCCAGCTGATCGCGCGCGAGGGCCGCCTGCAGGATCTCCACGCCCTCGGCGATCGACGCCGTGTCCCACCGGCGGCGATCCTGCTCGGCGAGCGGCACCAGGCTGCCGTCCGCCGCGGTCCGGCTGGCCCGCCGCGCGTGGTGCAGCAGCATGAGCGCCAGCAGCCCGGCCACCTCGGGATGGTCGATCGCCGCCGCGAGCTGCCGGGTCAGCCGGATCGCCTCGGCGGCCAGGTCGACGTCGCCGGAGTAGCCCTCGTTGAACACCAGGTACAGCACGCGCAGCACGGTGGCGACGTCCCCGGGCTGGTCGAACCGCACGCCGGAGACGGTCCGCTTGGCCCGGCTGATCCGCTGCGCCATCGTCGCCTCGGGCACCAGGTAGGCCTCGGCGATCTGCCGCGTGGTCAGCCCGCCGACCGCCCGCAGCGTCAGCGCCACCGCGGACGACGGCGTCAGCGACGGATGGGCGCACAGGAAGTACAGCTGAAGCGTGTCGTCCACCCCGGTCGCGGGCCCGGGCGCCGGTTCCTCCTCGACCAGATCCTCGCGCCGGCGGCGGGCCGCGTCGGCCCGGGTCGCGTCCAGGAACCGCCGCCAGGCCACGGTCACGAGCCAGCCCTTGGGATCGCGCGGCGGGCCGGCCGGCCAGACCCGGACGGCCTCCACCAACGCGTCCTGTACGGCATCCTCGGCCGCCGCGAAGTCCGCTCCCCGCCGGACGAGAATGCCGATGACACCCGGCGTCAGACTGCGCAGCTGCGCCTCGTCCATCGCCGGGGTCACTCCGTGATCATCGGGTTCGCCGCCAGGATCGGCCGCAGCTCGAGCCACTCGTGGATCGGCCTGCCGCCCGCCCCCGGCGCCGCCGACAGCTCCCCGGCCAGCTCCAGCGCCCGGTCGTAGCTGTCCACGTCAATGATCATCCAGCCCGCGATGAGGTCCTTGGTCTCGGCGAACGGCCCGTCGGTGACCGGCGGCCGGCCCTCCCCGTCGTACCGCACGAACGTCCCCTCCGGCGCGAACGCCTGCGCGTCGACGAACTCGCCGGTCTGCTCGAGCCGCTTCGCGAAGTCCTCCATGTACTTCATGTGAGCCGAGATCTCCTCCGGCGTCCACCGGTCCATCGGCACGTCGTTGACCGGTTCCGGGGCGCCACGGTAGTGCTTGAGCAGCAGATACTTGGCCATCGTGCTTCTCCTCGCTACGGTTGCGACCCATTCTGGCCGCGCTCGGACCGGGGACGGAGCCCGCCACGGCTTCTCGACATCGCTGCCGGCTTCTTCCTCACGATTTTCGTACGGCGTTGGCGCACTCCTTGTCGACCTGGGACCACGGCTTGCCGAACGCGGCCCGGGACGCGGCGTCCAGGCCCAGGCCGTACTGGACCGCTTGCTGGAAGAACGTCAGCGCCTTGGCCTTGCCGTACCTGGTCATCAGGTAGGTCAGGGCGTAGTAGCCGACCGCGTACCGGCCGGAGACGTCGACGGACGCGGCGGACCGGCCGGGCGGGCTGATCACGACCGAGCGCAGCCGGTGGCGGTTCAGGTAGACGTGCAGGGCGGCGCGGCTCTGGTACGGGGCCTTGGCGGACTGGGCGGCGACGTAGTCGGCCATGCCCTCCACCAGCCACCAGACGTCGTCGTCGCCGTAGAACATGTTCGTCCGCAGGGTGGCCACGTGGGCCAGCTCGTGCCGGAGGAGCTCATCGGCGTACGAAGGAGTCAGCTCCCGCAGGAGCGCCTCGACCTCGACGCCGTTGGAGCCGGTGGGCAGCGCCTGGCCGGCGACCCAGGCGCCGGGGAAGCCGACGTACCAGTGGCGCCAGGCGGTGTCGTCGGCGATGAACACGCGGTACCGGTCCACCGGGGTGTCGCCGATCGCGTACCGGTCGGCCAGGGCGGCGGCGGCCTCGACCCGGGCGGCGAGAGCCGGGAGCCGGTCACGGTATTCGGCCGGGACGGCTACCAGGGTACGGGCTCCGGTCTGGACGGCCAGATCGGTGAGCTCCCAGGGCCGTACGAAAACCGTGGTGTTCATCGTGCAGTAGTTGCAGATGGATTTCGGGTCATGCCGGGCGAACCCGCTGAAGCGCATGCCCTGCGGGGTCTCGGTCCACAGCGAGTCGAGCATCGTCTGGTCCGGGGCGCAGTCGGGCCGCACGTAGCAGAGGTCGGCCTGGCTGATCACGCGCCAGACCTTGCGGCGCGCGTCGGCCACCTTCGTCACCTTGACGGCCTGGTCGAACCGGGTGACCTTGAGCGCGCGCAGGTTGTCGAAGCGGCGGCGCAGGTCGGCGAGGGCCTTCTTGTCCCCGGGGACGGCCGGCGCGGCGTACCGGGCGAAGTCGCCGGCCACCAGGGCGTCGGACTGCGCCCGCAGCGCGATCTTGACTTCCTGCTCGGCCCAGAGTCCGCGCTCGGCCATCGAGGCGCCGGCCGGGGGCCGGGGGACGGCGGTGGCGAACTGGGTCAAATCGGACGGCGCGGAGGAGGCGGCCGGGGTGGCGGCCTGGGACGGGGCGCCGGGGGAGCGTCCGAGGAC
>NZ_CAKUCL010000357.1 GCF_934643405.1 uncultured Actinoplanes sp.
CCTGCACCGGAACCCGGCGCAGCGGTCCGGTGGTGACGGTTGGTGTCGACACGCGTCGCCACTCCCTCTCAGCAGTGTTAATCGGAACGTTACTCGGATCAACGAGCGAGAGGCATCGACGGGACGCGCGGGATACGCGGCATACCCGGTTTTGTGCGACTGTCCGCTCGTACGGAGGACAAAGCCAGAATGATGACCCCCCTGAACGCCCGCCGATGGACCAATTGGGGCGGCAATCAGCAGTCTCTCGCTGTCGACGTTCTGACCCCCGGCACTGTCGACGAGGTTTCGGCTCAGGTCAAGGAAGCGTCGGGTACCGGACGCAGAGTCAAGGCCGTCGGCAGTGGCCACTCGTTCACCGACATCGCCGTGGCCAACGACCGGCGGATGCTGCTGCACCGGCTCAACGACCTGGTCACGGTCGACGGCAAGCTGGTCACCGTGCAGGCCGGCATGCCGCTGTGGAATCTCAATCACCTGCTCGCGCAGCACGGCCTGGCGATGGCGAACCTGGGCGACATCGATGCGCAGACGGTGGCGGGCGCGATCTCGACGGGCACGCACGGGACCGGCGCCACGCACTCGACGCTCGCCTCCTGCGTCGAAGAGGTCAAGCTGGTCACCGGCACCGGAGACGTCCTGGTCATCCGGACGGGCGACGAGCTGTTCCCGGCGGCTCGCCTCGGTCTCGGCGCGCTCGGCGTCCTGGTCGAGGTGACGCTGCGCTGTGTCGACGCGTTCACGCTGCTCGCCGACGAACGGCCGATGGCGCTGGCGGACGTGCTGGCCGGACTGGACGAGTGGATCCCGGCGAACGACCATGTCGAGTTCTACTGGTACCCGTACACCGACCGGGCTCAGCTGAAGATCAACAATCGGGCCGAGGCGAACGACCGGCCGCTGTCGACATTCCGCGGCTGGCTCGACGACGAGCTCCTGTCCAACACGGTCTTCGGCGGCGTCTGCCGCCTCGGCCGGCGGGTGCCGGCCATGGTGCCGGCGATCAGCGCGGTAGCCGCGCGGGCACTGACGGCCAGGACCTACACCGAGCGCTCCGACCGGGTTTTCTGTACGCCGCGGCGCGTGCACTTCACCGAGATGGAGTACGAGATTCCCCGTGCGGCGTTGCCCGAGGTGATCGGCGCGCTGCCCGGGCTCATCGGCTCGTTGCCGTTCCAGGTGCAGTTCCCGGTCGAGGTGCGCTTCACCGGCCCGGACGACGTGTGGCTCTCCCACTCCTACGGCCGGGAGTCGGCCTACGTGGCCGTGCACCAGTTCACCGGCAGCCCGTACGTACCCTACTTCCGGGCCTTCGAAGCTCTCTGCAAGCCGCTCGGCGGGCGTCCGCACTGGGGCAAGCTGCATTACCGTACGGCCGGGGACCTGCGCCCGGTCTACGAACGGTTCGACGACTTCGTGGCCGTCCGGGACCGTCTCGACCCGGCCCGGGTGTTCGCGAACGACTACCTGGACCGGGTGCTCGGCGCCTGAGGGCTACTCGGCGGTGGCGGCGGCCTTCTTCGGGGCCGCCTTCTTCGCCGGGGCTGCCTTCTTCGCCGGGGCCTTCTTCGCAGCCGCGACCTTCTTCGCCGGCGCCTTCTTGGCCGCCGTCTTCTTGGCCGCGGTCTTCTTCGCCGGCTCGTCCGACTTCGGCGCCGCCTTCTTGGCGGCCCGCTTCTTCGGCGCCGGGCCCTTCGCGCGCTTCTCGGCGAGCATCTCGGACGCCTGCTCGACGGTCAGCTCCTCGGGAGTCTGACCACGGCGCAGCGACGCGTTGTACTCCCCGTCGGTCACGTACGGCCCGAACCGGCCGTCCTTGATGACCATCGGCTTCTCGGTCACCGGGTCGGGGCCCATCTCGCGCAGCGGCGGCTTCGCGGCGCCACGCTGGCGGGTCTTCGGCGCGGCCAGCAGGGCCAGCGCCTCGTCCAGGGTGATCGTGAACAGCTGGTCCTCGCGCTCGAGCGACCGGGAATCGTTGCCGCGCTGCACGTACGGACCGAACCGGCCGTTGCGGGCCACGATCTCGTTGCCGTCGGCGTCCTTGCCCACCGTGCGCGGCAGCTGCAGCAGCTGAAGCGCCTGGTCCAGGGTCAGCGTGTCGGGCGACTGGGTGCGGAACAGCGACGCGGTGCGCTCGCCGCTGGACACGTACGGCCCGAACCGGCCCGACTTGATGACGATCGGCTCGCCGTTCGCCGGGTCCTCACCCAGCGATCGCTCGCCGCCGCCACCCAGGTACAGCTCGTCGACCTTCTCCGGGGTCAGCTCGTCGGGAGCCACGCCCTCGGGGATGGAGACACGGTCCTCCGGGGACTCCTCGGTCGCGCCCGGATGCTGACGCTGCAGGTACGGCCCGTAGCGGCCGACCCGCACCACGATGTGCCTCCCTTCCGCGTCGTCGAAGAGCGGGATCGAGTTGATCGCCCGGGCGTCGATGGCGCTCAGGTTCTCGGTGACGAGCTTGCGCAGGCCGCCGGCCTTGGCGATGACGTCGTCCTCGTCGGCCTTCTGGCTGCCGAAGTAGAAGGAGGTGAGGAAGTCCTGTGCGGCGTGATCGCCCCCGGCGATCTCGTCGAGGTCGTTCTCCATCGCCGCGGTGAAGTCGTAGTCCACCAGGCGCGGGTAGTGCCGCTCCATCAGGTTGATCACGGCGAACGCGATGAACGTCGGGATCAGAGCCTGCCCGCGCTTCTCCACATAGCCGCGGTCCTGAATGGTCTGCATGATCGACGCGTACGTCGACGGGCGGCCGATGCCGAGCTCCTCCAGCGCCTTGACCAGCGACGCCTCGGTGTAGCGCGCCGGCGGGGAGGTGTGGTGCCCGGCCGCGGCCAGCTCCTCCGCGGTCAGCGGCTGGTCCTTCACCAGGTTCGGCAGGCGACGCTCGGCGTCCTCGGCATCCGCGTTCTCGTCGTCGGACGACTCCACGTAGGCCCGCAGGAAGCCGGGCTCGGTGATCGTCTTACCGGTGGCGCCGAAGTCCGCCTCCTCCTGCGCGGTGGAGACGGCCCGGATGCGTACGGAGATGGAGTTGCCGACCGCGTCGGTCATCTGCGACGCGACCGTGCGCCGCCAGATCAGCTCGTACAGCCGGAACTCGTCGCCGGACAGCTCGTTGGCCAGCTCGCCGGGCGCGCGGAAGGTGTCACCGGCGGGCCGGATCGCCTCGTGCGCCTCCTGGGCGTTCTTGACCTTGCCCGAGTAGCGGCGCGGCTCCGGCGGGACGCTGCGCTCGCCGTACAGCTCGGCGATCTGCCGCCGGGCGGCCGCGATGGCCGTCTCCGACAGGTTCACCGAGTCGGTACGCATGTAGGTGATGTAGCCGTTCTCGTACAGCCGCTGGGCGGTGCGCATCGTCTGGGCCGACGACATGCGCAGCTTGCGGGCCGCCTCCTGCTGGAGCGTCGAGGTGATGAAGGGCGCGTACGGCCGGCGGCGGTACGGCTTCTCCTCGACCCGGGTGACGGTGAACGGCTGCCCGTCCAGACGCGCGGCCAGCCCGCGGGCGCCGTCGCCGTCGAGCTGGACGACGGCCGCGCCGGGCTTGAGCCGGCCGGTGGTGGGCTCGAAGTCCTTGCCGGTGGCGATCCGGTCGCCGTTGAGGGCGATCAGCGTCGCGCCGAACCGGCGCGGGCCCTCGACCTGGCCCTGGACGGCGAGCTGGGCGTTGATGTCCCAGTACTCCGCGGAACGGAACGCCATGCGCTGACGCTCCCGCTCGACCACGATGCGGGTGGCCACCGACTGGACGCGGCCCGCCGACAGCTTCGGCATGACCTTCTTCCAGAGGACCGGGCTCACCTCGTAGCCGTACAGGCGGTCCAGAATGCGCCGGGCCTCCTGCGCGTCGACGAGGTCCTTGTCGATGTCGCGCGGGTTGGCGACCGCGGCCTGGATGGCAGCCCGGGTGATCTCGTGGAAGACCATCCTCTTGACCGGCACCTTGGGCTTGATCGTCTCGACCAGGTGCCAGGCGATGGCCTCGCCCTCGCGGTCCTCATCGGTGGCGAGGAAGATCTCGTCCACCTCGCGGGCCAGCTTCTTCAGCTTGGCGATCTGCTGCTTGCGATCCGCCGAGATCACATAGAGCGGATGGAAGCCGTTGTCGACATCGACGCCGAGACGCGCCCACGACTCGCCCTTGTACTGCTCGGGCACCTCGTCGGCATTCTTCGGCAGGTCACGGACATGGCCGATGGAGGCCTCGACAAAGTAGTCGGGGCCCAGATAACCGGCGATCGTCTTGGCCTTCGACGGGGACTCGACGATGACCAGACGGGTCGTCCTGGTGTCACTCGGCACGGCACTCCCAAACTTCACGCTCAGCGTTGCGCCCCTGCGGGCGGTTCCCTTCTGTTTCCGCCGCGGGGCCATTCAGCACCGGCGCCGGACAGACTTTCAACGTAACGCGCCGGACGAGCACACATTCCCCGGCGAGCCGGGAGTCGGATGGTAACGGTCCGGCCACCGCACGCGTCCGACGGCGACACCGTACACCGGGAAGACGACGTCGTGTCGCACACAATCCAGGAAGATCACGCACCCGCGCCGCCCGGCCACATCCCTTCCGGCGCCGCCGGGGGCCGCTCACCGACCAGCTCGGCAAGCCTCCGGACACGCTTCCTTCCCATGATCAAATAGCGGCGCCGGTCCTCCGACACCCGCCCTCCCAGACCGGCGCGGAGCAGGGCGGCGTCGATCGGTGCGACGTCCTTCGCCGGGTCGAGGCCGAGCGCGTATCCGCCGGTCAGAGGCTCGCCGGCGGCCGCGACCCAGAGCCGCAGACGAGGCCCGCTGAGAAAAAGCTGTGCGGCGGCGTCGGGCCAGGAGGAAGCAAGACCATTCAACCGCTTGGAGTACGCCGTAAGTACCTCGAACCGAGCCCCGGCCCGACTGGCCGACCCCTCCGGGGCGGAACCGTCCTCGCGTTCCGTGTCACCCTCGTCACGGTCCCCGCCCCCCGCGCGTCCCCCACCCGCGCCCTGGCCCCGACCACCCGGACACCCCTGTCCGGCCGCCTCGCCACCACCGGCCACAGCCCCAGCACCGATCACCTCGCCACCACCGGCCACAGCCCCAGCACCGATCACCTCGTCGCCACCCGACGCAGCGCCACCGCCGGTCGCCTCGACACCACCTTCAGTGCCCTGCGCCGGACCTGCGTGCTTCATGCCGATCGCGGCTCCTTGGCCCACGCCCGAAACTTCACTCTTTGATGGCGATTTTCCCCTCGACCTGGCAAGGGGGGAGGCCGGCAAGGCCGCACCGCGCCGGGACGACGCGGCTTGCGAAGCGGCGCCGTCCCCGGAAGGCGCGGCCTGCGCGCCGCCCCCGTCCGGCGGTGAGGCGGCGGCGGAAGCGGAACGCTCAGCGGACGACGCGGCACCGTCCGGGGAAGGCGTGGCCGGCGACGCGGCAGCAGGCGCGGAGGGTGCAGCAGGTGAGGGGGTATCGGGCGCGTCGGGCGCAGTCGGTGAGCCGGTACCGGACGCGCAGGGCGCAGCCGACGGCGCGGCACCCGCAGCGGGCGCCGAAGAGACAACCGGTGACGCGGCAGCGGGCGCGGAGCGCTCGGCCGGCGACGCGGCAGCGGGCGCGGAG
>NZ_CAKUCL010000358.1 GCF_934643405.1 uncultured Actinoplanes sp.
CAGTCCTGGCCGGGCAGGCCGAGCACCGGCCGGCCGCAGAGTGAGCATCCCGTCACCCTTATCGCCTGTTCTTCTTCTGCTCAACGAACGGCGGCGGCCGCGCGGACCCCCGTCAGTCCCACGCCACCGCCGCCGTCGTACCGGATCAGCTGTTCAGGTACTCGTAAGCGGCCGGCGTGGCCGCGGTCTGCTCACCCGCGGCCGGAGCGGTGGGCGTGGCCGTCGCGCCGAAACCGGCGTAGGCCACCGTGTACTTGTAGGCCTTCGTCTTGCCGGCCGCCGGCACGTCGACCACCAGCGAGACCAGGTGGCCGCCGGCGACCGTCGCGGTGAACGGCACCGCCTTGGCCTTGTCCCCGAGCGCGGTCAGCGTCTCCTCCTCGGCGATGCCGCTGTCGGTCGTCTTGGTCAGGTCGGTGGTGCCGGTGTACTTGCCGGCGCCGGCGTCCTGGACGTCCACCGCGTTGGCCACCACGAGCTGCGTGCTGCCCGGGTCGGCGGCGTTCTCGTCGTACTGCAGCAGGCTGTCCTTCGCGTTCTTGACCTTGCTGAGATCGACCTTCATCCACTTCTTCGGCATCTTCGGCAGACCCTGGAGGTTGGCCGGGCTGAACGAGATCTTCACCCAGGTGCCCTCCTTGAGCACCTTCGTGGAGTCGTTGACGGTCAGCTTGAAGCCCTTGCCCGCCTGGACGGTCACGACCTTGACGTCGTACGCCTTCTTCACCGGGTCCAGCACGCCGTTGATCGTCACGCCGTTCTGCTTGATGTCGAACTTGTAGGCGCCGGCCTTCTCGTCCGGAACCGCCTGCAGGAGCGCGTCCCGCGGGGTGGCGACCGACACCTTCGTGTCCTTGCCGGACGCCTGGTTGTCGAGGATGCCGCAACCGGTGAGCGCGACGGAGATGGTCAGGGCGGCGGAGAGGCCGGCGATACGGGCGGTGCGTGCAGTCATCGTTCTTCGTCTTTCGTTCGGGTGGTCACGTCGTCCGGTGTGGTGCGGTTGACGGCAGGAAGCGTGCGGGACGGTGCTGCCGTCGCGCTGCCGTTATGCTGCTGCCGGCTGCCGTTCCGCTGCCGTTTTCGGTAAGTGCTGGTCAGGGGGTGTGTCGCGGTGATCGACAGCCGCGGTGCCGCTCCACTTCGGTTCGAGATTCTGGGCGACGTGCGGGTGCTGCGTGACACCACCCCCGTCGATCTTGGTCCGGCGAAGCAACGCGCGGTGCTCGCCGTGCTCCTCCTTCAGGCCGGGCGGCCGGTGCCGACCCACCAGATCGTCGATGCCGTCTGGGGCGACGAGCCGCCGGAGAACGGGGCGAACGTCGTCCAGAAGTACGTGGCCGGTCTGCGCCGCGTGCTCGATCCCGATCGCGCTCCGCGCACACCCGGCGAACTGCTCACGCTGACCGGCGGCGGCTATGTGCTGCGGACCGCGAACGCCACCGTGGACGCCGACGACTTCCAGGCCGCGCTGTCCCGGGCCGCCGCCGAGACCGAGGCCGGCCGGCTCATCGAGGCGTCCGGGTCGTTGCGCGCCGGTCTCGCGCTCTGGCGTGGTGACGCGCTGGCCGGACTGACCGGTCCGGTTTTCGAGGCGGCCCGCACGCGGCTGGCCGACGCGCACGCCACCGCCTGGGAGAAGTGGGCCGAGATCGAGCTGGACCGCGGGCAGAGCACCGTGCTGATCCCGGAGCTGGCCCGGCTGGTCGAGGAGTTCCCGCTGCGCGAGGGGCTGCGCGCGCAGCTGATGATCGCCCTGCACCAGAGCGGCCGGCAGGCCGAGGCGCTCGCCGCCTTCCGCGACGCCCGCGAGTACTTCCTGGACGAATTCGGTGCCGAGCCGGGCGAGAAGATGCAGGAGGTGCACCGGCGGATCCTGCGCGGCGAATCGTTCTCCCCCGCGCCTCCCGTCTCCCCCGCGCCCGCCCCGGTCCCCGTCCAGCCCTCCGCACCGCCCCCACCACCGATTCCCGGCCCCATCTCCCCGTACGGCTGGCAACCCGGCCCGCCACCGCCGACGTCGACCTGGCGGACCCCGCCTCGCGCGCGCATCCCGATCGGCCAGGTGATGGTCGCGGCGGTGCTGCCCCTGATCACCTGCTCACTCGGCGCCTGGGTCTACTTCGTGTACGCCGCCGTGAAGCACCGCGACCGCCGGCAGTTCCTGGTGGCCGGCGTCTACGCGGTCCTGTTCGTCGTCGGCCTGGTCTTCATGCTGATCGACCCCAGCCCGCTGGAGAGCAACGACCTCAGCGTCGCCGAGGGCACCGGCATGTGGATCTTCGCGCTGACCGGTTTCGTGTCCGCGTTCCACGGCACGGTGCTGGCCGCGCACTCCCCGCACCAGACCCGCGAGTGGCTGCTGCGCGAGCAGGCCCGCGAGTTCGCCGCCCGCGACCCGGCCGCCGCCCGGCACCTGGGCATCGGGCGGCCCGACCTGCCGCGCGGCTTCGACGACGGCGGGCTGATCGACGTCAACCACATGCCGGGCGCCGAGTTCGCGCAGATCGCCAGGCTGACCCGGGCCGAGGCGCACCGCATCGTCGTCGACCGGATCGAGCGCGGCCCGTTCCACCGCCCGGAAGACCTGGTCGAGCGCGGCCTCGTCTCGCTGCGGACGATGCGGCGCCTGCGACCGGTGCTCATCGCGATCCAGCCGACCGCCGGGGTGCCGCCGCGGCTGCACTAGTGTCCGGCGGGGAGGTGCACCGTGACCGAACCGCTACGCATCGGCATCCTCGGCGCCGCCCGGATCGCCGATCAGGGCATCATCACCCCGGCCCGGATCCTCGGGCATCGGGTCGTGGCCGTGGCGGCGCGCGACCGCGGCCGGGCCGACGCGTTCGCGGCCGAGCACGGCATCACCCGGGCGCACGACACGTACGCCTCGGTGGCCGCCGATCCGGAGGTCGACCTGGTCTACAACGCGCTGGTCAACTCGCTGCACACCGAGTGGAACATCGCCGCTCTGCGGGCGGGCAAGCACGTGTTGAGCGAGAAACCGCTGGCCGCCAACGCCGCCCAGGCCCGCTCGGTGCGGGCGGTCGCGGCGGAGAGTCCCGGTCGCGTCGTCGAGGGCTTCCACTACCGGTACCACCCGGTCAACCTGCGGCTGGGCGAACTGACCACCTCCGGCCGGCTCGGCGAGATCCGGCGGGTCGACCTCGTCCTGACCACCCCACCACCGCCGGACACCGATCCGCGCTGGTCGCTGGGGCTGGCCGGTGGCGCAACCATGGACCTGGGCTGCTACGTGCTGGACGCGGCCCGCGTGTTCGGGTCCTGGATCGGCGCCGAGCCGCGCATCGTGAGCGTCGAGGCCGAGCTGCGCGCGCCCGAAGTGGACTCGGCGATGCGGGTCGAGCTCGACTACGGCGGTGGGGTGACCGGCCACTGCCGCTGGGACATGGACGCGGCCGAGCGCACCATGACCTGGACCGTCACGGGTAGCGACGGCTCGGCCACGTCGGCCGCCTTCGCCGTGCCGCACCTGGACAACCGGCTCGGCGTGACCCGGCACGGCGAGACGAGTGTGGCCGTCCTGGGCGACCAGACCTCGTACACCTACCAGCTCGCCCGGATCGCGGCCTCGCTGACGGACCGGGCGAGCCTCGACGGGCCGGTGGCGAACGCCGAGCTGATCGACGAGTGCTACCGCCGGGCGGGGCTGACGCCCCGCGCCGGGTAGTCAGCGGGCGCCCGCCGCGGTCAGCTGACGTCGGGCGACGTACTCGACCAGTTCGATGAGGACGTTGCGAGCGCCGGTCGGCTCGCGCGCGTCGAACAGCACCACCGGCACGCCCTCGTCGAGGTCGAGGGCGCGGCCGACCGCCTCGGCGCTGAACCGCTGCTCGGTGTCGAAGCAGTTGACCGCCACCACGAACGGCGTGCCGCGCTGCTCGAAGTAGTCGATCGAGGGGAAGCAGTCGGCGAGCCGGCGCGTGTCGGCCAGCACCACCGCGCCGAGCGCACCCTGCGACAGCTCGTCCCAGAGGAACCAGAACCGGTCCTGCCCGGGCGTGCCGAACAGGTAGAGCTGGAGATCCTCGGTGATGGTGATCCGGCCGAAGTCCATCGTGACCGTCGTGGTGGTCTTCGCCTCCACCCCGTCCAGATCGTCGGCGCCCTCGACACCGGTGAGGACCTCCTCGGTCTGGAGCGGACGGATCTCGCTCACCGAACCGACCATGGTGGTCTTGCCGGCGCCGAAGCCGCCGGCGATGAGAATCTTCAGTGCGACCGGGATGCGCGACGTCGCGCCGTTGCGATCAGAGCGCACGGAGTCCATTGACAACCGCCTTGAGTACGTCGACATCGTGCGGCTGGGACGCCGCCGGGGGTTCGTACATCGAGATGAGTCCTGCCGAGCGTAGATCACCGAGCAAAACCCGGATCACCCCGATCGACAGGTCCAGGGTGGAGGCGAGCTCGACCACCGAGATCGGCTCGCGCGCCGCAGCCACGATCGCACGGTGCTCGGGCTGCTGCCCGGCCGCCCGGGCGGCGTCCGGCGAGGCCGCCACGACGAACGCCACCAGGTCGAACTCCCCGTCGGAGGGAGCCACCCGGCCCTGCGTCACCGCATACGGCCGGACCACCGGGCCCGCGTCGTGGTCGAGCCAGTCGTGCGCCTCAGCCGGCATCGGTGGGTGCCGCCGCGGGGCGTACCGGTGCGTTCATGTTCGCCCCGACCCGGGTGACCAGCATCGCCATCTCGTAGGCGATCAGGCCCAGGTCGGCCTCGGCCGAGGCGAGCACCGCGAGGCAGGCGCCCTGGCCGGCCGCGGTGACGAAGAGGAAGGCCGATTCCATCTCGACCACCGTCTGCCGCACCGGCCCGGCCTTGAAGTGCCGGCTCGCACCCTTGGCCAGGCTCTGGAAGCCCGCCGCCATCGCCGACAGGTGCTCGGCGTCCTCCCGGCTCAGCTCCGCCGAGGCCCCCATGAGGAGACCGTCCGCGGACAGCAGCACCGCCTGCTGTGCGGTCGGCACCCGCTTCACAAGATCGTCGAGAAGCCAGGTGAGGTTCGCGCTCTGGTTCGTCGTCTGTGTCACTATGCGTCCTTCTCCGGCCTGGAAACTTCACTGCTCCCGGGGCTGCCGGCGCGGTCGCCGGCCGCATCCGTCCCCTCCCCGGCTGATGCTTCGTCCCGGCGGGTCGCGGGATGCGCGATCGCCGGAAAGCTGACCGTAGCGGCATCCACGAAGGACCCCGCCATCGGCCGTCCATCATCGCCCTTTTCCGGGCCATGGGACCGTTCTTCGGGTACGGATTCCGCGCCGTCGCCCGGGGTGGCGGCACGGTTCCCATCGGTTTCGACGTACTTCGACGCGTCGATCCGGCCTCGCGTGGTGCCGCGCTGAAGCGCGCTCATGATGCTGCGGACCTGCTCCGGCGACCGGAACGCGACGGTTTCCTCGCCGGGCCCGAGGCTCGGCGGCTCGGCTCGGGCGGTCCGGCGCAACTGCGGCGCGATGCTCGCCTGCCGCACCCGGCGCGGCAGCCCGTCCTCGGTCAGCGCGTCGTCACCCGGTCCGGCGGGCAGCGGGATCGGGGCGGCC
>NZ_CAKUCL010000359.1 GCF_934643405.1 uncultured Actinoplanes sp.
CTTCTTCTTCTTCTTCGCCGTCGCCGTCGCCGGCCTCGCCCCCTTCGCCTTCATCCCCTCTCTCGCCGCTTTCCGCCGCCGCCTCCTCCTCGCCGCTTTCCTCCTCCTCGCCGCTTTCCGCCGCCTCCTCCTCGCCGCTTTCCTCCTCTTCCTCCTCGCCCGACGACGAGCTCGTGACCGCCTGAAAGGGGCGTTCCATGGTGCAGAAATCAGTCCAGGATCTGATCGACGAGCAGGTCGCCTCCGACCGGGAGACCGGGGTGCAGGTGGCGGTCTACCGCGACGGCGTTCTGGTGGTGGACGCGGTGGCCGGCGTGGCCGACCCGGCGACCGGCCGGCCGGTCACCTCCGACACGGTGTTCTACACGTGGTCGATGGGCAAGGCGATGACGTCGACGCTCGTGCATCGGCTCGTCTCGCGCGGCCTGTTCGACTACGACACGCCCATCGCGGCGATCTGGCCCGAGTTCGGTGCCAACGGCAAAGAGGCGGTGACCGTACGGCACGGGTTGCAACACACCGCAGGCGTCCCCGGCATCGGCCCGTCGACGACGATCACCGACATCTGCGACTGGAACCTGATCTGCGCCCGCATAGCGTCGTTCACGCCGTGGTGGGAACCCGGCACGCGCACCGGCTACCACGCGTACACGTTCGGTTTCATCATGGGCGAGCTGATCCGCCGAGCGACCGGGAAGCCGCTCGCTTCGGTGCTGCGGGACGAGATCGGAACACCGCTCGGCGTAGCGTCGTCGCTCTATTTCGGCATGCCGGCCACCGAGCACGGACGCTTGGCACGGTTGGTGGATCCGCCCTCCTCCCCGGACGCCGCCGAGTTCTCCCTCCCACCCGACTCTCCGATGCTGCGCTCGTCGGCGCCGTCGTTGTGGCCGTCCGCGACCCTGGGCAACCGTCCCGACGTCCTGTCCGCGGACATCCCCGCGGGCGGCAAGATGACGGCCCGGGCCATAGCCCGCATGTACGCGGCCTTGATCGGCCCGGTGGACGGCGTCCGGTTGCTGAGCCCCGCAACCGTGGCCGCGATCACCACCGACACGTTCACCGGCGAGGATCAGGTGTTCGGCATGCCGGCCACCTGGGGCCTGGGCTTCAGCATCGGCCGACCGGGCAGCCAGACCGACAACACAGCATTCGGCATGGGCGGCGCAGGCGGCACATACGGTTACGCGGACCCCGCTAATGGCCTCGCGGTCGCATATTGCAAAAACCGCCAGACCATGGACTTCACCAGCGCCCAGCAGCTAATCGACGTGGTAGCCGAACACGCATGAGTGAGCAATTCCTGGGGTATACCTCCAGTCCCGTTTCGTTTCCACGAGTCGCAGGAGGGGGATCCCCCCTGCAACCCCTGCGAAAGCGGACCGTCCACCAAATGTCGGAGACGGCTTTTCGTGACATCGCAGCTTCAGGGGCGCCCACGTTGAGAACAACGTTGATGTGGCAACGAGGCAGCAGGCGATAAATGCACGGGTGTGCCCTGGCGCTCGCGCCGACGGGCGCGCAGACGGCAGTGTTGCCGTGCTCACCGACGTCGGCACCGATATGTGCGTAAGCCCGGACGTCGACTCGGGCGGGGGAGCCCCCACTCAGGTGCGAGCGGCACTCGGCGGGGTCGTGGGTGCTCAAGGCGCTCCCCGACGCCGGTGCCAGGTCGAGCTCCGCGCAAGTCGGGTCCTTCGCACAAGCCGGTGTCGCCGTAGGTGCCGGATGAAGGGCGGTGGCCGACCACACCGCAGCTTTGCCGGGTCCGGCGCGGGCGAGGGGCCCGGAGGAGGTGATGGGCCGCTCAGCGTGGGGCGTCGGGCTCAGGGCGGCCGTCGGCTGCGGAGGAGGCGTCAAGCCGCCCCGCGTGGGCGTCGGGCTCGGGGCGGGCGCCGACCGCAGAGAAGGTGATAGGCCGCTCAGCGTGGGCGTCGCGATCAGGGCGGTCGCCGGCCGCAGAGGACGTGCCCCGCTGCCCAGCGCGGGCGTCGGGCCCGGCGCGGTGTAGGGCGTGGAGGAGGTGCTGGGTCTGGCGCGGGTGTGGGGCGCGGAGAAGGTGCTGGGTCTGGCGCCGGTGTGGGGCGCAGAGGGAGTGCTGGCTCTGGCGCGGGCGTCGTCCAGCAGACGCGCTGAATTCGGCGCAGGTGTCGGGCCCAGAAGACGTGCTGACGGCCGCCGCGGCGGCCTCGGTCTTCAGCGAGGTGGCTTCGGCGAAGGTGGCGGCCCCACACACAAGACGCGCCGGGTTCGGGGCGGGCGTTGGCCCGAATCGGGTGGCGGGTCCAGCGCACGCCCTCGGACCAGCGAAGGTTCCGGGCTCAGCGCGGGCGTCGGGCCCAGCTGCGGAAGCGGCGCTTGCCGCAGGTGCCAGACCCGGCGAACGAATGAGGTCCACCGTGGTAGACGGGCCCCCCGCAGGAATGGGGTCCACCGCGAGAGCCGGGCTCGTCGCAGGAATGGGGTCCACCGCGAGAGCCGGGCTCGTCGCAGGAATGGGGTCCACCGCGACAGCCGGGATCGCCGCGGGAATGGGATCCACCGCAAGGGCCACGTTCGTCAGAGGTGCTGGATCTGCCGCCGGCTTCGGGTCCGGCTCTGGTGCCGGAGCTACGGCAGGCGGCCGCTGTGAAGGAGACGCCTGACCGACTGCGGGAGTCGGCTTCGGCTCGGGGGTCGCGCCCGCGGCGCAGCCCGCGCCCGGCGTAGGAGCCGGCTTGCATCTACGAGGTGCGTCCGCCGACGGAAGTGCAGAGGGCAGCCCCGGTGCGCGGACGGCCTCGCCCGACCCGGGAGTTCGGCTGACCGTGACTACCCGTGCCGGCCGGGAAGACCGAACCAGCGCCGGGGCCACGCGTCTCGCGGAAGCCTTGGCCGGGGCGGGCATTGACGGCGGGGCGGGCTTTCGCGAGGGCGACGGCCTGGGGGACGGGGCCGGTACGCGGGTCAGGGACTGCCGACCGTCGTCGAGACGGCCGGCGGGACCCGTGCCGGCCGGGGTGGATCGGCGGTGGCGCAGGCGCTCGCTGTGGCGCTGGGTCAGACCCCAGGCACGGTGGCGTTCGTGGGCGCGGCGGAACTCCTCGTTGCCCGGTGAATACTTTCGGGACGCGGTGGGATCGCGCATTTCCGCCAACTCCGACCGGGTGAACAACTGCATCTGCCGCATGCGATTATTGTTCCGTCGAGCGGTGGGACGCGCTAATTTTTGATCATGCCGATCCGCGCTTCGACCAAAGAATATCCTTTCGGCGCGAAACACTTTGCCGGTGCCGAGGAACAGCGACCAAAGTCGCATTGACAGAAGCTGTGGCGCCCCCGATATGGTGTGGCGCATGCCTGGGACCGAATGGCTTGACGACACCCGCACCTCCTACGACACCGTTGCGGCGAGCTATGCCGACATGCTGCGTGATGCTCTTGGCGAGGAGCCGTTTCAACGGGGCATCCTTGGGCTTTTCGTCGAGCTGGTGCGTGCCCGGGGGAACGGGCCGGTCGCGGATGTCGGGTGTGGACCTGGGCGGCTCACGGCGTACATGGGAAGCCTTGGGCTTGATGTCTTGGGCATCGACCTGTCGCCGGGCATGATCGATGTGGCGCGGCGGGAGCATCCCGGGCTGCGGTTCGAGGTGGGTTCCATGACGCGGCTGGAGCTGGCCGACGCGTCGCTGGCCGGGGTGCTCGCCTGGTTCTCGCTGATCCACGTTCCGGACGACGAGGTGCCCGCGGTTCTTCGCGAGTTCCGGCGGGTGCTGCGGCCTGGCGGCGTCGTGCTGATCGGGTTCCACGTCGGCGAGGGGAGCCGGCTGAAGACGTCGGGGTACGGCGGGCATCCGATGAATGTCTACGTCCATCGGCGGCGGCCGGCGCAGGTTGGGGCGTGGCTGGCCGATGCCGGCTTCATCGTGGAGGGCGAGCTGGTGCATCGGCCGGAGCCGGACGTCGAGGGAGGGTTCGTCTTTGCGCACCTGTGAGGCCTCGCGGCCGGCCGCAGGCGACTGTTACGCCGCCCGGTACGACGAGCGGCGACCGGGGCGGTTCCGCGAGGAGCGCCCCGGGTCACCGGTCCGTTCCCTAGATCCAGATGTTGTCGTGTTCCCGGTAGAAGTCGGCCTTCTCCTCGTCACTCATCTGCGCCACCCGGACGAGGCCCTCGAAATAGCCCTCGCGCGGGGCGCCGGGAGAGAAGTGCAGCAGCATCGACGCCGGGGCCCCGGACTCGTTCTTGAAGCCGTGGATGCCGCCGGGCGGGACGTGCACGTAGTCGCCGGGCTCGGTGGTCAGCCACTCCTTGCCGTTGTAGATGCGCATGCTGCCGGAGAGGATGTAGAACGACTCGGCCAGCGACCGGTGGAAATGGGGATCGGGACCGGTGACTCCCGGTCCGCATTCCCAGCGGTACAGGCCGAACAGTCCGCCGGTCGACTTGCCGGTCGAGAGGTAATGCACGCGGGTGCCGTTCGGATAGACGAGTTCGGGCTCGGACGCGTCCGGCCGGAACGTCGCACTGATCTCGCCGTTGTCTCCGTGGTACAGGGGCGGTGGATAGGTCATGTCCCCATCCTGCCCGCTGCCCGCCGTGATGCACGTGACACGAGGCGAAGGTCGAGGTCAGCGTGCTTGCGGGAGCAGGATGACGCCATGGCTCACCTGTTGAAGGACCGCACCGTCCTGGTCATCGGCCGGGCGGGCGGCATCGCGCACGCCACCGTGGCCGCCGTGCAGGCGGCCGGTGGCCAGGTGGTCGTCGCCGGGCGCAACCGTGACCAGCTCACCGCCGCGTACGACGACACCGTCGACGTCGAGCCGGTCGACCTGACCGACGAGTCCACGATCGCCGACCTGGCCCAGCGCCTCGGTACGGTCGACCATGTCGTCACGACCGCTTCGGCGCGCGCCCGCAGCACCGTCGGCGACCTGACCCCCGAGCCGGTCGCGCGCGCCTTCGCGACCAAGGTCATCGGTCCGCTGATGCTGGTCAAGCACTTCGAGCCGCGCATGCCCCGCGATGGGTCGTTCGTCCTGTTCTCCGGCTTCCTGTCCCGCAAGCCGGCTCCCGGGTTCGTCGCCGTCTCCACCACGAACGGGGCGGTCGACGCGATGACGAGGGCCCTCGCGGTCGAACTGGCGCCACTGCGCGTCAACGCCATCTCGCCGGGGACCATCGACACCGGCGCCTACGACGTCCTGGGTGAAAAGGCGAAACAGGATTTGTACGCCGCGCGGGAGCGACACAATCCGGTGCGTCGCGTGGGCACCTCCGAGGACATCGCGTCAGCGGTTCTCTTCGCGCTGACGAACAGTTTCCTGACCGGCGCGGTCCTCCCCGTCGACGGCGGTGAGCCCTTGGTCTGATCGGCGTCAGCGGCGTGGGCGAGCACCGGCCAACGGCGTGGCGGCGGCGCGACGGCGACGGCGGCAGCGGTCAGCGGCGGCGGTCAGCGGCGACGGCGGTCAGCGGCGGCGGCGGTCAGCGGCGGCGGCGGTCAGCGG
>NZ_CAKUCL010000360.1 GCF_934643405.1 uncultured Actinoplanes sp.
CGGCGCGGCCGGCGGCCGCCCTGACCAGCTTCGCCGGCAAGCCCTTGATCGTCCTGACGGCCGGCCGCGGGAACGACGCCGCCTGGTGGGCGGCCCAGGACCGCCTGGCCACGTTGTCGACGAACAGCGTGCACCGCGTCGTCGCCGGCGCCACCCACGCGGACCTCGTCGGCGAGCAGGATTACGCGGCCGTGACCACGCGAGCGGTTGTCGACGTCGTTTCCGCCGTCCGGAGCGGGGAGCCTAGGTGAGGCCTCACCCGGCGGTCGCCAGCTGCCGCGTCAGCGTGTCCAGGCCATCTCTGATCAGCCGTCCGTACTCGTCGTCGCCGAGCTCGTCGATTCCGGCTCGGGCGCGGCGCAGATGCTCGCGGGCGCGGTCGGGGTCGCCGATCCTGCGGTAGCAGTCAGCGAGGTTGAGGTGCAGCGACGGGTACAGGCCGGCGACGGGGACGACGACGCCGGCCTGCGTTGCCCGTTCGTCGGTGAGTGCGCCGGCTGCGGTGAGCGCCCGTTGGTCCCAGAGCAGTTCCTGGTGCGGGTCGTCCTGCACGTCGGCCATGGTGTGCGCGAGCACGCACACGTGCAGTGGGTCACCCTGCTCACCGCCGATCTCGTCCCAGAGCTGGCGGAGCAGGTGCCGAGCGGCGTCGCGCTGACCTTGGTGATGGTGCAGTTGCGCTGCCTCACCGATACGGACGAGCATCGGATCGGTGATCATCGGCGCCTCCCTCCGGACGTGGCGCCCACGACCATAACCAACACGGCCAGCGGCGTGAGCGGATGTCGGCGAGGATGGGGCGTTCGGTTCGGGCGGAAGCAGGTGATGATGAGGCAACCGACGCTGTTCCTGACGGTGGGACTGCCCTGCACCGGGAAGACCACGGCAGCCCGGCGCATCGAGTTCGAGCACGAGGCGCTTCGTCTCACGAAGGACGAATGGATGAAGGCCCTCTACGGCCACGAGAATCCGCCGTCGGCCGGGGACGTGATCGAGGGACGGCTCATCCAGATCGGGTTGCGCGCCCTGGAACTGGGCATCAACGTCGTGATCGACTACGGCCTCTGGAGCCGGGACGAGCGCTCCGCCCTGCGCCGGGCCGCAGCCGACCGAGGCGCGAGGGTGGAGCTGCGCTACTTCGAGCTGACCCCGGCCGAGCAGCGGAAAAGGCTTGATCGGCGGCAGGCCGAAGCGCCGGACACGACGTGGCCGATGTCCGACGAGGAACTCGCCGCATGGGCTGCCGGCATGGAGATCCCGACGCGAGGCGAACTCGACGGCAGCGAACCCATTGATGACCCACCGGCTGGGTTCGCCACCTGGGACGCCTGGCGCGGCCACCGCTGGCCGCCCTCGGTCTCCTGACACCGGGCAGCCGCGGCTGCGGCGGCTGCCCGGCGGCTACTCACGGCGCGAGGACGTCGAGCCGGCCGGCCTCCTCGATCACCTCGCCGAGCAGCACCAGCCATTCGTCCACGTCGGCAGCATCCATGCCCACGTCGAGGCCGATGCCCTGGCCGGCGGCGAGATACACCTGGGTCACGCCCATCTTGCGGGCGGACACCAGGTCCTCGGCGATCTGGCCGGGGGATCCGCCGAGGAAGGGACGGCCGTCACCGATCGGCTCCCGGGTCATCGGGGTGGGCCACGGCGCCTGCTGGACCACCATCAGGTCCGCGGGGTCGCGGCCCACCTCCCGGGCGGCGTCATGGAACGTGGACACCACGCCTTGCAGTTCCTCCGCCGAGTAGGTCAGCGGGAGCACCCCGTCCGCGATCCGGGCGGCGCGCTTGACCGCGGCCGGGGAGGTCGCGGCCAGCAGCACCGGGATGCGGGCCTGGACCGGCTTGGGGTTCACCTCCGACGGCGCGATCCGGTAGAACTCGCCCTCGTGCCGGATCGGGTCCGGACCCCACGCGGCCCGCATCGCCGTGATGAACTCCTCGGTGCGGGCGCCCCGGCGACTGCTCGACACGTTCGTGGTCTCGAACTCGTACTTCAGCCAGCCCTGGGCCATACCGGCAATCACCCGTCCGCCGCTGAACCGGTCCAGGGTCGCCAGCCGGCGGGCGAGCATCACGGGCGCGTGGAACGGCGCCACGAGGGCCGCGGTGCCCAGCTTGATCCGCTCGGTCACGGCGGCGATGTAGCTCAGCGTCTCCAGAGGCTCGTACGTGGAGCGGTAGAACTCCGGCACCAGGTCGGGTTCCCCGCCGGAATACAGCACGACCTTGTCGAGCGGGCGGAGCAGGCGTTCGAACGTCCACAGGGCGGCGTAACCGAGCCGTTCGGCCTCCTTGGCGACCTTGACGATCATCTCCGGCGAGGTCTGCGGGCCGGCGGTGGGCAGTGCGAGGCCGAGTTCCATGGGCTTCCCAACGGTTGAATCATGAACGGAGGTGAGAGGGGAGACCTTCTCTCGGCGCCGGCACGACGTCCGTACGCAAGAAGCGGCGGCCCCACCTCTTCGCACCATGATGATTCGGGCGGGGGACAGCGTCATTGGGAGCATTCCAAGGAAATCTCCCGGCGCGCTGTGCGATCTCACACTCCCGTCGCGACGCGGGGCTCGAACGGCCCGGAGACCTCAGCCGAGGTATCTGCCGAACGCGCGGCAGGTCTGCAGGAATTGGATGTCGGCGAGCACACCGGGATTGCGAAGGTCGAGACCGCTGACGCGACGGGCTGCCGCGATGCGGTAGTAGACCGTGTTGATGTGGATCCGCAGAAGGGCGGCAGCGCCGGAGATGCTGCCGTGAGAGCGCAGCAAGGCGTCGGCGGTGCGCAGCCATTCGTGGTCCGATCTCGCGTCCTCGGCGAACAGGACGGTGAGCGCCTCCGGAACGTCCTCGGCCGGCAGGTCGATGTGCAGCGCGGCAACCTGCATGAGCGACAGCTCGCCGAAATCCACGACGCGGGCGGACGGGCCGGCGCCGCGGAGGGCCAGTTCGGCCTGCCGGTTGGCGGCGGCGAGACTTCCGGCAACCGGCCATGGACGGCTGATACCGATGCGGACGGTGGCGCCGAGGTGGTCGGCGACCCGGCGGATGCTCTCCTTGGTCTGCTCGTCGGAGGCAAGACACAGGACCAGCCGCCCGTCCGACACCGTCCACGGCAAGCGCCGGGTGTGCGCCTGCAACTCGCGGATCAGCGGCTGGAACCTGGCACCCGGGTCGGACGGATCGTTGGGGGCGTCTCCGGTGAAGGAGCACCGCACGACAACCACGTGGTCCGTTCTGATGCCGAGGACTTTCAGCAGGCTTTCCGTCTGCTCCGGCGACTGGCCCGCGAGCAGCGAGTCGAGCGAGACGCGGCGGCAGGAGAGCTCGCTCGCGCGCAGCTCGCTCTGTGTCTCGAAGAACGCATCCATGAAGGCGCTGGCGTAGCGCTCGTGAATGGCCAGGAAATCGTTCCAGACCGCCAGCCCGTCGCCTTGCAGGTCGAAGAGCGAGGAATTGGTGGTGGTCAGCCGGCGCCACAGCTCCTGACTGACGATCCGCCAGAAGTGAGCGACCGACCCGCCGTCGAGTCCGCGCTGGGCGAGGTCGTGGGCGCAGTCGATCAGCGACGGGTCCAGCTCACGCCGGGCTCCGTCCGCATGCCGGATGAAGTCCGTCACCGTCAGAGTGATGAGCTTGTGCAGGTCATCGCCGAGTTCGGCAAATGCGGGAATCGATGAGACCGACGCCGCCGAGATCTGATCGGCCATCTCCTGAACCTGGCTGTCCAGCGCTTCGAGAAGAGCTGCCCGCGTTGCCTTAACCATCCTGGCAAGGTACGGCGGGCCGACCGGGGCTGCCAGGGGATGGTGTCGAGCCCCACGCGCCGTCCGCCGCGGTCAGCATGCCGTGTCACGATACGTGCTTGCCCGGACATGGGATGACCGTGAGCCCCCGTATCGACCGCGAGGAACGTTTCCGGCGCGTCTACAGCGCGAACTTCGAGGCACTGCTGGCGTACGCCGTGCGGCGCGTCGAGCAGCCGCCGGACGCCGCGGACGTGGTCGCCGAGACGTTCCTCATCGCGTGGCGCCGCGAGGACGAGATGCCCTCCGGCGACGAGACCAGGCTTTGGCTGTACGGCGTGGCCCGTCGCGTGCTGGCCAACCATCACCGCGGCGGGGTCCGCCGGGCTCGGCTCGGTGAGCTGTTGCGGCAGCGGCTCACGCCGGCGGACGGGACCGACCCCGGCACCGAGGTTCCGGAACGGCTCGCGGTGCGGGCCGCCCTGGCCCGGCTCAGCCCCATCGACCGGGAGGTGATCGCCCTGACCGTCTGGGAGGGGTTGCAGCCCCGCGAGGCGGCGACGGTCCTGCAGGTGAGCCCCGAGGTCGTCCGTACGCGGCTGTCCCGGGCGCGGGCACGCATGCGTGATCTGCTCGGTCACGACCGGCACACGGCCGGACATGTGCTCGACGTCCTGACCGTATCGACCCCCGAGGAGGCCTGACGATGTCCGACGAGCAGCTCGACCGGCTTGTCCGCGACGCCGATCCCTACCGGCGCGACGTGGCCGGCGACCTCGACCGGGCCGAGCACGCGCTCCTGGAGGAGATCATGTCCGAGCCCGTCCGCAAGGCGCCGCGTTGGCGGGGCCTTGCCACCGCCGTGGCCGCCGCGGCCGCCGTCACGGGCGTCCTGGTGACGTCCGCCGTCGTCCGCGATCGGCCGGAGAGCGGGCGGTCCGCTCCCGTCGTGACCCAGCCGGCTCCCGCAAATCTCGAGTTCGCGGCCGCCGTGCGCCAGGCCGCCGAGAGAAACCCCCGGCTCCTGATCGACCAGCCCGGCTGGAAGGTCGTCCACGTCTACGGCTTCGCCGAGAAGGACGGCGGCATCGGCTTCGAGGACCGCGGCGGCCGCCAGCTCGAAATGAACTGGTATCCGGCCGACCAGTACGACGGCTACTACAAGGACCGGCTCCGGGTCAGCCCGCCCGAGGCCACGGAGGTCGACGGCTGGAAGGGCGCCCGGTTCACCTACAGCAGGACCGACTTCGCCATCATGCTCGAACCTCGCGACGGTGTCTTCGCCGAGCTGCGCACCGGTGGCGGCGCCTGGACCCTGGCGGGTCTCGGCGAAGTGGTCGCCGAGATCAAGCGCGTCGACGTCGACACCTGGCTGAGGGCCCTGCCGCCGGAGATCGTCACACCGGGCAGGGAGAACGAGGCCGCCAAGAAGATCCTCGCCGACGTGCCGGTGCCGCCCGGCTTCGACGTCGCCGCCCTGACCGGCTTCGGCACCAACGACGCCTACCAGTTCGGCGCCAAGGTGACCGGCCGCGTCGCCTGCGGCTGGATCGCCGAGTGGAAGCGCGCCAAGCAGGCCGGTGACGAGGCGGCGCAGCGCAAGGCCGCCGACGCGCTGCGCGGCAGTCACCGGTGGAAGGTCCTCAACGACATGAACGCCGAGGGCGACTACCCCGAGGTGCTCTGGGAGTACGCCGACGAGACCGT
>NZ_CAKUCL010000361.1 GCF_934643405.1 uncultured Actinoplanes sp.
CCTGCACGGGATGCACATCCCGGAGTACACCCAGGGCACCTGGACCAACCACGAGCCGCGGCGCACCCGCAAGCTGCTGCTGCACCGCGACGAGATCCAGAAGATCCTCGGCAAGCTCCGCGACGACGGCATCACCCTGGTGCCGCTGTCGGTCTATTTCCACAACGGGTACGCGAAGGTCGAGCTGGGCGTCGCGAGGGGCAAGAAGAGCTACGACAAGCGGCAGGACCTCGCCGCGCGGGACGCTCAGAAGGAGATCAACAAGGCGCTGGGCCGCCGTGCCAAGGGCATGGCGTGAGCGGTAGTCTGCCTCGCCAGTTCTGTTGATCACATGGGGGTCGGCCGTTGCCCGCAAAGCACTCCTCGCGCCCTTTCAACACGGCCCGGATGGTGATGAGCTTCGCCGTCGCCATCCTGGTGCTGCTGGTCGTCTGGGTCGCCGTCCGCGCGGTCGGGCCGGCTGAGGCCTCCCGGCAGCCGGCCGTCGTCCTGCCGTCCATGCCGCGGGTGCCGGTGGAGCCCTCGGTCACGCCTTCCTCGTCGCCCTCACCGTCGTCGTCTTCGTCCTCGTCGTCCGCGTCGCCTTCCCCGTCGGCCTCATCGGCGTCGCCCTCACCGTCGTCGTCGCCGTCCCGGCCGTCCGCTTCGCGATCCGTTTCGCCGCCGGCGGGCGCTTCGTCCCCTTCGGTGCGGGTGACGACCTCGCCCGTACCGTCGCGAACGACCCAGGCCGCCGCTCCGCCGCCCACCGCTGCCGCCACGCTGAGCGTCAATGCCAGCTGGCAGATGGGGTACGTGGCGACGGCGCGCCTGCAGAACACCGGCACCGCCCCGCTCAGCTGGCGGATGACCGTGTCGCACTCGGGCCTGGAGAACCTGCGGCTGGTCGGCGTCTGGAACGCGCGCGGCTCCCGGGACGGCGAGACGATCATCCTGACCGGCGGCCCGCTCGCGCCGGGAGCGTCGATCACCTTCGGCTACCAGGTGAGCAAGACCGGCCGGGGCGACGCCCGCCCGGCCGGCTGCACTGTGGTGGGCGGGACCTGCCGGATGAGCTAAGATTTGTGAGCTACACCAAGACCAGGGGGTGACTGGTTTCGACTTCGAATGTGGAGACAGGGGAAGCGAGCCGAGGAAGCCGACGTCGTCTCGAGAATCGGTCGTCGGAAACCAATAAGCGCCAATAACAAGCGCGCTGACTTCGCTCTTGCCGCCTGAGGCTAAGTAGCGGGTCTGTCGGACTGGGCACACCTCCGGCCCAGACTTCCGGCATCAGCTAGGAGGTTGGCCAACCGGCCCCGGTCGCGGGGGCCGCGAGGCGAGATCAATCAGCGACTGGGCCCGTCATCCGGACTTGCTCACATGATCCGGAGGGCCGAGTAGAGGCAGTGTGAGCTGCGCTCGGAGAAGCCCTGACGAAGCGACGAAGGACCCGGGTTCGATTCCCGGCACCTCCACGGCGTGGCGGCCCCCTGCTCGGGCTGAGCTAGCTAAAGCTCAACGCGAGCCGGGGGCCGTTTCGGTATGTCTGCTCCGGGGCCGAGCCCCCGGAAACCCCACGGTGCGGTGGTGACCCATCGAGCGTCAGGTGACCCCGATCTTGCCGCGTGGGTTGCGCTATCCCTCCCAGAGGCGGCTGTTGATCGGGCGTAACGTCGCCTTCGAGCCGAGGCGGGTGGCGCGGATCCTTGCCCGGTGAAGGGCCCAGCTGGTCGGCGAGGTCGTCGGCTTCGTCCTGGATAAAACGCGTCGGAGCATGCGCCGAGATCGAGGACCTGGTCAGGAGGGTCCACGGTCCGCGGCAGCATCCGGACCCTCGTTCAAAAGCGCTAATAATCAGAGCCGACGGCAGATTGCCGCCGTCGGCCTTCCGCCGAGCAGTTGATGATCGGCGTGCTCCTCGGCCATGACGATCACGCTGGGTAACGACGCGTATCCACTGTGATCTGTGACCTCTCTCCTACGAATTGACTGATCTGCTTCGTACAGTCAATCAACAAGACCATCCGCCACGTTCCTGCCGGTGGAAAGGAAGTCGCTCATCATGGCCACTGTCGCTTACGACCATGCCTCTCGGATCTATCCCGGATCCGAGCGTCCTGCGGTCAACGAGTTAACCCTCGAGGTCGAGGACGGAGAGTTCTTGGTTCTGGTCGGCCCCTCCGGGAGCGGCAAGTCGACTGCTTTGCGCATGCTGGCCGGCCTCGAGGACGTTGACCGCGGTCGCATCCTGATCGGCGGTAACGACGTCACCAACCTCCCGCCGAAGTCGCGGGACATCGCGATGGTCTTCCAGAACTACGCTCTGTACCCGCACATGTCGGTGTACGAGAACATGGCGTTCGCCCTGAAGCTGCGCAAGACCTCGAAGTCGGAGATCGACCGCCGGGTCAAGGAGGCCGCGGCGCTCCTGCAGCTCGACGAGTACCTGTCGCGCAAGCCCAAGGCGCTTTCCGGTGGCCAGCGCCAGCGTGTCGCGATGGGCCGCGCGATCGTGCGTGAGCCGCAGGTCTTCCTCATGGACGAGCCGCTGTCGAACCTCGACGCCAAGCTCCGCGTCCAGACCCGTTCGCAGATCGCGACGCTGCAGGCCAAGCTGGGCGTCACCACCGTCTACGTGACCCACGACCAGGTCGAGGCCATGACCATGGGCCACCGCGTGGCGGTCCTGCGCGACGGCGAACTCCAGCAGGTCGACGCCCCGCGGGTCCTGTACGACAGCCCCCGTAACGTCTTTGTCGCTGGGTTCATCGGCTCGCCGGCGATGAACATCAAGACCGTGCTGCTGACTGACGCCGGCGCTGACTTCGGTCCGCTGGCCGTGCCGCTGACCCGGGAACAGGTTGCTGCGGCCCAGGGCGGTGGCGGCAAGGTGACCGTCGGCTTTCGTCCCGAGGAGACCGACCTGGTCGCCGAGTCCGAGGGTGGCCTGCCGCTCGAGGTCGACCTGGTCGAGGACCTCGGCTCGGAGGTCAACGTCTACGGCCACGCATTGTTGGAGGGCTCCTCGGAGCGCTTCGTGGTCCGGACCGCCCGGCACACCATGCCGAACCTTGGTGAGACCGTCTATATCAAGCCGCAGGCCGACGAGGTCCACCTCTTCAACGCCGCCACTGGCATCCACCTCTGACCGGCTGTCCCGGGCCGGGGAAGCGGCCGGTCGGGATCGCCGCTGCTGCACCCGCACGCTGGTCTGGCACTTCAGCGGGCGTCTGAGTTGTCGGGGCGCTCTGGCCTTCCAGTAGCCGGACGATCTGCGCGAGACCTGAGTTGATTTCGGCGGCATCAGCCTTGTGCTCGCCGTAGTGGTCGAGCTGCGTCTCGCGCAATGCCGACAGCACCCGAGTATGTCCGCGCAGTTCGGCGTGATACTCGGCGACATCCCTGTCGGCGCCGGCGGCCAGAGCCCGGGCGGCCGCAGCCTCCTGGCGCACGACGGCCATTTCGGCCTCCATCGCCGCGATCCGCTGTTCAAGCTCTTCGAGACTGGCCACGTTGATCGAGCAGGTCAACGACGACGAGGAGGCGGTGGAGATCGTTTCCAAGTCGGGCACTGCTTTCCTTGTGCCTGAGCACTTGTGGCGGTCGTTGGTGGAGACGCGGTACCTGCTCAGGTCGCCTGCGAACGCGCGGCGGTTGCTGGACAGCGTGGCCAGGGTCGACGCTGGTGAGTTCGAGCGGCACGATTTGATCTCTGATTCGGAGGAGACGGAGCGTCAAGCTTCGTGAACGTCGCCTTCGACAAGACCGGCTGGGAGGACTATACGTCCTGGGCTGGTGAGCCCAGGATGCTTCGCCGGATCAACCGGATGATCGAGGAAGCATTGCGTGACCCAGGGCAGGGGATCGGGAAACCGGAGCGACTGACCGAGAATCTCAGCGGCTATTGGTCACGGCGGATCACCGACGAGCATCGACTCGTCTATACCGTCCGCGGCGAAAACCTGATCGTCGTTCAGGCCCATTATCACTACTGAGGTTTGCGTCGAGCGCCCGGCGGTCGGCGGATGTACTGAGGAGTCTGCGCCCTAATCGGGGTTCGCCTCGCGGCCGGGCATGCCCTTGCACGCGCAGCCTAGGTCGTGGCGATCGGTTGCCGGCCCGGTGGCAGTGCCGCGTGTGGGTGTTACGCCGTCAGGATTTCGAGGTCGTACTTGGCGATCTCAGAATCGCGGGTGACCAGTGTCAAGTGTTCTGCTTTCGCCTGGGCTACCAGCATTCGGTCAAACGGGTCGCGGTGGAGCATGGGAAGTCGTGCCGCCGCGATGCCGTGTTCGGCGGTGATATCCAAGCGTCGGAAGCCGCTGTCGCGTACGCGCTCAGGAAGATCGTCCGGCTTGAGCTTGCCGATCGACTGTTTGATCGCTACTTCCCAGATCGTCGCGGCGCTGACGTAGACGTCCGGCTCGTGGTCCAGCCTGTCCTTGAGGTCGGGGGCGAGCGTGGGGTCGTCGGACAGCCACCACAGCACGATGTGGGTATCGAGGAGCAGGCTCATCAAGCCAGCCCGAAATCTCGGGCAATGGCCTCGTTCACGTCAGGGGAGTCCCAGTCGTCGGCCATGGTGAGTTGGCCGGCGAGGCTGCCTCGCCCAACCCTGTCGACCCTGCGATTCAGCGGGATCACCTTGGCGACCGGCGTGCCCGACCGGCTGATAATGATCTCCTCGCCCCGCTCGACGCGGTCGATGATCCGCGAAAGGTTCGTCTTCGCCTCATGGATGTTGAACTGCGCAGCTGGCTCGGGCATCGCGGCCTCCTTAGCTAAGAGGTTAGTCCAGTGCCGTTCCAGCCGGCTAGCCGTATCCGAGATGCGGGTCTCGCCCGGGCTGGTCGCTTCGCTGATGCTCAGCCACGCGTTCGCGGAGCCTCGTCAGCTGGCCGGCCGAGTTCAAGTAAGCGGACAGCACCTCCACGGCGTGGCGGCCCCCGGCTCGCGGACAGCGCGAGCCGGGGGCCATTTCGGTATTTCTGCTCCGGGGGCCGAGCCCCGGACGCCCCACGGTGCGGTGGTTGCGGCGGGTGCGGCGGCTGCGGGTGGCCTGGTGCGTGCGGTGCTTGCGGTCGCCGTGTACGTGCGGTGGTTGCGCGTGGCCTGGTGCGGCGGGAATGGGCAGGGATGGCGTGAACCTTTTTGCTTCGGGTGACGGATAGCAGGTGTCACTCGAAGAAAGAGGATCAGGCATGGATGACACTTCGATACTGCTCCGGTCGCGAAGCCGGCCGGAGGAGTTCGCGGTGCTGTTCGATCGGCACGCCCCTTGCATTCACCGATATCTGGCCCGCCGCCTCGGCGACCAGCATGCCGATGACCTGGTCGCTGAGACGTTCCTGACCGCGTTCCGGCGTCGCGACACCTTCCGGCCCGAGCAGGGTGACGTCCGACCGTGGCTCTACGGCATCGCCACCAGATTGATCGCTCAGCACCGCCGGGACGAAGCC
>NZ_CAKUCL010000362.1 GCF_934643405.1 uncultured Actinoplanes sp.
GCCCCGAAGCTGGTCTCACACCTTACCCGACGCCGTCGGCACGCAGCTCCCGCGACGCCGTGGGAGCATGTCCGGATGGTGGATCGGACGACCGCGGTGGTGTGGGACCGCGCCCTGCTCGGCTACGACATGGGCGCCCATCCGCTCAATCCGGTGCGGGTCGAGCTGACCATGGCGCTGGCCCGGGAGCTGGGGGTGCTCGACCGCCCCGGCGTTCAGATGATCACGCCCGAGCCGGCCACCGACGCCGATCTCCTCCGGGTGCACCGCGCCGACTACCTCGACGCCGTCCGCGCCGCCCCGCACGACCCGTTCTTCACCGGCTGGGGGCTGAACACCCCGGACAACCCGGTCTTCGAGGGCATGCACGAGGCGTCCGCCCGCGTCTGCGGCGCCACCCTCGCGGCTGCCGAGGCGGTCTGGCACGGTACGGCGGTCCGGGCCGTGAACGTCGCCGGTGGCCTGCATCACGCGCTGGCCGCCCGGGCGTCCGGCTTCTGCGTCTACAACGACCCCGCCGTGGCCATCGCCAAGCTGCTCGACCAGGGCGCCCAGCGGATCGCCTATGTGGACGTGGACGTGCATCACGGCGACGGTGTGCAGGCCGCGTTCTACGACGACCCCCGGGTCCTCACGATCAGCCTGCACGAGACGCCGCTCGCGTTGTTCCCGGGCACCGGCTTCGCCGACGAGATCGGCGGGGCGGGCGCCGAGGGCCTGGCGGTCAATGTGCCGCTGCCACCCGGCACCGGCGACGCCGGCTGGCTGCGGGCGTTCCACGCGATCGTGCCGTCGATGCTGCGCGCGTTCGCGCCGGAGATCCTGTTCAGCCAGTGCGGCGCCGACGCCCACCGCCTCGACCCGCTGGCCGACCTGAGCCTGTCGGTCGACGGGCAGCGAGCGGCGTACCTCGCGATGCGGGAGCTGGCCGACGAGCTCTGCGACGGGCGGTGGGTGGCCACCGGCGGCGGGGGATACGCCCTCGTGGAGGTGGTGCCGCGGGCCTGGACCCACCTGCTGGCCGTCGCCACCGGAGAACCACTGGAACCGGACACCCGTACACCGGAAAGCTGGCGTCGCCTCGCCGCCGACCGCTGGCCGTCGGTGGAGGCCCCGCGGAGCATGACCGACGGCACCCCGCCGGTCGTCGAGGAGTGGACGCCGGGTGACACCGACCCGGTCGACCGGGCGATCCAGGCCACCCGCAACGCCGTGTTCCCGCTGCACGGCCTCGATCCGCACGATCCCCGGGACTGACGACCGCACGAGGAGCGCGATGGAGAAGAGCGCCGACGTCCTGCTCTCCGACGGCAGTGCCGTCCACTTGCGACAGATTCGGCCCACCGACGCGGACGCGATCGTGGAGCTGCACTCGCGGATGAGCGAGCGCACCCGTTACCTGCGCTATTTCTCGCCCTATCCGCGCATCCCGGAGCGTGACCTGCACCGGTTCGTCAACGTCGACCACCAGGACCGGGAGGCGTTCGTCGTCGTCTCCGGCCCACGCATCATGGCGGTCGGGCGGTACGAACGGCTCGGCCCGGAATCGCCCGAGGCCGAGGTCGCTTTCGTGGTGGAGGACGCGCACCAGGGTCGCGGCATCGGCTCGGTGCTGATGGAACACCTCGCCGAGGCGGCCCGGGAGAACGGGATCCGCCGGTTCGTCGCGGAGGTCCTGCCGGAGAACGGCGGCATGCTGCGCGTCTTCGGCGACTTCGGCTATCAGGTGCAGCGGCGGTACGAGGACGGCGTCGTGCACCTGAGCTTCCCGATCGCGCCCACCGAGAAGTCGCGGGAGGTGCAGGAGTCGCGGGAGAAGCTCACCGAGGCGCGGTCCATCGCCCGGTTGCTGGCGCCGCGGGCGGTCGCGGTCTACGGGGCGAGTGCCAGCGGGCAGGGCATCGGCGCCGCGATGCTGGGCCATCTGCGCGACGGGGGCTACACCGGGACGATCGTGCCGGTCCACCCGCGCGCACAGCGGGTCGCCGGGCTCGCCGCGTACCGCTCGGCCGCCGATGCCGGGGTGGCGGTGGATCTGGCGCTCATCGCCGTACCGCCGGACGGTGTCTCGGCCGCGGTCGCCGACGCCGCCGCGAGTGGCGCGGGGGGCCTGGTGGTGGTCTCGGCGGGGTTCGCCGAGGCCGGCGCCGAGGGCGCCGCCGCCCAGCGTGCGCTGATCGAGAGCGCGCATGCCGCGGGGTTGCGCGTGGTGGGGCCGAACAGCATGGGGGTGGCCAACACCTCCGCTTCCGTACGGTTGAACGCCACCCTGGCGCCCGCATTGCCGGCCGCCGGACGGGTGGGGTTCTTCAGCCAGAGCGGGGCTCTGGGGGTGGCGCTGCTGGCCGAGGCGGACCGTCGTGGCCTGGGGCTGTCCAGCTTCGTGTCGGCGGGCAACCGTGCCGACGTGTCCGGCAACGACCTGTTGCAGTACTGGCAGGACGATCCCGGCACCGACGTGGTCATGCTCTATCTGGAGACGTTCGGCAACCCGCGCAAGTTCGCCCGCCTGGCCCGCCGGATGAGCCGGGTCAAGCCGGTGGTGGCGGTGGCCTCGGCGACGCGCCCGCCCGGCCTGGCCGGTGACCAGCCCGGCCCGGACGCGCACGCGGTGACCGCGCTGTTCGCCCGGTCCGGGGTGATCCGGGTGGACACCGTGCGGGAGATGTTCGACGTCGGCCTGCTGCTCGCCCACCAGCCGCTTCCCGCCGGCCATCGGGTCGCCGTGGTGGGCAATTCGTCGGCATTGTCCGCGTTGGCGGTGGCGGCCTGCCGGGCGAACGGTCTCACCGTGGCCGAGGGATATCCGCGCCGCATCGGCCCGCAGGCCGGCGCGCGCGAGTTCGCCGCTGCGCTGGCCGACGCCGCGGTCGACGACCGGGCCGACGCGCTGGTGGTGGTGTTCGCGCCGCCGCTGCCCGGCCAGCTGGTCGACGAGGACGCCGACTTCGCCGCGGCGCTGGCCGGTGTCGCGCTGGCCGGGGAGAAGCCGACGGTCGCCACCTTCCTGCTGGGCAACCTGCCGGCGCGTGTCCCGGCGTACCCGTCGGTGGAGGAGGCGGTGCGGGCTCTGGCGCGCGTGGCCGCGTACGCCGCATGGACGCGTCGCCCGCCCGGCGTCCTCCCCGAACTGTCCGGTGTGGACCCCGCCGCCGCGGACGTGGACGGGCCGCCGTCCGAGCTGCTGGCCGCGTACGGCATCGACGTCGTACCGTCCACTCTGGTCAGTTCGGTGGAGGAGGCGCTGTTCGCCGCGTCGCAGCTCGGCTATCCGGTGGCGTTGAAGGCGGCCGGCGGCGCCCTGCGGCACCGCATCGACCTGGGCGCGGTGCGGCTCGCGCTGGCCGACGAGGACGATCTGCGGACGGCGTACCGCTCCCTCGCCGAGTCGTTCGGCACCGACGTGCTGGTGCAGACGATGGTCGCCCCCGGCGTGGCCTGCCGCATCGAGGTGCAGGAGGACCCGGCGTTCGGCCCGATCGTCGGGTTCGGTCTCGGCGGCGTGGCCAGTGAGCTGCTCGGCGACCTGGCCTGGCGTGCGGCCCCGCTGACCGACCGCTCGGCCGAGGCCCTGGTCGACGAGCCCCGGGCCGCGCCGTTGCTGCACGGCTACCGCGGCTCCACCCCGGTGGACCGTGCCGCCCTGATCGATCTGCTCCTGCGCGTGGGCCGTCTCGCCGACGAACACCCCCGCGTCCGCTCGCTCTCGCTGAACCCGGTGCTGGCCCGCCCCGACGGCTGCTCGGTATTGCACGCCGCCACCGAGATCGGCCCGGCCCTGGCCCGCCCCGACACGGGCCCCCGCCGCCTCGGAACCCGCTAGCCGACCAGGCGGCGGATCCGCTCGACCGCCCGCCGGAAGTACCGATGGTCGACCGGACGGGTGAGGAGGTCCGCCAGGGAGAACAGATCGAGGGCCTGGCTGAGCCGCCGCCAGTCGTCCGGCAGGGACCCGCCGCCGGCCCGGTATCCGTCGGCGAAGCCCTCGCCGAAGCCGGCCGGCCGCGGGTCGCGCAGCATGTTGCCGAGGTCGAACAGCGGCGAGCTGCTGAACGCGAACTCCCAGTCCAGCACCGCGGTCACCGCCCAGCTCCGGTCCCGCGGCGCCACCAGCAGATTCTTCGGGTTGTAGTCGGCGTGCACCAATTGCCGGGAGCCCCGCAGGACCGCCAGGCGCGGCGTGACCCGCTCGGCGAAGCGGACCAGCCGGCGCTGTTCGTCGCCGCTGAGGTGGCCGGTGGCGTTCCCCTCGGCCAGGCAGCGGCGGACGAAGGCGTCGAGGTCGCCGGTCGGCTCGATTCCGGCGGGGCCGGGCTCGAGCTCGCCACCGGAGAAGAATCCCGGCGCGGCGAACGACACCGATCGGATGGCCGCCAGTGTCCGCCCGGCCGCGCGGCCCAGCTCGGCTGCCGCGGGCCCGGAGACCTCGGCCAGCACGTCACCGAGCAGCCGCCCGGGCATGAAGGCCGACAGCATCGCGGGCTCACCGGCCGCCTCTGCGGTCGGATCGGCGGCGATCACCTCGGCCACCGGCACCACCCCGGCCAGCCGGGTGGCCAGCGCCGCCTCCACCGCGCAGGAATTGGTCCGCAGATAGCGCCGGAGGACGTATTCGCCCCCGTCGGAGGTGACGACCAGGGTGTTGTCGTTGCTGTATCCGCCGGTCAGCGGCCGGGACCCGGTGACCTTGCTGCCGGGCAGGCCGACGGTCTCGATCCAGTCACGGATCCGCGGCTCCAATGGCATGCTGGCGCCTCCCCGATCAGCTTCCCACCCGAAGGGGGCGGGCACGGAAAGAGCCCGCCCTCGGGCGGACTCTTTCGTGACGCGAATCAGCTGGCGTAGGCCTCGAGCCGGGAGGCGCGCTCCGGGTCGCGCAGCTTCAGCATGGTGACCTTCTCGATCTGGCGGATCCGCTCGCGGCTGAGCCCGAACTCGCGGCCCACCTCGTCGAGCGTGCGCTGCCGGCCGTCGTCCAGGCCGAAGCGCAGCCGGATCACCGCGGACTCCCGCTCGGAGAGCGTGGCCAGCACGATCTCGACCTCGTTGCGCAGCTCGCCCTGGCCGGACGCGCCGGGCTGGTGCGGGTCGGCGGCCGCGACGAAGTCGCCCAGCGCGCTCTCCCCGTCCTCGCCGACGGCCTGGTCCAGGCTGACCGGCTCCCGGTCGTACGAGATCAGCTCGATGACCTGGAACTCCGGAACGCTCATCGCCTGGGCGATCTCCGCGATGCTGGGCTCGCGGCCGAGCGAGGCGGACAGATCGCGGCGGCTGCGGACCATGCGGTTGACCTGCTCGACCATGTGCACCGGGATGCGGATGGTGCGGGCCTGGTCGGCCATGGCGCGGGTGATGGCCTGGCGGATCCACCAGGT
>NZ_CAKUCL010000363.1 GCF_934643405.1 uncultured Actinoplanes sp.
GAGTACGAGACCATCATGACCCCACCGGCCAGTCAGGCCGCGTGACTTGCCCCGTCACCTATCGGTGCAGCAGACCCAAGACTCGAGCGGCGACTAGACCAGACGGTGACCGCGGCTACCCTTACCGCGATCGACGAAGCAGACGAGACCGCGGCCGACCATCTGCGCGAAGCGTGGGACCACGCGTACGGCCGGGATCCGAACCCGGACACCGCGTATCGCGAGGCGGTGTTGGCGGTCGAGGCGGCGTTGGTCCCGCTCACGCTACCGACCAACCCACGCGCCCGGCTCGGGCTCGCCCGTGATCACCTGCGCGACGCGATCAGAAAGTGGGAGTTGGTGCTACCGGGTAAGGACGCCTTGCCAACCTCGGTTGGAGTGCTCGTCTCGATGCTCACGGCACTCGAGGAAGGACAAAGGTCCCGACACGCTGGCACCCCCACTGCGCGTCGCCAAACGCTGGAGGAATCACAAGCCGCAGTCCACCTAGCTGCGACGATCGTGCAGTGGATCTCATCGGGAGTTCTGGTCCGCAAGCCGTAGGCGGCCGCAAGCAGAGCATCCCGGCCGGGGATGCTGTGCCGCAGGCATATATCACGAACCGGGCGTCACGCTGCGTACTCGCCCGCAACGGCGACTGATGGCGGGGCCGGCGTCGTCGGGTGCCGGATCCGGATGCGTACGAGCCGTCGGCGGTCAGTCGCGCGGCGGGCCGGCCAGGGTCGCGTAATGGTGGTGCAGCGCCCGGTGTGCCCGCGCGTCGCGGTCCTGCCATGCCTCCAGGACGGCTTCCGTGCTCAATGCCCCGAGGGCCCCGAGCGCCGCCTTCCAACCGTCCGGGTGGACGACCATCGCGCCGGTGAGCCAGCCCATAGCCTTGGGCACGGTGAACTTGGCCAGCAGACCGCGGCCCGTCCGACGGTTGACCTCCTCGGCGGCGGCGCGCATCTCCTCTCGGTAGATCCGGCGGGCGTCTGAGTCCAGACCATCGCCCACGGCGAGGAGTGCTTTCCGTTGCCGGACGCGGAAGTGGGCGAACGCATCCTCGTGCCTGATCTCCAGCATCCGGCGGATCTCCAGCCGGCCGCTGGCCGGCACGGCCAGCGCGGCAAGGTGACGCAGGGCCGTGCTCTCTGCGGCGGGCGTCAGCGCGGACAACACGCCTGCTGCGTCATTGAACGCGGACTCCTCGTCCTCCGAAGCGAACAGGGGCACCGCCCGGCCACCGGTCAAGAGCCACGCACGGAGCGTTCGCTCCGCCAGTTCACGTCGCGAGATCTCGCCGCCGGCGCCGGCGAGGGAGGATCCGGCCACCTCGATGCTGCGCGGGTCAGCGGTCAACTGCCGAGGCAGGAAGGTCACGATCCCCGCGCGGACCAGCGGAGCGAGGTCTGCCAATGCCTCCACGGTGCGAACGAAAAGGTCGGGGTGCGGGGCAGGTCGAGCCTGCACTTGCGGGAACGTCTCGCGGATGGTTTCGATGATCCGCAACGCGTGGTGCTCGTCGTCGAACGGATCTTCGAGCACCACGTCGTGGGCATAGCAGAGCGGCCCCTTCAACTCCCGGTAGTCCGCGGAGAGTTGCCCAGGTAGCCGCTCGGCCCCGTAGTGCTGGCCATCCATGATCAGATTGAGTCGTCCGCTGCGCGGCACGTCGATCAGTTCGCGCCCTAACAGCGCGGCACGCAGGCGTCCTTCCGCCAGCGGCAGCGACCGGGCCCATCGCTCGGGCGGAACACTGTGGATCTGTTCGAGGTAGACGGCGAGGAACTCGTCAGCCCGTAGCGCGGCCAGAATTTCGTTAACGTCGGCGTCCCGCGAGACGGAGTCGTCCAGTGTGCGGCGGACCCAGCGGGCAAGGTCATCGATGTCGCGGCGGTAGAACGTCTCCAGCGCATCAACAACAGGTGTGCCAGTGATCGTCACGCCTACCTCGTGGCTTCCTGATCGTGATCGGTCGGGGAGACGACGCGCGCCGTCCGAAGCCCTCTTGGGGCGGCTCGCTGCGCGTTGTCTGCCCACCCGCGATGCGCAAGGCTGATCGTGCGCGAGCCGCGCGAGCCGCAGCCTGGCAGATCAGAGCAGCGCGTACTCGACCATCGATGCCGCCGCGGCAGCGGCTTGCCAGGCCAGCAACGTAGCCGCAGCGGCGGCAACGACGATGACGAGTCGTTTGACGGTACGCATGTTGAGCCCCCCTTGAATCAGCGGCATAGCACGCCACGAGACCGTTCATCCTCGCTGGCAGATCCGACTGCCGGGAATGGTCCGTCCAGCCACATTGAGCTGTTCAACGTGAGAGCTGCCTACTGCGCGGGGCTGTCCCCAGGTGGCCGGCAACCGCACTCCGACACGGCCGCCTTTCCTCGCCTTCGTCGTTCCCGGCGTCCTTGCACAATTCGACTGGTCAAGGAAGCTCATCCGAGATCAGGCGCGATCACCTGCCGCGAAGTGCTCGCTACGGAGAGTGGGCTCCCTTCGACGGGCTGACCTGCTCGTTCCTGCCGAAGCCGGCGGTCGGAAACTCCGAGTGCGCGCACCGTGGTTTCGGTAGGGTTCCCGCTCATGATCGAGTTGGTCCGGGAGCACACGATCCTCGCGGTGATGGTCGGATCGCGGGCGTACGGGCTCGCCGGGCTCGGCTCCGATCATGACCGGCGCGGGGTGTACGCGGCGCCGACCCGCTGGTTCTGGCGTCTCGACAAGCCGCCCACCCACCTGGACGGGCCGGCCGCCGAGCAGTTCTCGTGGGAGGTCGAACGGTTCTGCACGCTCGCGTTGCAGGCGAACCCGACGGTGCTGGAGGTCTTGTGGTCGCCGCTGATCGAGCAGGTCACCGACGACGGCCGGCAGCTGCTGGCGATCCGGCGGGCGTTCCTGTCGCGGCGGGTGGCCGACACCTACGGCCGGTACGCCCAGGACCAGCTCGACCGGGTCGCCGCGCGCCGGGAACGGACCGGGCAGACCAACCACAAGCAGGCCATGCACATGATCCGGCTGCTGTACGCGGGGGCGCACGTGCTGCGTACCGGCGAGGTCTTGGTCGACGTGACGCCGCTGCGGGAGCGGTTGCTCGCCGTGCGACGCGGGGAGGTGCCCTGGGAACGGGTGGCCGCGTGGGCGGCCGAGTTGCTGGCCGACCTCGCCGACGCGGCGGCCAGAACCCAGCTGCCGCCGGAGCCGGACCGTGCCGCGGTCGACGACTTCCTGATCGCCGTACGGGAAAGGAACCTGGGATGACCCTCGAGGTGCCGGCTTGGGCGAGCGAAACCGCCCGCGCGTTGCCGTACCCGCTGGTGTTCGCCACCGTCAGCGGCGCGCACCTGTACGGATTCGCCTCGATCGACTCCGACCTGGACCTGCGCGCCGCGCACGTGTTACCGGCCGCCGAAGTGGTCGGGCTGCGCACCGGCCCGGAAACGGTGCAGCACACCGGGGTCCGGGACGGGGTCGAGCTGGACGTGGTCAGCCACGACCTGCTCAAGTTCGCCCGCCTGCTGACCAGCCGCAACGGCTACGTCCTGGAACAACTGCTGTCCCCGCTGATCGTGGTCACCACCAGCGTCCACGCCGACCTCAAAGCCCTGGCAGGCGGCCTGGTCACCCGCCACCACGCGCACCACTACCTCGGCTTCGCCGCCGGCCAGCAGAAGCTCTACACCACCACCGGCCGGCTTAAACCGGCCCTCTACACCCTGCGGGTACTGCTGACCGGGATCCACCTGATGCGCACCGGACACATCGAAACCGACCTGCGCCTGCTCGGCACCGGTGTGCCGTACGTGCCGGACCTGATCGCCGCAAAAGAACACGCCGAACACGCACCCCTGCCCGACGGCGCCGCCCGGCATCTGAACACCGACATCCCCCGCCTGCGCGCCGAACTCGAAACCGCCCGCGACAGCTCACCACTACCCGAACACCTCGACCCCGCCGCCGTCGAGGCCCTGCACGACCTCGTCGTCCGCACCCGCCTGAACACCACCATCAGCCACGCACGGTAACGGCACCGGAAAACCACCGACACTCGGACATGCCGAGAACAGTGCATCTGATCATTCGGTCGGATTGCATTGATGATGCCGGTATATGTACGTCACCTTTGCGCGATGGGGTGATTGCGCAGCGGCCGGAAGAACCTACGCAAGTCGTTCACCAGCAAGTCTGGTTCTTCCAGGGCGGGGAAGTGTCCGCCCCTCGGCATGATGGTGAACCGACGGAGATCTGTGTAAGAACGCCTGACGTATTGCTCCGGAAATCGGGCCTTGAACAGCGCGACGGCGGCGGGTACTTCAATACGCTCGCCAGATGCGAGCGGGTAGGCATCGGTTCCCGGAGGGCAGGATGGATAGAGCTGCGATATCAGGTCCGGATCGCCGTTCAGTCCCCATTCCCGATAGAATCTAAATGACGTGCCGATTGTCTTGGTCAGCCAGTACAGGTTGACCACCGTCAGCAAGTCGTCGAACGTGAACCTGTTCCGGAGATCGCCGTCGCAGTCGGTCCAGTCTCGCCATTTGTCGAGGATCCAGGCCGCAAGGCCGGTCGGGGAATCAGACAGGGCATACGTCAATGTCCAGGGCCTCGTTCGCTGGATATGAGCGTACGCGCCACCGGACTCCCGGTCATATTTCCGGTGATCGAGGAATCTCCGTTCCTCGTCGTCCAGGTCCTCGGCGAAGGCTGGCTCAGCCGGAAATCCGGTGTGTATGCCGACCAAATGGTCGGGATGCTCGATAGCCAAGCGATTGGTGACGAAGGCGCCGATGTCCCCGCCGTGTGCGCCGAAACGCTCGTACCCGAGCGCGCTCATGAGCTTAACCCACAGCGTGGTCACGTGTCGGATGGAGCCGTTCGGCAACGGATCGGAGAATACAAAACCTGGCAATGAGGGGATCGCCACGTCGAATGCATCGGCGGGATCACCGCCGTACGCTTGCGGATCCGTGAGGCGCCCCATGATTCCCGTGAACTCGGTGAAGGTGCTGGGCCATCCGTGAGTCAAAAGCAACGGCAATGGGCGCGGCCCCCGTCCAGCCGCAAATACGGTATGTATCTGCATGCCGTCGACGGAGACCATGAACTGTGGCAGCCGGTTCAGTGATTGTTGAGCCGCCCACCAGTCGTACCTCTCGCGCCAGTGTTCCATCAGCCGCCGGAGAAACCCGGCGTTCGGGCCGTCGTCATCGTTGTCCGGCGCATTCCCCGGCCACCGGATACGCCGCAAGCGCTCCTGTAGATCAACATAGTCTGCGGGATCTGTCTCGATCCGAAACGGGCTCATCACAGGACCGGTCGTACCCCTCGACGAACAGCACTACGCGTACCTGCGCGTGCCCTCTTCT
>NZ_CAKUCL010000364.1 GCF_934643405.1 uncultured Actinoplanes sp.
TGGTGGCCCTGGCCGCCGCGCTGACCGGGCACCGCCGCACGGCCGTCGCGGCCGGCGCGATCTGGCTGGCCGGCACCGCCGAGTTCGCCGCGGCCCGCATCCGGCCCGGACCGCGCGACCCGGCCGAGGTCGGCACCATGCTGGTCACCAGCGCGGCGATCCCGCCGGTCGCCATGGCCCACTGGCTGCGCGGCTGGTGGCGGTGGCGGAACGTGAGCCGGCCGTGAGCGCGCTGTTCGACGCGGTCCTGTTCGACCGCGACGGCACCCTCATCGAGGACGTCCCGTACAACGGCGACCCCGGCAAGGTGCGGCCGATGCCCGGCGCCCGCGAGGCCGTCGACCGGCTGCGCGCCGCCGGCCTGCGCGTCGGCGTGGTCACCAACCAGTCCGGGCTGGCCCGCGGCCTGTTCACCGCCGGCGAGATGGACGCGGTGAACCGGCGCGTCACGCAGTTGCTCGGGCCGTTCGACACGTGGCAGATCTGCCCGCACGACGACACTGCCGGATGCGGTTGTCGCAAGCCCGCCCCGGGCCTGGTCACGGCCGCGGCGACGGCCCTGCGCACGAGCGCCGCCCGGTGCGTGGTGGTGGGTGACATCGGCCGGGACATGACCGCCGCGCAGGCGGCCGGCGCGGCCGGGATCCTGGTGCCGACCCCGGTGACCCGGGCCGACGAGATCGATGCCGCACCGGACGTGGCGGCGACGATCGGTGACGCGGCCGGCCGGATCCTGCACCGGCTGACACTGACGTCCGCGGCACCGCGCCCCGGACCGGCCGGGACCGTCCTGGTCGTCCGGTCCGACTCGGCCGGGGACGTTCTGGTCACCGGGCCGGGCATCCGGGCGGTGGCGGCCGGAGCGTCGCGCGTGGTGATGCTGTGCGGGCCGCGAGGGCGGGCCGCCGCCGAGCTGCTGCCCGGCGTGGACGAGATCGTCGAGTGGCGGCTGCCGTGGATCGACCCGTCGCCGGACCCCGTCGACCCGGCCGATCTGGCCGCCCTGACCGGACGGATCCGCGCTCTCGGCGTGGACGAGGCGGTCGTCTTCACCTCGTTCCATCAGTCCGCGCTGCCGTTGGCGCTGCTGCTGCGCACGGCCGGCGTCGGGCGGATCACCGCGATCAGCGAGGACTATCCGGGCTCCCTTCTGGACGTCCGGCATCGCGTGCCGGCCGGGATCCCCGAGGCCGAGCGGGCCCGCAGCGTCGCCGCGGCCGCCGGGTTCGCGCTCCCGGACGACGACGACGGCGGCCTGCGCGTCCGCGGCGTGCACCGGGAGGGGCCCGGGGCGTACGTCGTCGTTCATCCGGGCGCCAGCGTCGGCGCCCGGGCCTGCCCGCCGGAGCTGATGCGCCGGATCGTCGCGGCCCTGGTGGCGGCGGGGCACCGGGTGCTGGTCAGCGGCGGGCCGGGGGAGCAGGAACTCGCCGCCTACGCCGCCGGTGACGTGGCGGCGACGACCGGGCGCACGAGCCTCGCCGAGCTGGCCCGCGTCCTGGCCGGCGCGTCCTGCGTGGTCTCCGGCAACACCGGCCCGGCGCACCTGGCGGCCGCCACCGGCACCCCGGTGGTCAGCCTCTACGCGCCCACTGTCCCTTATGGACAGTGGGGGCCCTACCGGGTACCGAACGTGCGGCTCGGCCTGGCCGGCGCCGCCTGCCGGGACACCCGCGCCGCCGTCTGCCCGGTCCCCGGGCATCCGTGTCTGTCGTCCATCGACCCGGCCGAGGTGGTCCGGGCCGTCGGCAGCGTCGCCGAGAAGATCGAGGTCGCCGCGTGAACATCCTGCTCTGGCACGTGCACGGCTCCTGGACCACCGCCTTCGTCCAGGGCAAGCACCGCTATCTGGTGCCGGTCAACGAGGCCCGCGACGCGTGGGGCCGGGGCCGGGCACGCACCTTCGACTGGCCGCCCACCGTCGAGGAGCTGCCGCTCGAGCAGATCCGCGACGCCGACGTCGCGATCGTGCAGCGCCCGGAGGAGCTCGAGCTGGTGCCGCGCGGCGTCCCGGTCGTCTACGTCGAGCACAACACCCCCAAGGGCGACGTGCCGGACACGCGGCATCCGATGGCCGACCGCGACGACCTGATCGTCGTGCACGTCACCCACTTCAACCAGCTGTTCTGGGACACCGGCGGCACCCGCACCACGGTCATCGAGCACGGCATCGCCGAGCCCCGGGCCCGGTGGACCGGCGAGGCGGACCGGCTCGCGGTGGTCACCAACGAGCCGGTACGCCGCGGCCGGGTCACCGGCACCGACCTGTTCGAGCGGTTCGCCCGGGTGGCGCCGCTCGACGTCTTCGGCATGGGGGTGCAACCGCTGCGGTCGGCGCGGGTCACGCCGTACGAGGACCCGCCGCAGCACGAGATGCACCGCCTGGTCGCGCAGCGCCGGGTCTATCTGCACCTGACCCGCTGGACGTCGCTGGGGCTGAGCCTGATCGAGGCCATGCGGATGGGCATGCCGGTGGTCGGCCTGGCCACCACCGAGGCGGTCGCGATACCGCCCGACGCCGGCGTCTTCGACACCCGCGTCGACACCCTCGTGGAGGCCACCCGGTGGCTGCTCGAGGACCCCGCGGCCGCTCGTGCCCTGGGCGAACGTGCCCGGCAGGTGGCCTTGAACCGCTACGGCCTGGACCGGTTCCTCGCGGACTGGGACCGGCTGCTGGAGGAGGAAACATGCGGATCGCGATGATCTCCGAACACGCCAGCCCGCTCGCCGCGCTCGGCGGCGTCGACGCGGGCGGGCAGAACGCCCACGTGGCCGAGCTGTCCGCGGCCCTCGCCGCCGACGGCCACGAGGTCCGCGTCTACACCCGGCGGGACAACCCCGATCTGCCCGCGGTCGTGCCGCTCGGCGAGCGCGTCGACGTGGTGCACGTGCCCGCCGGCCCCGCCACGGCGCTGCCCAAGGACGAGCTGCTGCCGCACATGGGCGCGTTCGCCGAATGGATGGCCACCGACTGGCACGACGAGTGGATGCCGGACGTCGCGCACGCCCACTTCTGGATGAGCGGGCTGGCCGCGGTCACCGCCGGGCGCGCCTGCGGGGTGCCGGTCCTGCAGACGTATCACGCGCTGGGCACGGTGAAACGACGCCACCAGGGCGCCGCCGACACGAGCCCGCCGCGGCGGATCGCCTACGAACGCGAACTCGGCCGTGCCGTGGACCGGGTGGTCGCGCAGTGCCAGGACGAGATCACCGAGCTGGTCCGGATGGGCGTGCCGCGCGACCGCATGGTGCTCGTCCCGTCCGGGGTGAACACCGACCGCTTCGAGCCCGTCGGCCCGGCCGTGCCGCGCGGCAACGACCGTGTCCGCATCCTGACCGTGGCCCGGCTGGTCGAGCGCAAGGGCGTCGAGGACCTGATCCGGGCGCTGCCCGCGGTGCCCGGTGCGGACCTGGTCGTGGTCGGTGGGCCGCCCGGGGGCGATCTCGACGGCGACCCGTACGCCCGCAGGCTGCGCCGCGTCGCCCAGGAGTGCCGGGTCGGCGACCGGGTGCGGCTGGCCGGCGCGGTACCCGCCCACCAGATGCCGGCCTGGTACCGCTCCGCCGACATCCTCGCCGCCACCCCCTGGTACGAGCCGTTCGGGCTCACCGCGCTGGAGGCCATGGCCTGCGGCGTGCCGGTGGTGGCCAGCGCGGTCGGCGGACTGGCGGACACCGTGGTCGACGGCATCACCGGCGACCTGGTGCCGGCTCGCGACCCGGTGGCGATCGGCCGCACCCTGCGCCGGCTGGTCACCGACGACATGCGCCGGGTCGCGTACGGCGCCGCGGCCGTCGACCGGGCGGTCCACTCCTACGCGTGGCCCCGCGTCGCCGCCCGCCTCGCCGGTGTCTACGCCGCCATCGCCCGTCACCGTGTCCCCGAGCCGGAGGTCGCCGCCTGATGGAAGCCCTGGACCAACACCTGACCGCCCTGTCCGACGCCATCGTCCCGTTCCGCGCCGAGGCCGGCCGGCTGGTCCGCTGGGGTGGCCTGCTCGCGCAGCACCTCGGCGAGGGCGGCCGGCTGCTGGTCGCCGGCAACGGCGGCAGCGCGGCCGAGGCCCAGCACCTGGCCGCCGAGCTGGTCGGCCGGCTGCGCGACGAGCGCCGTCCGCTGTCCGCGATCGCGCTCACCCCGGACTCGTCGGCGGTCACCGCGATCAGCAACGACTACGGGTTCGAGGAGGTGTTCGCCCGGCAGGTGCGGGCACACGGCCGGCCCGGTGACGTGCTGCTGGTGATGTCGACCAGCGGCCGCAGCGCCAACCTGCTGCAGGCGGTGCACGCGGCCCGGGAGTGCGGGATGCGGACCTGGGCGCTGACCGGTGCGGGCGACAACCCCCTGGCCGGCGCGTGCGACGAGGCGTTGCGGTGCCCGTCGCCGGACAGCCAGGTGGTGCAGGAGCTGCACCTGGTCGCGGTGCATCTGATGTGTGAGTACCTCGACCGGGCGCTGGCGGGCCGAGTCCCTTTCGACAACGCGCTGGAGGTGGGCGTATGAGCGGTCTCGTCATCGTCGGCGACACGCTGCTGGACCGGGACGTGGAAGGCAGCGTGAACCGGATCGCGCCGGACGCCCCGGCGCCGGTGCTGGACGAGGAGAGCGTGCACGACCGTCCGGGCGGGGCCGGGCTCGCGGCCCTGCTGGCGGCGGCGAGCGGCGAGAAGGTCAGCCTGGTCACCGCGCTGGCCGACGACGCGGGTGGCGCGCGGCTCAGCGAGCTGCTCACCGCCGCCGGGGTCGCCCTGTACGCGCTGCCGTTGCCCGGCGCCACGCCCGAGAAGATCCGGATGCGGGCGGCCGGTCAGGTGCTGCTGCGCCTGGACCGCGGCGGTGCGCCGCAGGCGCCGGAGGAGGCGCCGGACGCGGCGCTGGACGCGATCCGCGACGCGACCGCGGTGCTGGTCAGCGACTACGGGCGCGGGGTGGCGCGGCATCCGGAGCTGCGCCGGGCCCTGGAGGAGACGAAGGCGCCGATCGTCTGGGACCCGCACCCGAACGGGCCGGCGCCGGTGCCGAACGTGCGGCTGGTGACGCCGAACCTGGCCGAGGTGCGCAAGCTCGCCGGCGACGCGGGCGGCGGCTCGACGCTGAGCACGGCGCAGCGCGGCGGTCAGGCGCTGCGGCAGCGGTGGCGGGCCGGCGCGGTCGTGGTGACCTGCGGCGCGCAGGGCGCGGTGCTGTGCCATTCGGGCTCGACGCCGCTGGTGGTGCCGCCGCCGCGAGTCGCTCACGGCGACACGTGCGGGGCGGGCGACCGTTTCGCCGCGACCGCCGCGCTCGCGCTGGCCGCGGGGGCGCTGGTCTCCGAGGCGGTGCAGGAGGC
>NZ_CAKUCL010000365.1 GCF_934643405.1 uncultured Actinoplanes sp.
CACTGTTCAAGATCCGGCGCATGAGGTGACAACACGATGGCGATGACGGCAGCGGTCAAGGACGAGCTGAGCCGGGTCGACGTGCCCAAGCCGTGCTGCCGCCGCGCGGAGATGGCGGCCCTGCTGCGCTTCGCGGGCGGCCTGCACATCGTCTCCGGCCGGGTCGTGGTCGAGGCCGAGCTCGACACCGGCGCGGTCGCCCGGCGGCTGCGGCGGGAGATCGCCGACGTCTACGGGTACCCCAGCGAGGTGCACGTCCTCGCCTCCGGCGGCCTGCGCAAGGGCAGCCACTACATCGTGCGCATCGTCAAGGACGGCGAGGCGCTGGCCCGCCAGACCGGCCTGCTCGACGTGCGCGGCCGTCCGGTGCGGGGCCTGCCGCCGCACGTCGTCTCCGCGAACGTCTGCTGCGCCGTGGCCGCCTGGCGCGGCGCCTTCATGGCCCACGGTTCCCTCACCGAGCCCGGCCGCTCCAGCGCCCTGGAGATCACCTGCCCCGGGCCCGAGGCGGCGCTGGCGCTGCGCGGCGCGGCCCGTCGCATCGGGATCACCGCCAAGGAGCGCGAGGTCCGGGGCGTCGACCGGGTGGTCATCAAGGACGGCGACGCCATCGCGGCCCTGCTGACGCGCATAGGAGCACACGCCTCGGTGCTGGCCTGGGAGGAGCGCCGGGTGCGCCGCGAGGTGCGGGCCACGGCGAACCGGCTGGCCAACTTCGACGACGCCAACCTGCGCCGATCGGCCCGCGCCGCGGTGGCCGCGGCCGCCCGGGTCACCCGCGCGCTGGAGATCCTGGCCGACGAGGCGCCGAACCACCTGACCTCCGCCGGGCGCCTGCGGCTGGAGCACCGGCAGGCGTCGCTGGAGGAGCTGGGCGCGCTGGCCGACCCGCCGCTGACGAAGGACGCCATCGCCGGCCGGATCCGCCGCCTGCTCGCGCTGGCCGACAAGCGGGCCCGCGACCTCGGCATCCCGGACACCGAAGCGGCGGTCACCCCGGAGATGATGGCCTGCTGACGCGCCCCACCCGGCGGTGATCTTGCCGACGGGCTCGGCTAGGGTTTGCAGCGACGGCGACGGTGCCGGCAGCTCGGCCGACCGGGGCCGTGAAGGCCGCCGACTGTGGCGCCTCATCACCTCGGGCGCGGCGGCCGGACGACCCATTCGTGCCGGCCTCGACCATGGTCGGCAGACGCAGACCCTCCGCCGGTCGCTAAATCCGGCGGACCGAAACGAGGAGACCCACCTGTGACCATCCGGGTTGGCATCAACGGCTTCGGCCGTATCGGCCGCAACTTCTTCCGGGCGGCTCTCGCCTCGGGGGCGGACATCGAGATCGTCGGCGTGAACGACCTGACCGACAACGCGACGCTCGCGCACCTGCTCAAGTACGACTCGATCCTCGGCCGCCTGCCGTACGAGGTGAAGGCGACCGCCGACGAGATCACCGTGGGCGGCAAGACCTTCAAGGCCTTCGCCGACCGCGACCCGGCCAACCTCAAGTGGGGCGATGTCGGCGCGGACGTGGTCATCGAGTCGACCGGCTTCTTCACCGACGCCACCAAGGCCAAGGTGCACGTCGACAACGGCGCGAAGAAGGTCATCATCTCGGCGCCCGCCAAGAACGAGGACATCACGATCGTGATGGGCGTCAACGACAACCTCTACGACGCCGCGCAGCACACGGTCATCTCGAACGCGTCCTGCACCACCAACTGCCTCGCGCCGATGGCGAAGGTCCTCAACGACACGATCGGCATCGAGCGTGGCCTGATGACCACGATCCACGCCTACACCCAGGACCAGAACCTGCAGGACGGCCCGCACAAGGACCTGCGTCGCGCCCGCGCCGCCGCCCTCAACGTGGTCCCGACCTCGACCGGCGCCGCGAAGGCCGTCAGCCTGGTGCTGCCGGAGCTCAAGGGCAGGCTGGACGGCTTCGCGATGCGCGTGCCGATCCCGACCGGCTCGGCCACCGACCTGACCTTCCAGGCCAAGAAGGAGACCTCGGTCGACGAGGTCAACGCCGCCATCAAGGCCGCCGCGGACGGCCCGCTCAAGGGCATCCTGACCTACACCGAGGACCAGATCGTCTCGGCCGACATCGTCACCGACCCGGCCTCCTGCATCTTCGACGCCGGCCTCACCAAGGTGATCGGCAACCAGGTCAAGGTCGTCGGCTGGTACGACAACGAGTGGGGCTACTCGAACCGCCTGGTCGACCTGGTCAAGCTGGTCGGCTGACGCATCGTGAAGACTCTCGACGACCTGCTCGGCGAGGGTGTGTCGGGTCGGCGCGTGCTCGTGCGCGCCGACCTGAACGTCCCGTTCGACAAGAACAAGCCGGGCGTGATCAGCGACGACGGCCGCGCCCGCGCGGTGCTGCCGACCCTGACCGCGCTGCGGGACGCGGGCGCCCGCGTCATCGTGTGCTCGCACCTGGGCCGTCCGAAGGGCGCGCCGGATCCGAAGTACACGCTGGCGCCGGTCGCCACCCGGCTGTCTGAGCTCCTCGGTTCGCCGGTGGCCTTCGCGACCGACACGATCGGCGAGGACGCTCAGGCCTCGGTCGCCGCGCTGGGCGACGGCGACGTCCTGCTCCTGGAGAACCTGCGCTTCAACGAGGGCGAGACCGCCAAGGACGATGCCGTACGGGTGGGGTTCGCCTCGCAGCTGGCGGCGTTCGCCGACTACTACGTCGACGACGCGTTCGGCGCCGTGCACCGCAAGCACGCCTCGGTGTACGACGTGCCGGCCCTGCTCCCGCACTACGCGGGCGGCCTGGTCCTCAAGGAGGTCGAGGTCCTGCGCCGGGTCAGCGACAACCCGGAGCAGCCGTACGTCGTGGTTCTCGGCGGCTCGAAGGTGTCGGACAAGCTGGCCGTGATCCAGGCGCTGCTGCCGAAGGTGGACAAGCTCCTGGTCGGCGGCGGCATGTGCTTCACCTTCCTCAAGGCCCAGGGCCACGAGGTCGGCAAGTCGCTGCTCGAGGACGACATGGTCGAGACGTGCCGGGAGCTGCTCGCCCGGGCCGCCGGCCGGATCGTGCTGCCGGTGGACATCGTCGCCGCCACGTCGTTCGACGCCGCCGCCGAGCATGATGTGGTCGCCGCGTCGGACATCCCGGACGATCGGCTCGGCCTGGACATCGGCCCGGAGTCGGTGGCTCTGTTCGCCGACGCCGTGTCCGGCGCGAAGACCGTGTTCTGGAACGGCCCGATGGGCGTCTTCGAGCTCGCGCCGTTCGCGGCCGGCACCCGGGGCGTCGCCGAGGCGATCACCAAGATCGACGGATTCTCGGTCGTGGGCGGCGGTGACTCGGCCGCGGCCGTGCGCACCCTCGGCCTCGACGAGAGCGCGTTCGGGCACATCTCCACCGGTGGCGGCGCCTCCCTGGAGTACCTCGAAGGCAAGAAGCTGCCCGGCGTCGAAGCTCTGGAGAAGTGATGGCGGACTCCGGGCGGCGGCCCATCATCGCCGGCAACTGGAAGATGAACCTCAACCACTTCGAGGCCAACCTCCTCGTGCAGAAGCTCGCCGCGAGCCTCAACGAGAAGGTGCTCTCCGAGGTCGAGGTGGTGGTCCTGCCGCCGTTCACCGACCTGCGCACGGTGCAGACGGCGGTGGACGGCGACAAGCTCCAGATCGCATACGGGGCGCAGGACGTCTCCGCGCACAAGTCCGGCGCGTACACCGGTGAGATCTCCGGCTCGATGCTGGAGAAGCTGGGCTGCACGTACGTGCTGTGCGGGCACTCCGAGCGCCGGCAGTACCACCACGAGGACGACGCGCTGGTCAACGCCAAGGTGAAGGCGGCCTTCACGGCCGGTCTCACGCCGATTCTCTGCGTGGGCGAGCAGCTGCCCGTGCGGGAGGCCGGCGAGCACGTGCTGCACTGCGTCCGGCAGATCGAGGGCGGCCTCGGCGGGCTGACCGCCGAGCAGGTCAAGCAGATCGTCATCGCGTACGAGCCGGTCTGGGCGATCGGCACCGGCGTGACCGCCACGCCGGAGGACGCTCAGGAGATGTGCCAGGCCGCGCGCGAGTGCCTGGCCAAGCAGCACGGCGCCGAGATCGCCGACGCGGTCCGCATCCAGTACGGCGGATCGGTGAAGGCGGCCAACATCGCGTCGATCATGGCGCAGCCGGACGTGGACGGCGCGCTGGTCGGCGGTGCGAGCCTGGAGGCCGAGGAGTTCACCTCGATCGTCCGGTACCGGGAACACATCGCCCGCTGAGGTTACGCGGTGTGCCCGGGCGCTCATCGCGCCCGGGCACACGCTATTGTTGGACCGCTGCAGTGCCCTTCGAGAGGAATGACCCCGACCATGCCGATGTGGTTCGCGTACACGTTGATCGCGTTGCTGGTCCTCACCAGCGTTCTGCTGACTCTGCTGATCCTGCTGCACCGTGGCAAGGGCGGCGGCATGTCCAGCATGTTCGGCGGCGGCGTCACGTCCAGCCTCGCCGGGTCGTCGGTGGCGGAGAAGAACCTCGACCGCTACACGGTTCTCGTGGGCGTCATCTGGTTCGCCTGCATCGTGGGTCTCGGTCTCTGGCTGCGCACCGCGCTGCCGTCTTCCTGACCCAGGGCAAGAGACGTAGAATACGCCGCGCGTCCGGTTCGCCCGGGCGCGCGGCGTTTCTTTTATCCCCATTGCGGTCAAATCTCTGGCCGTCGAAATCGCCCTCGAGACAGGAGTGACGTCCGTGTCCAGTGGCAGTGCGATCCGCGGCAGTCGCGTCGGGTCGAGCCCGATGCGTCCCGACGAGCGCAGTGAGCCAGCTCCGCGGCGGCAGGTGACCTACTTCTGCGCCGCCGGCCACGACAGCCAGATGCTGTTCGCGGCCGACGCGCCGGCGCCGGAGACCTGGGACTGCCCGCGCTGCGGCCAGCCGGCCGGCCTCGACTCGGAGCACCCGCCGGGCCGCTTGCGGGCCGAGCCGTACAAGTCGCACCTGGCGTACGTGAAGGAGCGTCGCTCCGACGAGGACGGTGCCAAGATCCTCGAGGAGGCGCTGGCCAAGGTGCGTCAGCGCCGGGGCGAGTTCTAGCCCTCGCCGAACAGCGCTGCACGGCGACGCCGGCCGGTCGCCGGCGGGATGGAGCCCGCGCGGCAGCGGGTCGCCGGCCGGGGTTTGCGTGCGGGCTTCCGCCGTGGTCGGCGCTGGGCAGCGCTCGGGCCTTCGGGCGTCCGGCCGCGGGTGGTGGCGCTCCGGCGCCGCCTGTGGGGGTCAGTCGATCGAGCGGCCGAAGACCGAGTCCGGGGCCACGTCG
>NZ_CAKUCL010000366.1 GCF_934643405.1 uncultured Actinoplanes sp.
GGCTCGCTGATGAGCGCGGCCCGTGCGGACTTACATCATTCTCGATCCCCGGCTGTTCGGCTGATCGAAGTCGGCTCATTGATCCGGAATGCCGGAGAGGAACGCTGCCGCCTGCGCCGGCTGCGCGCCACCCCGGGCGGAGTTTCCGGTGGCGGCGCGTCGGTGAGCTGGCGAAGGGCGGTCATGGTAACGGTCCGTGGTCGCCAGCTGACCGAAAATGAATACGACTCGTATTGTCGGCTGGCTATGGCTCAGCGGCGCCGGCGGGTGCCTACAGCGGGTGCCTACGGCGGGTTCCTATCCGACTTCACTCAGTGTGCGAAAAACGGCCTCGTCCTCAACGGACCCTTGACGAACGGAGCGCGGTTGATGATGCCCCGCTCACGCGAAATGTCGCGCTCCGGCCTGGAGTGGCAATTGTCCGCGTGAGGCAGCGGCGAAGCCGGGTCCGGCCGTCGTTGCGGTTGAGGCGCCCGCCGAGGCGTACGTGAAGAATGCCGGCGGCGGTGAACCTGGCCGGACCGTCGCCGAGAGCCGCGGGTGCAAAGCCGGGCGAAAGCGGCGGGGGGAAGATACGGAAAGGCCCGCGGCAACCACTCTGCCGCGGGCCTTTCCGGGAAATCAGCTGGCGAAGAACGCGCGCGGGTCGGCGACGAGAACGCCCTGCTCGGTCAGGCGCTCGATGAGGCCGGACGGGGAGATGTCGTACACGATGGCCAGCGCGCGCAGGTCGTCGGCGCGGATGGACAGGACGCGGCCGTTGTAGTCGCCGCGCTGCTGCTGGATGGCCCGGGCGTACCGCGCGACGTAAGCGAGGTCCTCGCCGGTGGTGTCGTACAGCTTCTCCAGGTCGAGAACGATCTTGTTGGTGGCCTCGAGGCGGACACCGCTGCCGTCGGGCAGCAGCTCCGAGACGGGCACGCGGTAGAAGTCGGCCAGCTCGGCGAGGCGCGACACGGTGACCGCGCGGTCGCCGCGCTCGTACGAGCCCACCACTACGGCCTTCCACCGCCCGTTCGACTTCTCTTCGACGCCCTGCAGGGACAGGCCCTGCTGCTGGCGGATCGAGCGCAGGCGGGCGCCCAACGACTTGGCGTACTCAGACGGCATTCGGAACACTCCCACTGTGCAAGGCCCGGAGGGTTCTTCCTCCGCGATCGCTACGCAGCGTGACGGTACGGAGTTTGCGACTTCCGGTCAAGTGTTGGTTACCGATGAGTCGCTCGGCCCGCGGGAGACTTGCCGGATTCGTCCGTCTGATTCTCGGGTCGGGCACGTCACCATGGTCATCGCCGCGTCCACTGGTAACGTAGCGTCAGCCATCGGGGCACCCGAAGTCGGGGTTGCTCCGGACGTCCTTTAACGACCCGTCCAGTGAGGCGGGGAAGGAGGTCCGCGTGGCACAGCCACGTGCAGACACCGTCAGCAAGATCATTTTGAGTGCGTCCGACCTGCATCGGGTCGTCGACCGCATCGCTCACCAGATTCTCGAGAAGACGTCGGGCGCCACCGGCACCGTCCTTCTTGGCATCCCGACGCGCGGAGTTCCGCTGGCCCAGCGCCTGGCCGCCCGGATACACGCCTTCGAGGGCATCGACGTTCCGGTGGGCTCTCTGGACATCACCCTCTACCGCGACGACCTGCGGCTGCACGCCACGCGGGCGCTCGGCAAGACCGAGCTTCCCGGTGGCGGCATCGACGGGCGGCGGGTCATTCTCGTCGACGACGTGCTCTTCTCCGGCCGTACGGTCCGGGCCGCGCTCGACGCGCTGAACGACCAGGGACGACCCAGTTCGGTGCAGCTCGCGGTGCTCGTCGACCGCGGCCACCGGCAGCTGCCGATCCGCGCCGACTATGTGGGCAAGAACATCCCGACCTCGCTCGCCGAGAGCGTCCGCGTCTCACTAACCGAGATAGACGGCCTGGACGAGGTCAAGCTGACCGGGGGCGAGAAGTGATCAAACATCTGCGTTCGGCCGCCGATCTGGACGCGGCCACCGCCACCCTGATCCTGGACACCGCGGGCGAGATGGCGGCGCTGGCCGGCCGCGAGGTCAAGAAGCTGCCGACGCTGCGCGGCCGCACCGTGGTCAACCTCTTCTACGAGGACTCGACCCGCACCCGCATCTCGTTCGAGGCCGCCGCGAAGCGCCTGTCCGCCGACGTCATTAACTTCTCCGCGAAGGGTTCGAGCGTCTCGAAGGGCGAAAGCCTCAAGGACACCGCGCTGACCCTGCAGGCGATGGGCGCCGACGCGGTCGTGATCCGGCACTCGGCCAGCGGCGCGCCGCATCGGCTGGCCTCGTGGGTCGACGGCTCCGTGATCAACGCGGGGGACGGCACCCACGAGCACCCGACGCAGGCGCTGCTGGACGCGTACACGATGCGGTCGCGGCTGGGCCGCCTCGACGGGCTTCGCGTCGCAATTGTCGGAGATGTCCTGCACAGCCGGGTCGCCCGGTCCAATGTGCTCCTTCTCACCACGCTGGGCGCCGAAGTGACCCTGGTCGGGCCGCCGACGCTGATCCCGGTGGACATCGCCGCCGCCCTGTCGCCGGCCACCGAAGTGTCGTACGACCTCGACAGCGTCCTGCCCGACATGGACGTCGTGATGATGCTGCGGGTGCAGACCGAGCGCATGCAGGACTCGTATTTCCCGTCCGCCCGGGAATACAGCCGGCGCTACGGTCTCGACCTCGCGCGCATGCGCCGCCTGCCGGAGCACGCGATCGTCATGCACCCGGGCCCGATGAACCGGGGCATGGAGATCGCGCCCGAGGTCGCCGACTCGTCCCGTTCCACCATCGTCGAACAGGTCGCCAACGGCGTCAGTGCCCGGATGGCCGTTCTCTATCTGCTGCTGGGGGGCAAGGCGTGAGCGACCGCACCGGAGTCAGCGAAGCGTTCAAGGGAGATTCAGCGTGACGTCGTACCTGCTCCGAAATGTGTCGGTTCTCGGTGGCGAGCCGACCGACCTGCTGCTCCGCGACGGGCTGATCTCCGGCGACGAGCCGGACGGAAGCGCCGAGGTCATCGACGCCGGCGGCCTCGTCGCCCTCCCGGGGCTGGTCGACCTGCACACCCACCTGCGCGAACCCGGACGCGAGGACGCCGAGACCGTCGAGACGGGATCGCGTGCGGCGGCCCTCGGCGGGTACACGGCGGTCTTCGCGATGGCCAACACGTCGCCGGTCGCCGACACGGCCGGCGTGGTCGAGCAGGTCTGGCGCCTCGGCCGCGAGGCCGGCCTGGTCGACGTGCAGCCGATCGGCGCGGTCACGGTCGGCCTGGCCGGCAAGCAGATGGCCGAGCTCGGCGCGATGGCGACCTCCGCGGCGAACGTGCGGATCTTCTCGGACGACGGCCACTGCGTCGCCGACGCGCGCCTGATGCGCCGCGCCCTGGAGTACGTGAAGGCGTTCGACGGCATCATCGCCCAGCACGCCGAGGAGCCGCGGCTCACCGAGGGCGCGCAGATGCACGAGGGTGAGGTCAGCACGCGGCTCGGCCTCACCGGCTGGCCGGCGGTCGCCGAGGAGGCGATCATCGCGCGCGACGTGCTGCTGGCCGAGCACGTCGGCGGCCGCCTGCACGTCTGCCACGTCTCCACGGCCGGTTCGGTCGAGGTGCTGCGTCAGGCCAAGGCGCGCGGCGTGCGGGTCACCGCCGAGGTCACCCCGCACCACCTGCTGCTCACCGACGAGCTGGCCGCCTCCTACGACCCGGTCTTCAAGGTCAACCCCCCGTTGCGTACGGCGTCCGACGTCGCCGCCCTGCGCGATGCCCTGGTCGAGGGCGTCATCGACATCGTCGCCACCGACCACGCGCCGCACGCCGTGGAGGACAAGGAGTGCGAGTGGGCGTACGCCCGGCCCGGCATGGTCGGGCTGGAGACGGCGCTCCCGGTCGTCCTCAGCGTCCTCGGTGAGCAGTGGGACCTGATCGCCGAGCGCATGTCCCGGGCCCCGGCCCGCATCGCCGGCCTGGCCGGGCACGGCGGTCTCCTCGAGGCCGGCGAGCCGGCCAACCTCACGCTGGTGGACCCGTCCGCCCGCCGGGTCGTGGACCCGGGGGAGCTGGCGAGCCGCAGCCGCAACACACCGTACGCGGGCACCACCCTGCCGGGTCGCATCGTCGCGACCTTCCTCCGGGGAGAGCCGACGGTCCTGGACGGGAAGGCAGTCAAGTGAGCTCCAATTTTTCTTCTGCAGTACGGCGAAGCCGTTCCGGCAACTCAGCGATTTTGGTCCTGGAGGACGGGCGGACCTTCACCGGCAACGCCTACGGCGCGCTGGGCGAGACGTTCGGCGAGGCCGTCTTCACCACCGGCATGACCGGCTATCAGGAGACGCTGACCGACCCGTCGTACCACCGGCAGGTCGTGGTGCAGACGGCTCCGCAGATCGGCAACACCGGCGTCAACGACGAGGACGACGAGTCGAGCCGGATCTGGGTCGCGGGCTACGTCGTACGGGACCCGGCTCGTCGCCCGTCGAACTGGCGCGCCACCGGTGACCTGGGGGAGCGGCTGGCCGCGGAGGGTGTCGTCGGGATCAGCGGGGTGGACACCCGGGCGCTGACCCGGCACCTGCGATCGCGGGGCGCCATGCGGGTCGGGGTGTCGTCGGTCGATCTCGACCCGGCGTCGCTGCTGCAGCGGGTTGTCGCCTCCCCGCAGATGGTGGGCGCCGATCTGTCCGCCGAGGTGACCACTTCGGACAAATACACCATTTCTGCCGAGGGTGAGCACCGGTACACCGTCGCCGCGGTCGACCTGGGCATCAAGCGGAACGTCTCCCGGCGGCTCGCGGCCCGGGGCGTCACCACGCACGTCTTCCCGGCCACCGCGACCATCGACGACCTGCTCGCGGTCGGCCCGGACGCGGTGTTCCTCTCGCCCGGCCCGGGCGACCCGGCCACCGCGGACGGACCGGTCGCGCTGGCCCGTGAGGTCATGCGCCGGCGGACCCCGCTGTTCGGCATCTGCTTCGGCAGTCAGATCCTCGGCCGCGCGCTCGGCTTCGGGACCTACAAGCTGGGCTACGGCCACCGCGGCATCAACCAGCCGGTGCTCGACCGGACCACCGGCAAGGTCGAGGTCACCTCGCACAACCACGGCTTCGCGGTCGACGCGCCGCTGAACACCGTGATCGACACCGACTTCGGCGGGGTCGAGGTCTCGCACGTCTGCCTCAA
>NZ_CAKUCL010000367.1 GCF_934643405.1 uncultured Actinoplanes sp.
CAGCAGGCGGCCGGCGCGGCCGCCGTGGGCGCCGCCCGTGTCTCCGAAGCGGTCCGCTCGGCCCGCTCGACGGTCTCCTCGGCCGCCGCGCGCGGCCCGCGCCGGGCCCGGCTGAACCTCAAGCGGATCGACCCCTGGTCCGTGATGAAGTTCTCGTTCGCGGTCTCGGTGGTGCTCTTCATCGTCGTGGTCGTGGCCACGTCGGTGCTGTACCTGGCCCTCGACGCCATGGGCGTGTGGGGCGAGGTCAACACCAGCCTCAAGGAGCTGGTCAGCGCCAGCGGCGGCACCGACAGCGGCGCCACCGGCGGCTTCCAGATCACGGCGTGGGGCGTCATCGGCACGTCGATGCTGATCGGTGCGGTCAACGTCGTGCTCTTCACGGCCCTGGCCACCCTCGGCGCGTTCATCTACAACGTCTGCGCCGACCTGGTCGGCGGCGTCGAGCTGACGCTGGCCGAGCGGGACTGACGCTTCGATCGACGGGTTGTGAGCCACCCCGTTTTGGTGGCTCGCAACCCGGTGCGGTAACGTCTCTCTCGCACTTACGGGGCTATAGCTCAGTCGGTTAGAGCGCAGAGCTGATAACTCTGAGGTCGCTGGTTCGATTCCAGCTAGCCCCACGAGTGACGGTGATCCTTGTCCGCGGAAGGCGCGGACCGGGGTCACTCGTCATGTCTGCTCCGGGGGCCGAGCCCCCGGAAACCCCACGGTGCGGGGGTTGCGTATTCCTTGGCGGTTGCGCTTCCCCGGGTGGTCGCCTTGCTGCGCTCGGCTTCTGTTTAGGAGTGGATCGACTTGAAGAAGCTTCTGATCCTGGCGGGTGTGCTGGGGGCTGCGGCATTCGTGTTCCGGAAGGTCAAGGCGTCCAGCGACGAGCGGGCGCTCTGGCACGAGGCCACCACCGCTCCCGACCTGCGATAGCGGTCGGCGGGTTCAGGGGGCCCTAGCTCAACTGGCAGAGCACCGCCTTTGCAAGGCGGGGGTTAGGGGTTCAAGTCCCCTGGGCTCCACAAATTTGAGTCCTCCTGTTCGCGGCGCGCGGACCAGGGGGACTTTTCATATCTGCTACGGCGTTCGGGTCCGGCAAGCCCCGCGGTGTGGCCCAGGCTTGCGAATCTCCAGCATCCCAGCCTCTGGCGTCGCATTGCCGCCCTCCAGCCATCAGACGGCCACGCCGGTCGCTGCGATTTCCGCCGAGCGTGCGGCGAGCCGGCCTTGGGATGACCTGCCGCCGGGCCTGAGGTGCGTGCCTATCCGCCACGTACGTCGAGCCAGGGAAACTGCTGCGGGCCTAAGGTGCATGCCCATCCGACGGCCTCTGGGAGCCTGCTGTCGGTGTGAAGTGAGCCCGGGCACCGACGGCACGCTCGAGCTGTTAGGGCGACCCCACGGCTAGGCCTCCGCCCCGGAGAGTGAGCGCCGCGGCAGCCGCCGCGCCGGGCAAAGAGGGGAAAGCGAGCCTGACGGGCACTCAGCCGACGGAATCCGCGTCTGCCGCCGCTCGTCCGCGCGAGCAGCCCGGCTCTCCCGCGACGGCCACGTGAAGCGGTCCGAAGCTCAGGACGGCAGCACGACGATTATCGGCGGTACCGGAACGCCGTTGTGGGTTTCGATCGGCAACTCGGGAGCCGGCAGCCAATCCAGGCCCAACGGCTGCGGACCCAAACCGTTGTCCGAACCCAGCCGAGGATCGCCGTCCACGACCGTCACCGCGAAGACCGATGTCATGCCGGACGGGTAGGGCATCTCCAGGACGTAGCGGGCGTCGCTGACCACCAACCCCGTCTCCTCGAAGACCTCTCTGCGCACCGCCTCCTCCGGGGACTCACCCGGGTGTATCCCGCCGCCCGGAAGAGTCCACCACTCGCCGCCACCGGATCGTCGGCTTCGTTCGTGCACCATCAGCACTCGGCCGTCACGCACGATCACGGCGGCGGCGCGTTTTCGTTCGGTCACGCAACGCAGGCTAACCGCCACACCGCGTTTCCGCAGCGGAGGCTGTGGACAACCGGCCGATGAGGACGGTGGACTGTGGAAAGCCGGGACGCCTGGGCAGGACGGGGATGGCGAGGCGTCCCGGCCACCATAAGGGCAGATATCAGGACAAGAACGATGCCCGAGTTGCGGGCATGTCGCTCGCGCCGTCCCGATGATCCTTCACCGCCAGGACCTGGTTGACACCGATGCGCGCCTGCTCGAAAGCGAGAGCCGAAGCCGCCATGTAAAGCCGCCACACCCGGGCCCGCCCGGGACTCGTCAGCCGTACGGCCGTGGTCCAGTCCGATTCGAGATTCGCGACCCAGGCCCGCAGAGTCCGGCCGTAGTGCTCGCGCAACGCGTGCACGTCCCGTACCTCAAAACCGGCCTGTTCGAGCAGCGTGACCGTGGTGCCCACCGGCGCCAGCTCGCCGTCGGGGAAGACGTACGCGTCGATGAACGACCGCGGCTGGTGCGTCTCCTTCGGCGCCAGGTGCAGCCGGCCGATCTGGTGGTTGAGCAGGCGCCCACCCGGACGGAGCTGCCCGTAGAGGATCTTCGCGTACGAAAGGTACGGCTCGGTGCCGACGTGCTCGGCCATGCCCACGCTCGAGATCGCGTCGAACGGGCCGTCGTCGAGGTCGCGGTAGTCCTGAATGCGGATCTCGACCTGCTCGGTGAGGCCGGCCTCGGCGACCTGCTTGCGGGCATAGTCGGCCTGCTCGGTGGAGAGCGTGATGCCCAGGACGTGTACGCCGTACTCGCGAGCCGCATGGATGGCCAGTGAGCCCCAGCCGCACCCGACGTCGAGCAGCCGCTGACCGGGCTGCAGGTCGAGCTTGCGGCAGATCAGGTCCAGCTTGTCGCGCTGCGCATCGGCAAGTCCGTATCCGGCCTCGTCGGACGTCCAGTACGCGCACGAGTAGACCATGCTCTCGCCCAGGACGATCCGGTAGAAATCGTTGCCGACGTCGTAGTGGTGGCTGACTGCCTGGCGGTCGCGCCGCTTGCTGTGCCGGGTGCCGGAGACGACCATCTCCTCCGGCGGCGGCTTCGGGTTCGTGCCCACGATGCCCAGACGGAGCATGTCGCCGGCCACCTCACGCAGCGACATGTCCCTGATGTCCGGAGCACGCCAGACCAGCGCGGAAAGGCGGTTCAGCGCGTCGTAGAGGTCGCCCTCGACGTCGATCTCGCCGGCGACGTACGCCCGGGCGAGTCCCAGCTCGTTGGGCTGCCACATGATCCGTCGCAGTGCGCGTTTATGCCTGATGATCAGGGTGGGCGCGCTGTCCGGCCCGGCGACCGAACCGTCCCAGGCCTGTAGCCGAACGGGCAGCGGTGTCTGTAAAAGGGTTTCGAGAACGCCGCGGAGCTTGCTCGCAGTGCTGTTGTGCGATGTGGTGGTCGGCATGGAACCTCCCCGGGGGTGCAGCCGGTCGCCCTGCGTAGTCGCACGGCGCGACCAGGTGTTGAACCAGCCCACTATCCGCCCGCCGCGGCAAGTTACATAAGGTGCTTTTCTAAAGTTGTGATCGAGGACTCACACAGCGCGCATGATGCGCTCGCGGGTCTGCAGCCGCATGGAACGAACCTGCACGCGACGCCGTTCGGCCAGGGCGTCCAGCACGTTACGCCGTTCCACTTCGGACAGCACGCCCGCGAACGGCGAGGTCGCCCGCAGCCGTACGGCGTACTCCACCGGCGAGGTCAGCGCGTCCAGCACCGCACCCGGACCGTCGTCCAGCACGATCTGCCACCGGTCCAGCCAGTCCTGCTCCGGGCCGTCGGGGTGCAGCTTGCGCAGCCGGCCCAGGTTCGCCGTGGCGGACGCGAGCAGCCGGAACGGGTTGGCCACGAACTTGATCGCGATCGCCTGATGCAGCCACAGCTGTTCCAGCTGCGTTCGCGTCAGCGAGGTCTCGATCAACGCCTCCACGTCGGCCCGGCGGATGCGCCGATGCGCACCCACGCTGACGTACGGGAGCAGCCCGCGCGCGCAGAGATCGAGGACCCGCTGCCGGGTGGATCGCAGCAGGACCGCCGCCTCACCGACAGCGAGCAGGTCGGACGTGCGCATAGTCACAGCAGGCATGGTGGCGCTGATCGATCTCCGATGCAACAACCGAACGGCCATAGACTCTTTCGGTTGCGGTCCCTGCCGGGCCGCTTCCCTGCTTGCGTACGCCGTGGGGCGTCGCCATCCGGCAAAGTCTGATCTACTGTCGCCGTGCGTCGGCGATCGCTCTTCGGGCTGCTCACCGCGGGTGCGCTGGCTGGTTGCGGAGCGCAAGAACGCCGTGGCCGTGAGGTGCCGTCCGCGGCCGGGCCGTCCCGCGCCGCGGTGGCCGGCGATTACCGCTGGTTCGCTGCGAACACCGATTTGTCCAAAGGGTTCTCCTTCGTCTGGGTGAAGGGTCTCGAGACGAAGGAGGTGCTCCAGCGGCTCGGCGGTGAGGAGCTCGAGCGGGTCTACTGGAACCAGCTGGTCAGTTCCGGGGACGGCCAGCGCGGAGACGCGAGCCGGATGTTCTTCGGCATCGCCCGGATGAGCGAGACGTGGGTGCTGGTCGTCGAGGACAACGGCACGCTGGGAACCACCGAGTCGCTGCTGCGGCCGCTGTCCCGGGGCACGACGGTGATATCGCACTACCGGGCGGCGAACGGGCGCAGTCGTCTGCTGCTGCTGACCGACCAGGCGGTCGATCTCGACGCCGACCCGGTGACCGGGAAGTCGCGTGCCGGCGGCAGGGCGACCGAGCTGGCGCCGACACTGGCGGCCGTCGGGTTCGGCGCGTCGAACGATCCGGCCCAGGGCACGGCGGCCGCGCTCGCGCTGACCGAACGCCTGACCGGCGTGGCGATGACGCAGGAGCTGCTCAACTCGAGGACGTACGTGCTGGGCTGGGCGCCGCGGCCCTGAAATGGCCGCGGACGGCGACCTCACCGCCGAAACCCGGACAACCCAGCCGAAAGCCCGCCCTCCCAGGGGGTTCCCCCGTCGGACATTATCCAGCGAAACGGGCGATCTTGCGTGGCTGGCTGTGGACATCCTCCGGCTGTGCGCAACGGCCGGGTGGTCGGTTCGACGTGCTATGCGAGCGGGGTTGGGGCTCGCGGCACCACGGGCTCGGCCTGGCACAGGTGCGCCGGGTGAGAGGGCGAGGTAGCTCGCCTTCGGGCCGGCGGTAC
>NZ_CAKUCL010000368.1 GCF_934643405.1 uncultured Actinoplanes sp.
GGCGGAACTGCGTGATCAGCTGTTCAGGGCCGCCGACACGACGTCGCGCGCCTCCTGCTGGATGCGGGCCAGGTGCTCCGGGCCCTGAAACGACTCCGCGTAGATCTTGTAGACGTCCTCGGTGCCGGACGGCCGGGCCGCGAACCAGCCGGACTCGGTGACCACCTTGAGGCCGCCGATCGGCGCGCCGTTGCCGGGCGCGGTGGTGAGCACGGCCGTGATCGGCTCCCCGGCGAGTTCCTTCGCGGTGATCTGGCCGGGCGACAGCCGGCCCAGCACCGCCTTCTCCTCCCGCGTGGCGGGCGCGTCGATCCGGGCGTACGCGGGCTCGCCGAACTTCGCGGTCAGATCGCGGTAGTGCTCGCTGGGCGTGCGGCCGGTCACCGCGAGGATCTCCGAGGCGAGCAGATCGAGCAGGATGCCGTCCTTGTCGGTGCTCCACGGGCTGCCGTCGCGGCGCAGGAACGAGGCGCCGGCGCTCTCCTCGCCGCCGAAGCCGACCGAGCCGTCCAGCAGGCCGGGCACGAACCACTTGAAGCCGACCGGCACCTCGTCGAGGTGGCGGCCCAGGTCGGCGGCCACCCGGTCGATCATCGAGGAGGACACCAGGGTCTTGCCGATCGCGGCGTCGGAGCGCCAGCCGGTGCGGTTGCCGAACAGGTAGGAGATCGCGACGGCCAGGTAGTGGTTCGGGTTCATCAGGCCCGCGTCCGGGGTGACGATGCCGTGCCGGTCGGCGTCGGCGTCGTTGCCCGTGGCGATCTGGTAGCGGTCCTTGTGTTCGATGAGCGACGCCATCGCGTACGGGGAACTGCAGTCCATCCGGATCTTGCCGTCCCAGTCGAGGGTCATGAAACCGAAGGCCGGGTCCACCCGGGGGTTCACCACGGTCAGGTCGAGGCCGTAGCGCTCGCCGATCTCGCCCCAGTAGCCGACGCTGGCGCCGCCGAGGGGGTCGGCGCCGATCCGGATCCCGGCGCCGCGGATCGCGTCCATGTCGATCACCGCGGGGAGGTCGCCCACGTACCCGCCGAGGAAGTCGTATTTCTCCGCGTCCCTGGCCTTGGCGGCGGCAACGCGGCGCACGCCCTTGAGGCCGGCGGCGATCAGCTCGTTCGCCCGGTTCTCGATCCACTTGGTGGCGTCGGTGTCCGCCGGGCCGCCGTTCGGCGGGTTGTACTTGAAGCCGCCGTCGTCCGGCGGGTTGTGCGAGGGGGTGACCACGACCCCGTCGGCCAGGCCGTCGTCGCGGCCCCGGTTGTAGGTGAGGATCGCGTGCGAGACGGCCGGCGTGGGTGTGTACCCGTCCCGGCTGTCGATCAGCGTGGTCACCTCGTTGGCCGCGAACACCTCCAGCGCGGTGATCATGGCCGGCTCGCTGAGTGCGTGCGTGTCCCGTCCCAGGAACAGCGGGCCGTCGGTGCCCTGCGCCTTGCGGTACTCGACGATCGCCTGGCTGGTCGCGGCGATGTGGTCCTCGTTGAAGGCGGTCCGCAGGCTGGACCCGCGATGCCCGGACGTGCCGAACGCGACACGCTGCGTCGCGACCTGCGGATCCGGGTGCTCGGTGTAGTACCTCGAGATCACCCGGGGCACGTCGATCAGATCGCCGGCTTCGGCGGGCTTGCCGGCACGGGACGCGGGGGACATGGCGGCCTCCTTCGGGGCATGGACCTGCCGGTTGAGCGTATAGACATCCGCTACCCGGGGCAGCGGTCCGGTAAGCGGGTTGAACCTTTCCGCCCCGGATTCCGAACTACTGCTCGTGAGAGCCCCGCGCGTACTGCTGTTCCTGCTGGTCGCGCTCGGCGCCCTGGTCCTGCCGGCCGGTCCCGCCCCGGCGCACGCGGTGCTGCTGGGCGCGACCCCGTCCCCGGGAACCATCGTCGGCACCTCCCCCACCGAGATCGTCATCACGTTCAGCGAGGCGGTAACGCCGGTCACCGGCCGCGTCCAGGTGCTCGCCCCGGACGGCAAGCGGATCTCCGGAACCGCCACCGCGTCCGGCCCGACCCTGCGCATCCCGGTCCGCAGGGCGAGCCGGCCCCTGGGCACGTACCTGGTGAGCTACCGGGTGATCTCGGCCGACACCCACCCGGTCGGCGGCGCCCTCACGTTCTCGGTCGGCGCGCCCTCGGCCCGCCCCCCGGCGGCGTCCGAGACCGGCACCCATCGTTCGGTCACCCTGGTCACACCGGTCACGCGCCTGCTCGCGTACGGCGGGATGACGCTCGCCGCCGGACCCGCCCTGTTCCTGTCGGTGCTGTGGCCACGCCGCCGCAGCCGCCGGGGCGCGATCCGGCTGACCTTCGCCGGTCTGGCCGTCACCGCGCTGGCCACGCTCGGCTCGCTGTGGACGCAGGCGCCGGCCAGCACCGGGGCGGCCCTGTGGGAGGTCTCCCCCACCGAGCTGGGGCAGGTCCTGTCCAGCCCGTACGGCACGGTCCTGCTCGCCCGGCTCGGCGTGCTCGGCGTCCTGGCCGGCCTGCTGCCGCCGGCCCTGCGCGGACACGCGTCCCGCGCCCGGGCTGTGACGCTCGGCCTGCTCGCCGTGGCCGGCCTGACCACGTGGCCGCTGTCCGGCCACGCGGCGGCCTCACCGCTGGCGCCGGCCGTGGTGGCGGCGGACGTCGTGCACCTGGCCGCCATGGCCGTCTGGCTCGGCGGACTGGTGACGTTGACGGCGTTCCTGCTGCGGCGCACCGACCCGCGCGTGCTGGGCGTGGTGCTGCCGGTCTGGTCCCGCTGGGCGGCGCTGGCCGTCGTCTGGCTGGTCGCGGGCGGCGTGGTGCAGGCCGTGGTGCAGGTCGGCTCGTTCGGCGCGCTCGGGGGCACCGGCTACGGCCGCCTCGTGCTCGCGAAGGTGGGGGTGCTCGCGGTGACGCTCGGGTTCGCCGGGTTCGCGCGGCGGCTCGTCCACCGTTCGCCGGGCGCCGCCGGCCTGCGGCGCACCGTGGGGATCGAGGTCGCCGCGACGGCGCTGATCCTCGGCCTCAGCGCGGTGCTGGTGCAGGTCAATCCCGGCCGGAGCGCCTCGGTGGACCAGGGGGCGGTGCGCGAGGACGGGGTGTCGCAGACGCTCACCTCGCCGCTGTACACGCTGCAGTTCAACATCTATCCCGTCGAGGTCGGCGAGAACAACACCGTGCACGCGTTCGTCTACACGCCGGCCGGGGCGCCGCAGCCCGCCGAGGAATGGAAGGTGACCGCGAGGCTGCTCGGCAGGGACGGTCTGGAGCCGTTCAGCCAGCCGCTGCTGCCCCTCGTGCCCCGGCACCACGCGGCCGGGGCGATCACCTTCCCGCTGCCCGGCACCTACGAGATCACCTTCACCGTCCGGGTCAGCGAGATCGACCAGGCAACCGTGAAGACCACGATCGAGGTGCCATCGGGGCCGTCGCCGAGGTGACAACCGGTCACGTTCTGGGCAGAGAGGAGACGTCACTCGCCGGAGGGGAGTACGTCGTCGTGCATGTGTCCGTGGTGGGGAATCCGGACGGCTCGGTCGTGGTGGCGGTGCGCGGCAACCTGGACGTGGACAGCGCCACCGTGCTGACGACGGCTCTGGACCAGATCCTCGATCCGCCGGCGCCGAAGGTGGTGGTGGATCTGTCCGGGGTCGAGTTCTGCGATTCGACCGGGTTGAGCGCTTTCGTGCTGGGTCACCGCCGGGCGGCCGCCTCCGGGGGATGGTTGCGGCTGGCCGCTCCCGGCGAGTTCCTGTCCCAGCTGCTGGACACCGTCGGGTTGTCGTCCCGCCTCGGGGTCTACGCGACCGTGCCGGATGCTCTCACCGGGTGAGGCCGCGATGCCCGCGCCCGCGCACGGGTGGGTGTGGGGGGGCCGGGGGTGCGGTCGACTAATGTCGCGGGGTGCTGATCCTGTTGCCGCCTTCGGAGGGCAAGACGTCCGTCGCGTCGGGGGAACCGGTCGATCCGGGGTCGCTCTGGCTGCCCCGGCTGGCCACCGCCCGGCGGCGGGTGATGAGCCGGCTGGTGGCGCTGTGCCGGCGCACCAGCGCCCGGTCGATCGCCGAGACGTCGCGGATCCTCGGCCTGAGCGACGGGCTGCGGCATGAGCTGGCGCGCAACGCCGAGCTGCCGATGGCGCCGGCCGGGCCGGCCGCCGAGGTCTACACCGGGGTGCTGTACGAGGCTCTCGACGCCGCCACCCTCGCGCCGGACGCCCGCGCCTGGCTGGATCGCACCGCGGTCGTGTTCTCCGGGCTGTGGGGTGTGGTGCGGCTCGACGACCGGATCCCGGCCTATCGGTGCTCGGTCGGTGTCACGCTCCCGCCGCCGGTCGGGGGGCTCACGGCGTACTGGAAGAAGGCCTTGACCCCGGCCCTGCGGCCACAGGGCCCGGTGCTTGATCTCCGGTCGGGCGCCTACGCCGCGATGTGGTCGCCGCCGGCGGAGAGCTCGGCGACCGTACGGGTGTTGCACGAGCGTGTCGTCGACGGCGCGCCGAAGAGGTCGGTGGTCAGTCACTTCAACAAGGCGACCAAGGGCCGGCTCGTCCGCGACCTGGCCGTCGCCGGCGGCGAACCGGCGACCCTCGACGAGGTCGTCACGATGTTGCGCGATCTGAAATACACGGTCGAGGAGCAGCCCGCCGCGGCGGGCCGCCCCCGTCAGCTCGACGTCGTGGTGACCGAGCTCTGATCGGACGTCACTGCGCGGCCAGAATGTCCACGACGAACCGCAGGTCGGGCGACCCCGGGCCGTACGCCAGCGCGGCGGGCACGTCGAGCTGGACCCGGCTGCCCACCTTCTGACCCGGCAGGCCCTGGTCCCAGCCCTTGATGACCCGGCTCACGCCGATCGGCGTCGAGTACGGCTGGCCGCTGTCGAACGAGGACTCGACCGCCTTGCCGGTCTTGTACTCGACCAGCACGTAGTTGACCGTGATCGTCTGGCCCGCCTTGACCTCCGGTCCGGTGCCCTTGACCAGCGGCGTGACCTTCAGGTCGCTGAGCGTGCCCTGACCGGCCTTGACCACGGGCGCCTTGGCCAGCGCGGGCGGCGTGTCGACCGGGGCGGGCGCGGGCGGCTGGGTGGGCGCCGGCGCGTCGGCGGACGGCGGCGGCGCCTCGGCCGAGGGC
>NZ_CAKUCL010000369.1 GCF_934643405.1 uncultured Actinoplanes sp.
GTCCGGGCCGGATCGGTCCCGGCCGCCTTGCGCGCGCCCGCCGCCGGGTACAGCAGCGCGTTGGCGAGCAGGTGCTGGCCGCTTTCGTTGTACCCGCGGAACAGCGGGTTGAAGGCGAACAGCACCGCGTGCCCGGCACCCGTCGGCTCGTCCACCACCACCGCCGTTCCCTTGAGGGCGTCGGCGTGCACGGTGTAGCCGTTGTGCCAGAACCTGTCGTCACTGGGATAGGTGACGACGTTGGTGCCGGTGGTGCTGGGGTTGAGGATCGGGTCGTCGTTGTTGAACTCGAAATCCTCGGCCGGCCGGCCCAGCGCGACCGGGCTGCGGTCGTCCACGTCCACCCGGAAATGCGATCCGATCACCAGGTAGTCGTCCGGCTTGGTCTTCTCCGTGGTGGAGGTCAGGCCCGCGGCCCGGGCCAGCCGGGTGCCCTCGTTGCGCAGCCCCACGTAGGTGTTCCCCCGGGCGATCCAGTCCCGCAGGTTGGCCTGGCCGGCCGCGGTGAGCCCGCCGGTCGCGTTGCTGCCGTCGGGCACGAGCAACGCCGTACGGTCGCGGAACGCCGGGGTGTTGTCGTTGATGTCCGCCGTGGTGACCGGCGTGAGGTCGAGACCCCACCGCCGGCCCAGCACGTACCGGGCCTCGCCGTAGGAGCCGGACGTGGTCGAGATGCCGGTGCCGCGGAAGAGGCCGACGTCGGGCAGGCCGATCGCGGGCCCGCGGGCGGGACGCAGACTGGGGGTCAGGGTGACGCCGAGCGAGGTGGCGAGCCGGTCGACCGCGGGCGTGACGCCGGCGGCGGGCACCCGGACCAGGCCGGCGCCCGGATCGCGGACCGCCGCGACACCCTGGCCGAGCAGACGGAAGGTCAGCTCGGCGGCGGAGGCGGAGTCCAGCCGGTAGGTGTACGAGCCGTGGCGGAACGCCGGGCCCGTACGGCCGCCCTGGATCTTTCTCACCAGCTCGGCCCGGGGCCGTACGTCGTCGCCGGTGTAGATCGTGTCGACGCCCATCAGCAGCGGGTTGCTCCACGACGACACGTCGTAGAAGTACGGGAACGGGACGTACGGGTCCTCGCCCATGATGGCCTGGATCCAGTGCTTCTGCGGCTGGTCCATCGGGATCCAGTACGCCCCGGCCGGCACGGCGACGTCGGTGCCGCTGCGACCGCCGAAGATCCGGGCATGCGGCACCCGGACCGGCCTGGTGACCCGGTAGACCTCGACGTCCATCCGCCGGAGCCGTTCGACCAGCCGGCGCACGTCGGCGAGCTGGCGGCCCGGCATCAGGAAGTACGACCTGATCTTGAGGTCCGGCACCGGGAACTGCACGGTGTTGGAGGGCTGGACGACCTCGTTGGGCTCCAGCGCACCGGCGCGGCCCTCGGCGAGCGCGTCGGTCCAGATCTGGTAGTAGCCGGTCAGCACCTCACGTTTGTGCGCGGCGGCCCAGCCCAGGGTCGCCCACTGCGTGTTGAACTGCTGCTGCACCCGGTCCTCGACCGCCGAGGCGCTGCCCTTCTCGTAGGTCATGCCGGCCGCGCCGAACCCGGTGGCCGGGACCGTGTCGCCGTAACCCATGTAGAACAGGTCGTAGACGTCGTAGTTGAAGTAGCACTCGGTGGTGACGGTGTCGGTGCAGGCGCCGTTGTAGCCGAACCCGGCCTTGTTCGCCTCGCCGATCCGGTTGATCCAGCCGACCGGCTCGTCGGCGATCTCGTGGTGGATCGGGTCGGCGTTGGGCGGGAAGAAGTACCGCCGGCCGCCCATCTCGTGGGCGTCGATGAAGACCTGAGGCGGATACTCGCGGACCAGTTCCACCTTGCTGTCGGTCTCCGGCTGGGTGCGCGCGAACCAGTCGCGGTTGAGGTCGAAGCCGAACTCGTTCTGCCGCCGGGAGGCGTCGCGGCCGTCCGGGTTCTGGGTCGGCACGATCACCGTGATCAGGTTGTCGTTGCGCTCGCGCACCGTGCAGGACAGGCCGGCGGCCAGCTCGTACAGCGTCTTGAGGGCGGCGTCGGCGCCGCTCGTCTCGCCGCCGTGCACGTTACCGGCGATCCACACGATGGCCGGCCGGTCGGCGGCGATCCGCCGGGCCTGGCCGGCCTTCGTCGCGCGCGGGTCGCGCAGGCCGCGGATCTCGGCGGCGATCTCGCGCAGGACGTCCGCGCGCACGTGCCGGGCGCCGGACACCACGGCGTACGGCAGGGACTGACCGAGCACGCTGCTGCCCATGGTGCCGGACACCACCCGGTCGGACGCCTTGTCCACCGCGCTCAGGTAATCGCGGATCTCGCCGTTGGTGACCACCCGCGGCTGGCCGGCGCCGAGCGGGAAACCGAGGAACGCCTCCGGGCTCGGCACCGTGTCCAGATGGGCGGCCGGATCGGTGCCGCACCGGGCCGCCGGGGCCGCGGCCGTCGCGGGGCTGCCGGCCGCCAGCGGGGTCAGGGCGGCCAGCAGCACGACCGCCATGGCGCCCGCGAGCCGCGGCGCAACCGGTCTCGCACGTCGCATCTCGTCCTCGTTCCGTTCCCGGGGGATGACTCGAAACGATCAGCAGCCTATGACGATAAATTTATCGACGTCAACGTCCGGTCGTCCGGCCCGGGCGCGCGGAAGCGGCGCTTGTAGTCGTCGAAATCCCACGGCGCCCGCCGGTCGTCGCCGTCGAGGAAGACCGCGGCGGCCGCCCGGCCCCGCTCGAACAGCATCGCGGCGTCGCCGCGGCTCAGGCCGAAGTCCGGGCCGACGGTCGCGGCCCCACCAAGCCGGAGGACCCGGGGCGGCCCGTGATACCTGACCGCCACCGGTATCTGCCCGCCGCCGCGGCGCTCTGGGAGGGAGAACCGCAGGCTCGGCGCCAAGGAGGACTCACATGATCATCGACGAGGTCAGCGGACCGGTCGCGACGCGCCGCAGCGGCGTCTACGTGCGGCACCCGTTGCTGCCGCCCGCGCCCGCGACGGACGACACCTTCCTCACCACGTTCGAGCAGCTCCGCGTCGACGTGGACGGCCGGTACCCGACCATGACGGTCAGCGGCACGATCTCGCGGCTGTTCGGCGAGTGTCTGCGCTGGATCGCCCGGGTCACCTGGGATCCGGCGCGCGGCGGCTACGCGGGGCCGATCAGCCGCCGCGACGGGATGAGCGCGCTCGAACCGCACACCGACGTCTTCGTCACGGTGTCGCACGACGAGCCGCGGCCGGGCGGCCGGATCGCCGAGGTCGTCTACTCCGGGGCCGGGCTGGCCGACTCGGTCCGCAGGTACGCCATGCCCGACCGCCGTTGCGCGCCGCCGGCGACCGCGCCGCGGTCAGCGCGCGAGTGGTGAGGTCGCGGCCGGGCCGCCCGCGCCGATGCAGACGAAGCCGGACGCCATCGCCATCACCCGTTCGTCGCCGCCCGTCTCACTCTGGGCGGCGGCGAGCGCCTCGGCGGCCGGCTCACCGGCGGCCATCCGCCGGTGCAGGGCCGACATGAGCGGCGCGGTCTGCGCGTCGAGCACCGGCAGGACCGACGCGACGACCTGCGCCGCGCCCAGCGAGATGAACGTCGCGCTCAGACCCAGCAGCTCGTTGCCGGCCGTCACGACGCTGCGCCCGCTCTCGCAGGCGGCGAGCACGACGGTGTGCGGCACCCGGTCGAGCCGTTCCAGGTCGTAGATCATCAGTGGCCCGTCGGCGAAGCGCAACGACGAGAACAGCGGATTGTGGTGGTGCGCGGTGCCGTGCGCGGCCAGGTGGGCCAGCGCCGCGCCGTCCAGCCGGCCGGTGACCGCGGACACCGTCGCGCTCGGCCCGAGCAGGGGTTTGCCGCCGTGGAGCTCGGCGACGGCCATCGCCTCGGACTCGGCGCCGGGCAGGTCCGGCCCCGCGCACACCGCCACGTGCCCACCCCGCAGGGGTTGCTGCGCCGCGGCCCGGGCCCACAGCATGGCGGACGGTGCGATGATCACCGGGCGGCCGGCGCACGAGGGCAGCAACGCCCACGGCAGCGATTGCAGGGGCCCGGTCGGCAGCAGCACCAGCGGGCGGCCGGCCGTCTCGGCCAGCGGGCGAAGGATCAACCGGTCCAGCCGCTCGGCCGCGTCGCGGACCAGCGCGAGCGCCGCGGCCCGGTTGTCCCGGCCGGTGCCGGCCTGCGCGAGCCGGCCGAGGCCGAACGGCAGACGCCGTACCAGGTCGAGCACCTCGCCGCTCGGCGCCAGGCGGTGGTGGCGCATCCCCGCCGCCGTCATCGTCACCGCGTGCAGGTGACCGCCGTGCTCGATGAACTCGACCAGAGCACGATCGCCGAGGCGGCCGGCGACGGTCGCGGCCGACGGCGCGAGGGCCGACCGGGCGGTGGCCGCCTGACGTGACCCCCGGACGTGGTCGCGGATCTGGCGCTCCAGCGCCACCTGCCGCTGGACGAGGGCGGCCACCGGCTTGCCCTCCTTGCGCAGCTGGAAGATCTCGAGCGCGACGGACCGCAGCGCGGCCAGGCCGGCGGCGAGGACGTCGTCGTCCGGCGGCCGGACCGGGCGGTGCAGCAGGTGGACGGCGCGGCCCAGCTCGGCCCACTCCCACATGCCGAGGGGCCGGCCGCGGTCCACCGCGACCTGCATGCCCAGCCGCACCAGATCGGTGCGGTGCCCGGCCGCGTACGCCCGCAGATCGGTGGCGCCGATGGTCGCGGCGTGGTCGGCGAGCACGGCCAGTCCCGCACGGACCGCGCGGGTCGCGCCGCCCGGGTCGCCGCCGATCAGCCGGCGCGACGCCTCGGCGTACCAGCCGCGCGCCCGCAGCAGGGCCGGGCCTCGCCGGCGGGCTTCGGCCGCGATGGACAGATGCCGTCGTGCCGTGTCGGGGCGGCCCTTGGCGCGCGCGACCCGGGCGGCCAGCAGCCGGCCCTCCAACGCCGGCAGCGGCCAGCGCGGGGCCGGCACCGCCTCGACGGCACGCTCCACGGCGGCCAGCGGGAGCGACGACGCCGAGCCGCTGCTGCCGCGGATCGCCAGCACGGTGAGCCGGGCCACCGCAACCCAGTCGGCGCGGTCCTGCCGCCGGAACTCGCGCGCGGCGCGCCGGGCCTGGGCCAGGGC
>NZ_CAKUCL010000370.1 GCF_934643405.1 uncultured Actinoplanes sp.
ACCACCGACCCCACTCAGCAATCGGTGGACTACCACCCATCACCAGGTTGACCAACGTCCCTGGACAGCACAGCTAGCGCGTCCAGGGGCTGCTCCTCGGGCCGACGCTGGAGACGAGGATCGGTGCCGACGGAGGCCAGGCCCATGGTGGGGACGTCGAAGCGCCTGGCCGAGATCGCCGCGGTGGGGCGCATGTCGGCGATGATGACGTCCGGGCGCACGTCCTCGATCACCTGGAGCTCCTGCTCGAGCAGATAGCGGCAGTACTCAGGTTGTCCATGCCGAGCGTGGTGAGCACGTCGTAGATGCGTCGTGCCACCGTTCCCGCTGCTGCCGGACGCGCCGGCGAAGTCGCGGACCCGCGGCGAACCACGGCCACTGGAACACGTACACGGCGAGCTCCTCGGCGAGCAGGGCCAGCTCTAGCGCCGTCTGGTCCACGTCGCGGTGCCGGAGGTAATTCGCCACCAGTTCAGGCGGCGCGGTGACTCCGGCCGGCTTGGCGCGCACATCCGGGAAGGTGAGGTCGGTGCTCGGCCGGCCTAGACCGGACACCTGCCAGTCGAGGAAGATCAGCGAGTCGCCGGCGACCGCGATGTTCTCGGTGTGGCAGTCGCCGTGGACCAGCACCGGGGGCAGCGCCGCCATCGTCTTGCTCAGCGTCGCCCGCTCGACGATCAGATCGGCGAGCCGGGGCAGCGTAGGGCCCCAGAACATCTCCACCATCCTCAGATCCGGCGCGTTCAGGGCGTCATTCAGTCCGTCCTGCCGGGCCCAGGACTCGCCGTCCGGGACCGGGAGGTCGTGCAGCGCGGCCAGATCCCGGCCGAGCGCCGCCCAGTTCCGCGACGACCAGGAGCGGACGTCGACGGTCGCGCCAGTGGCCTCGAGAAGGAGCGCCGCGACCTCGTCGTCGTCGACCGCGTTGAGCAGCCGGGGCGTCCGAATCGGTGCCGCCGGCGCGATCTGCCGGTAGAACCGCAGTTCGCGATCCGCCGCCCCTCGCGCCTGAGACCCGCGCACCGCCGCTGTCAGCTTGAGGAACGCCCGCTCCCCCGCTGAGGTCCACACGGCGTGGATCCCCGCGCCGGAGCGCGATTCCAGACCCGCGACCGGTTCGTCTAGTTCCACGCCGAAGCGCTCGAGGATAGACGTGATCACGACCGCACGGCCTCGGGTTCGAGCGTCTTGAGCAGTGCGCCGTACCGCATCGTCGGCCAGAGGCGCACGAACGTGTCGAACTGCCGGCGGATCAGCTTCTCCCGCCGGACGTCACCGGCCAGAACCTCGCGCATGGTCTCCTCGTACTGGGTAGGTGTGATGTAGCCGAGGGACAGACGCCACCGGAGATACCAGTCGGTGCTCGGGTGCTTCCCGGTCGCGTACAGGTAGTTGTCGAACCAGCTCTGGGTGTCCTGGCGGGTACGCGGATGGGCCTGGTGGTTAACGGCCACATCGGGCAGCGCCCGGAATTCGGCGCCCGCCCGCCAGAGCCGGTAGCCGAGCTCCGCGTCCTCCTCACCCCAGCCCCGGTAGCCGTCGTCGAACATACCGACTTCCCGGCACAACCGTGCGGGGAGCGAAGCGTGGCAGCTGGTGAGGCCCAGCCACGGCATGGCGCTGTGGCCCGACTCCACCAGGCGCAAGTGTGCGACGACGTCATCGGTGGTGGGCCAGGTGCCGGACGCCGCGGCGATCGCCTCGAACCGGTGCCGGACGTCCCACACCCCCCATAGGTGGGCCGTCGCATAGTCGCCGGTCACCTCGAGCCGGCCGGTGACGGTGGTGCGGGCGGCGGTGAGCTGCTCGCGCAGCGTGGCGAGTTCCCGTTCGGCGACGGCACGGCGCTCGCTCTCGGCGTCCAGGGCGCGGCGGTGTTCGGCGGCGGCGCCTTCGGTCTGCCCGCGTTTGTGTTCGGCGTCGGCGGCGCGGGCGTTGGCTGCGTCGGCGTCGTGGCGGGCCTGCGCCCGGGCCGCCTGTTCGCCGTCGAGGGCGGTGTCGCGGGCGGTCAGAGCCTCGTAGCGCAGCCGGGTGGCGCGGTCGGCGGCCTGCTGGGCCTCGGTGGCTTCGCGTTGCGCGGTTTGCCGGTCGGTTTCGGCGCGCAGCCGGGCGGCGTCGGCGAGTTCGGCGCGCGCGATCGCGGCCTGCTCGATGGCCTGCAGCCGGGTGCGCGGCGATCGCCCACCTGGAGGCGTGCGGCGATGCGATGTTCGCCATGGAGGAAGGCGATGATGACAGCGCTGAGGTCGAGTCGCCGGCCGTGGGGCCGTACTGCGGGTGCACAGACTACGCCGTACGCGAGACACTCGCGGTTGTGTGGCCCATGCTGCTGGAAGACGCCGCGGAGATCGTGGAGCTTGCGGGACACAGCACTGCCGGGGAACTGCTGCATGCTGAGGTCGCCCGGATCCGGCAGGTCCTGGCCGTTGTTCCCACGCGGCCCGGTAACGACAGGTGGCCGCCGACCGGGCTCTCCGCCGTCGTCCAGCGGGAGGTGATCGCCTAGCGCAACCACCTCCCCACCGATCCGGACGCCGACGGGTTCGGCCTGACGGTTGAGCCCCATGGATGGTCGAGCGAACACCCCGGACCGTCCAGCCTGCCCGGAGCCCCGTCACGTCGCTTTACCGGTCCTTCTCATCCTTTAAGTGAGTCTCTGGAGGAGTGCGGCGCGGGCATGATCGTCGGCAAGGGACAGTGCGTCCGGCGTGACGCTCCGAACCCATCAATCTAATGGTTCTCGGTCGGCAGGGGTGTTATCGGTGGGCGCCGAAGAGGGTCCGGTCGCGCTGTTTTCCCTGACCACTTTGTCGGGGGTGCCGGAACGAGGGGGGCATTCGTCCGGCGACGACGGTGACGCGGACCGGCCTTCCCGGGTTCCGGATCCGCGTCACCGTCTGACGAAGGAAGGTCGCGGCTTGGCGGAGCACGGTCTTTGACCACGCGACCAACAGCGGCGCCGAACCCAGACCTAAGGGTGGGGTTCGGCGCCGCTTTCGTGTGTTCACTCTTGTGGCCGGCGCCCACCAGCACCGTGGGCGCGGACGGTTCCCTGGTCGACGCCGGCGGGCGGAGATGGAGACGTCGCTGCGGGGCCGCCGGGATCAACTTCAGACGGAGCCAGGACCGCCAAGGCTGCTCGTGGCGTGCGTTACCCCGACACCGACCGCGGCGTCGCTGATGGTGAAACAGATGATCCCCATCGAACTGAGCTCCGTGCTGATTCCTGGCCCGATGGCGAGGGCGACGGCGACGGCGACGAGCACGGCGAGCATGCGAATCCACGCGGCGAGCGAGCTGGCCTTGGCGAGGGTACCTGCCGGTCGGTAGCGAGCCACGCGGGTGAGCGCGGCGAACGTTATCGCGACCACCACGATGCCGGCGACGGCAGAGCCTGCGAGGATGCCGAACGGCGCGGCGTCGGTGGCGCTCATGTCACCGTTGCGATACCGGCCGAGCACCATGGCACCAATCGCGACGATGCCGGACTCGGCACTGATCCCCACGCCGGTGATGCAGCATGCAGCGATGGCGACACGGCGAATGGTCTGCGAACCAACTTTCACAGATGACTCCTGGTTCTTGTGGCGGCGCGGTCGGGTGGCCAGCGGCTTTGTGTGAGCTGGCTGGCCACGCACTACGAGCCCACGGTGAGCGGGCACCCGTTTGACCTGCTGGATCTGCACGTCCGCGCGGACGTGGGTCTGTTGGCTAGCGGACCTTCACGCCAGCGCGGTGCCGGCCGAGTTGTACTCGACCGTCGCGATCTGCGTGGGCGGCAAACTGGAACGTGAGCCAGCCGCGCTTACAGGAACCGGCGCGGGGCTTGTCGGTGCCGAACCCGACGGTGTCGATGAGGTTGGGGTTCTTCGCGCCGACCTGGACGTTCCAGAATTCGTAGGCGTTCGCGTCGGTGTCGACCAGGACGAAGTTCGAGGCGCTGAACCCGTACCCGTCGCTGTCAACGCTGCCGTTGGAGCACACCTTGATGTCGGCGACGGCGAACTGCATTCCCTTGTCGCGGATGCTGTTGGCGACGTCGTCGGAGGCCTTCACCGGGAACCGGACGGCGTAGACCGCGGCGGTGCCCAGGTCGGTGATCTGCTGCTGGCCCAACTTTGGTTCGGCCGGCGTGGTCGGCTGCGTTGTGCTGGGCTCGGTGGTCGACGTCGACGAGGGTGCCGTGGACGCGGACGCCGGGGCCACGGCCGGCGGTGGTGCTGCCTTGTCGTCGATGCCGCATCCGGCGATCGTCGCGATGGTGCAGACTGCGGCGAGGGTGACGAGCGAAGGGCGAGCGCGCATGCGCGGCAGTCTGCCTGGATCTTGCCGCGTCGGCAAATTTCCTGCAAACTCGCGGTGAACTTTTCCGATCTTGGAACCGTCAGCCGGCCGCCGTGTAGTTGGCGGCTGCGGTTGGCATAGTTGCCCGTCGGGTCAGGCGGCGGCGCCGAGCGCGAGCTTGTCGGCGTGGATCGCCGCGGCCCGGCGGATCTCTTTGGTCTCCATCCGGCGTTCGCGGGTGATGCCGTGCGCGCCGCGCGGCGGGACGTGCGGCGGGCTCTGCTTGAGCAGCAGGCCGTCGTCGAGGAGCTCGACGCGCGCCTCGTGGTAGACGCGCAGCACCTCGGGCAGCTGGTTGCGGATGTTGCGCCAGGTCTCGCTGATGAAGTCGCTGCACCGGCCTGGGTCCTCGGGCATCGGTCCGTTGCCGAATTGCACGGCGAGCTGAGTCCTGTTGAGCTTGAGCGGCCGGCTGAGCTGGAGCAGGCGGTAGGAGAAGAAGGTGTAGAGGTCCTGGGCGAGGGCGCTCTTGCCGAGCAGCACCATCGCTTCGAGGTTGACCGGAGAGGCTCGTTCCACCAGGTCGACGCACAGCTTGGGCGACAAACTGCTGGTCGCCGAGCAGGCCAAGCGCATCGTCCGCGCGAACCTCGAAGTGACCTGGCACAACGACGGCGCCGAACGCGACCGCGGCGCCGGCATGCAGTTCGCCGAATTCTGGGACATGTGGTGGGACCGCAGCAAACCCCCACCCACCCAGTCGACGACTCCTACATCGTCTTCCTATGCCAACCGGCGGTCTAGTTA
>NZ_CAKUCL010000371.1 GCF_934643405.1 uncultured Actinoplanes sp.
GCGCACTTGGTCGGCGGGGACCCCTACTCGTTCACCGCGCCATTTCTCGCCTGGGCCGCGACCCAGGCGGCCACGCAAAGCATACGGCCCTCCGGCGCCCTGGGCCCGGTCGAAGCCTTCGGCGCCGACCCGGTGGAAAGCGCCTGCGCCGCCGCCGGATTCCACCGAGCGCGCTAGCTTCACCTTCAACCTGCGCCCGGGTCACGTGAACCCCGACTGATCATGAGAACCACCCTTGCGAGCCGCCTGCCGCGTCAGTCCCAAGTTCCGCGTCAAGGTGGGGCCTGATGGTGAGCGCACTTGGGCAATGACTAAAGGCCGCGGCGCGCTGCACGGTTCCGTCCGGTCCGTGCTGTCGTCCACCGCCGGCAGTAGCAGCCCCGCACGGGGTAATAGGAGTCGATCCCTGGAACGCTCCGGAAAGGTGGTGGGAACGGCTGGCCGACACGTATTCCAAAACACAGGACTTCGACCTGGTCACAGGATGGGTTGGCGACGAGCTCGCCATCATCGATCAGCACCCCCTGCCACTCCGGCCTGACCTGCAAGATCAGGTTGAAGACGGCTCACTTCACGAACGACTTGAGGGGGCGATCACGACATGCGAACGTGTCATCGAGCGTCGGACGAAAGACACTTGATCGACGCGAGCGGCACGGTCCTGCAACGGCGGATCAGGCACGATGTTGCCGGGCTGGCCGAGCTCGACCTGAACCTGGGCGCCTATGCCGGCGGCCTGCGCCTGGCGATCGAACGCGCTGAGGGGCTGCTGGTCGAGCACTTGCACTGCCGGGAAGTACCGGTCTACTGCATCTCGCCGAAAATTTCTGCCCGGGCGCGGGAGCGTTACCGCATGTCCGCGGCCAAGTCCGACGCCTTGGACGCGTTTGTGCTCGCCGACACGTTGCGACACGAGCATCGGCACTGGCGGCCGCTGGCGGTGCCGTCACCGCTGTTGGGGGAGATGCGCGCGGTGATCCGTGACCGGCAGCGCGTTGCTCTATGCCCCCGTTTGGCGGCAGAGCATGCAGGGTTACCCGGCTCGGCGGGCCAGCACTGGAAGCTCGGCATGGCCGATCAGCAGACCGACGCGTCGCCGTAAGACGACGGTTTCGAGGTGTTCCTTCGGCTATGCGATGGCAGGGTTCGGCGTCCGAGGCTTCGCGGGCCCGGAGACGATGGTGACCTTCCTCGACCGTGCCATCACGACCGTGCCAGAGCGCGTCCTGGGCCGCCTCCCCGGTCAAGGGGAGACGATGCACGTTCCCGTCCGCTCATCAGCCGCACCTGTCGTGGCGAATAGTCGGGTAACCGGGCCGTGGAGATCGGTACCGGGTGCCAGATGAGCACGTCACCGACTTGACCAGCGGGCAAGTCTGTACGCATGTAGAAGACCCACCAGCCGGCCGCCGAGCGCCGGATCGGGGAGTCACGGAGGTTGCCACCGGTTCATCGCCAGTTCGGGCCTTCGGCCGATCTAGTGTCACCAGCAAAAGATCCGAACGGCCGACCGGTTTCTGTGAAACGAATTCACCTATGGGTTTACGTCATAAACGACACGGGAAATGATTCGTGCCGGCGGGATTGAAATGGCTATCGCGTGGGGATTGCACTGAGCGCACCTTGGCCATGCAGGAGGCCCGCCATGAGCCCTGATCGTAACCACCGCCGCCGCGGCGGCGCCCACCCGGACGCGGTCGCGACCACCCGCACCGGTGGTGACCGGCCGTACGACGGCGTCCGCGCCCGCAGCGCACGCCGGCGCGGACCGGTGCAGGGCAAGGGCTGTTCGCCGCGCTCAGGCGCACCGTCAAGCAGTACTCGCCGGACAACCCGTCCGACTGGTCCACCGCGCTGACCTCCGACGGGGTGCTGTCCATCCTCGCGGGCCTGCTGGTCATCGTGTCGCTGCTGGGCCTGCTCAGGCGCAACGGGCAGAAAACGGTCCAGGCCGTGGTGGACCAGCTCGCCGCGAACTCGCAGCTGCAGGAGACAGGCACTGAAGTTTCCGGTGGAGGACCAGTAACGGGCAGTTCCGGTCGCCGGCGCCGGCCAGATCGGCGGCGACCGGCGATTCCTACAACCGCAAGAAGTCGGCGATGGAGATCATCGCCTCCATCCGGGAGAGCGCTGGGTCGGCCGTCGACGACGACGAAATCACCGACCGACCAGGCGAACAGTGCGGCGCTACACCCGTCGGCCACGGCGTCGCGCAACCGGCTGAGTAACGACGGAAGGGAGTGAAGAACGTGTCGAGTGAATCCTCTCGCGAATCGGTGACGTCCACCTCGGATCTGGTAAGTCAGGCCGCTGCGCAGGTCTCCACCTTGGTACGCGACGAGCTGGCCCTGGCCAAGCTGGAACTGACCGAGAAGGGCAAGCGGGCCGGGATCGGCGGGGGACTGTTCGGCGGTGCCGCCGTGCTCGGCCTCTATGGGCTGGGCCTGCTGCTGGCTCTTGCCGTGGTGCTGCTGGACCTGGTCTGGCCGCTGTGGCTGGCCCTACTCGTGGTGCTGGTCGTCGTGCTCGCCGCCGCCGGCATCGCAGCCCTGATGGGCAAGCAGAAGTTGAAGGCTGCGGTGCCACCGGTGCCCAGCGACGCCGTCGCCAGCACGCAGGTCGACGTGCAAACCGTGAAGGACGCCGTACGGGAAGGACGCTCCTGATGAGTGACTCGCAAACCCCCACCGAACCGGAGCAGCTGCGCGCGGAGATCGAACAGACCCGTACCGAGCTCGGACAGACCGTTCAGGAGCTCACCGCCAAGGCCGATGTCAAAACCCGGGCCAAGCAGGCTTTCGGGAACGCCAGCGGACGAGCCCGGCAGAAACTGGCCGGCGTGCAGAACCGGGCGGCCGGCGTGGTCGCGGAGAAAGCATCAACGGCGAAGCAGCAGCTGGCCAACTCCAACCTGCCCGCCCCGATCCGCCGACCCCTGCCCCTTGCCACCATCGCCGCCGCAGCAACCGCGGCGATCATCACGGTCGTCGTCGTGGTCCGCCGGAGGCGCTCATGAGCAGCAAAGCGGTGAAGATCGCGTACAAGCCGTTCGGCATTCTGCTCGGCGCCGGCGCCGGACTCATTTCCGGCCTGATATTCAAACAGGTGTGGAAGCTCGCCGGCCATGACGACGACACACCCAACGCCACCGACCAGGACCGCGGCTGGACCGAAATCCTGCTCGCCGCCGCCGTCCAGGGCGCCATCTTCGCCGTCGTCAAAGCCGCAGTCGACCGAGCCGGCGCCACCGGCGTCCAGAAGGCCACCGGCCAATGGCCGGCCTAAGACATTCTCCAACTACAGGATCAGGGCGAATAGTACGATCATCTGATTCATCATGACTGGACGAGAACTGCCAAGCTGTTCGGGGCGATGGCGGGTGGTCCCGTGCTCCGCCGGGTCCCCTGCGGGTGACCCGGCGGAGCGAGCCGTCGTCCTTCCCGCATCCTGACAGAACTGTCGGCGAGCAGGACACCGCTACGGTGAACTCGGCAGATCCTTCGGTCGGATTCGCGGAGGTCTCCACACCCGGCGCGGCGAGCTGCCACCCACGTCGTCAGCCAGCCGAGCCGACCATCACGGCCTGGGTGGCGCGGCCGCCTCGATCGTGTCACGCAGGTCAGCGGTCGCACCGGGTTCCCGTACCCGGAGCCATCGGCGCCGCCGACGGGCCGTCCCGAATGCCGCCGGCGTGGCTTCGGGCGTGACAACGGGTTCTGTCCCGTGAAGAGTCATCGATGCCGGTCGTGATCGTGGGCTTGACCCGATTCGACGGACAGGGTCGATGTGTTGATCCTTAAGCTACCTTGAGGGCGGTCAGTGGCCGGGTGCTGGTGCCGGTCTCGTAGGCGGCCGGGCTGAGGTGGCCGAGGCTGGAATGCCGGCGGCGGGTGTTGTACCAGCCCTCGATGTACTCGAATATCGCCTGTTTCGCGGCGGCTCGGGTGGGCCAGGCCTGCCGGTGGATGAGTTCGGTCTTGATCGTGGCGAAGAACGATTCGGCGACCGCGTTGTCCCAGCATTGCCCGCGCCGGCCGACCGATAGCCGGATGCCGTGTCGGCCGGCGAGGCGGGTGTGCTGGGCGCTGACGTATTGGGTGCCGCGGTCGGAGTGGAACACCAGTCCGCGGCTGGGCCGCCGTCGTCGCAGGGCATCGGTCAGGGCCGCGTCGACCAGGTCGGTTTTGAGGTTGTCGGCCACGGCCCACCCGACGACGCGGCGCGAGGCCAAGTCGATGACGGTGGCCAGATACAGCCAGCCTTCCCACGTGTTGATGTACGTGATGTCGCCGCACCAGCGCGTGTTGGTCGCCGCTGCATCGACGGTGAAGTCACGGCCGATCAGGTCCGGACGGGCCGCCGCGGCAGGGTCCGGAATCGTGGTGATCCGCCAGCGGCGAGGGCTTTTGCCGCGGATCCCGGCGGCCCGCATCCGGCGGGCGACGCGCTTACGTCCATGCCGCATCCCGGCCTCAGCGAGTTCAGCATGGATCCGCGGCGCCCCGTAGGTGCCCTTCGACGCCGCGTGCACCTCGAGAATCTTTGCGGTGAGCTTCTCGTCTACCAGCTTGCGGGTGCTTTTGGTGTTGCGGGTGTAGTAGGCGGATCGGGAGACCTTGAGCAGCTCACACGCGCGTTTGACGCTGTGCCGGCCGGCCTGCTCCGCCTCGATGAACGGATACACGTTCACCGGGTCTCCCTCGCGAAGAAAGCCGTCGCCCGTTTCAAAATGTCGACGTCCTGCTGCAGGCGGCGATTCTCGGCGCGCAGCCGAGCCAACTCGGCCCGCTCGTCCGAGGTCAGCCCGTCGTCGCGGATGCCAGCATCAAGCTCGGCCTGCTTGACCCAAGCCCGCACCGCCGTCTCGGTCAGATCGAAATCCCTGGCCACCTGCCCGACAGTGCGGTCACCACGCTGACACAGCTCGACGATCTCGGCCTTGAACTCGGGCGTGAATGCCCGCCGCGGCCTCGATCGCTTCTTCCCCACGCTCTCCATGATGCTGGACATCCTCCCGGAGACCCCAGGTCCCCTGATCTCGGATGTCCGTCAAAACGGGGCAGGCCCA
>NZ_CAKUCL010000372.1 GCF_934643405.1 uncultured Actinoplanes sp.
GCCCGCCGGCGTGGCGGTGTGCCGGGCGCTACGGCCGCGTGCCGGGCGCGCGCCGCGGCCCGGGACGCAGCGCCGCCTGGTCCGTGTTGCACCCGCAAGTTTCCGCCACGTCCTCCGCGCCCCTCATGGGTTCCTGCCGGCGATTGCGGCTCCACGTTACGGCGCGTCCCCCGAAAGCACACCGCCATCCGCCACAGCCTGTCCGCGGTATCGCCGTACCGACGGTGCGCTCCCCTTCGCTCGCGCCGGCCCGACCGGCCACCGCGAGGTCGGCGCCCTTCCGTGCGCCCGGGACATCACCGGCGGCCCCGGCTGGCTGATCGACATCCGCGCGCTTACCCGCCGATGTCTGCAGGGCGGCACCCGAACGCACGCCGCAACCGGAGGCCCGGCAGGCCCTGTTTCTCCGACCGAAGCCGCCCCGGGCGTTCCCCCTTGAACGATGCACGACGCGGTATGCCGCGGGAGCGGTTCGAGGTTGTGGCGCCGCCGTGTGATCCGCGGCTGGAATTGTCGGATATAAAGGTATATCTGACGGCGAGCGGAATGCGTACCGGGGTGGGGGACCGATGCGGGTTGCGGGCGGGATTGACGGGTGCCGTTCGGCGCACCGGCCTCGCCGTTCGGCGCATGATGATCGACTGGGGATCGGGTGCGTCGTTAGCGTGAATGTGGACCGTATCCGCGCTCTCATGAGGAGGTACGGCTGATGGCCGAGCCTGAATCTCCCGAGGCGGTACCCGCAGCCCGAAGCGATCGCAGCCCGTGGAACTGGCTGCTGCTCGTCCCGATCGTGCTGCCCGTGCTGACCCCGCTGTTCAACCGTGACTCGCCGCGCCTGTGGGGCTTCCCGGCGTTCTACTGGCTGCAGTTCCTGTTCATTCTCGTCGGGGTGGCCACGACCAGCCTCGTCTACCAGATGACCAAGAAGCGGTGACGGCCATGGGCGACCACGTAACCGAGATCGTCATCTTCACGCTGCTGTTCCTGCTGGTCAGCGGCATGGGCTTCGTGGCAGCGCGGTGGCGCGCGCCGAAGGACATGGCGCACCTGGACGAGTGGGGGCTGGGCGGCCGCAGCTTCGGCGGGTGGATCACCTGGTTCCTCGTCGGCGGCGACCTCTATACGGCGTACACGTTCGTCGCGGTCCCGGCGCTGATCTTCGGAGCCGGTGCGGCCGGGTTCTTCGCGGTGCCGTACACCGTGATCATCTACCCGATGTTCTTCCTGATCCTGATCCGGCTCTGGTCGGTGTCGCACCGGCACGGCTTCGTCACGCCGGCCGACTTCGTGCGCACCCGGTTCGGATCACCGACGCTCGCGTTGCTCATCGCGATCACCGGCATCGTGGCCACCATGCCGTACATCGCGCTGCAGCTCGTCGGCATCGAAGCGGTGCTCAAGACGATGGGCGTCACCGGCGACAGCATGCTGGCCCGGCACGCCCCGATCATCATCGCGTTCGCGATCCTGGCCGCGTACACCTATCAGTCGGGCCTGCGTGCCCCGGCGCTGATCGCCTTCGTCAAGGACACGCTGATCTACCTGGTGATCATCGTGGCGGTCATCTACCTGCCGGCCAAGCTGGGCGGCTGGGGCAGCATCTTCGACTCGGCCCAGGCGAAGTTCGACGCGTCGCCCGCCCCCGGCGACGGGATCATCCTCAACGCCAACAACCAGCTCCAGTACGTGACGCTGGCGGTCGGCTCGGCCCTCGCGCTGTTCCTCTACCCGCACAGCATCACCGGCGTGCTGGCCAGCCGGAACCGCAACGTGATCAAGCGGAACATGTCGGCGCTGCCCGCGTACAGCTTCCTGCTCGGCCTGCTGGCCCTGCTCGGCTACGCGGCGATCGCGGCCGGCGTGAAGCCGCTGCCCGGCGCCAAGGCCGGCAGCGTGGACAGCAACACGGTGGTGCCGCTGCTGTTCGACCTCAAGTTCCCGGCCTGGTTCGCGGGCATCGCGTTCGCCGCGATCGGCATCGGCGCCCTGGTCCCCGCCGCGATCATGTCGATCGCCGCGGCGAACCTGTTCACCCGCAACATCTACAAGGAATACCTGCGCCGCGATGCCACGCCGGCACAGGAGGCCGGCGTCTCGAAGATCGCCTCGCTGGTGGTCAAGGTCGGCGCGGTCGCCTTCATCGTGTTCCTCGATCCGCAGTTCTCGATCGACCTGCAGCTGATCGGCGGCATCATCATCCTGCAGACCGCGCCGTCGGTGGCGCTGGGCCTCTACACCCGGTGGCTGCACCGCGGCGGGCTGATCGCCGGCTGGGTGGCCGGCATGGCGCTGGCCCTGTGGATGCTCTGGCAGATCCCGAACGCGGCGACCGGTCGCGCGCACTTCGGCGGATCGGCGTTCCCGCTGGCCAAGTTCTGGCTGCTGGACAGCCCGAAGACGATCTACGTCGGGTTCATCGCGGTGCTGGTGAACCTGCTGGTCGCGGTCATCGTGACGCTGATCCTGCGGGCGGCGAAGACCCCGGACGGCGTGGACGGCACCACGCCGGACGACTACTTCGCCGACGAGGGCGACCCGCGCATCGAGCGCGAGCGGACCACGGTGGAGACCGTCTCGTCCACGTGAGGTTTGGCCCGCTCCCGGGTCGAAAGGAGGCGCCGTGCCCCGCCAGGCACGGCGCCTTGCTCGTCCGCGGGCGGCTCAGGCGTCGACGACGTAGAGGCAGAACGGGTGGCCGGCGGGGTCGATCATCACCCGTACGCCGGCCTGGGGCTGGAAATCGGCGATCGTGGCGCCCTGGCCGACGGCGTGGGCCACCGCCTGGGCGAGGTCGTCCACCTCGATCTCGAGGTGCATCTGCATCTGCGGCTCACCCGGACCGGCCGGCCACACCGGGCGCTGATGATCCGGCTCGGTCTGGAAGCCCAGGTAATAGCCGGCGTCGGAGGACGGTGCGACCGAGGCGCCGTCCGGATCGTCGGGCGGCAAGGTCAGCTCCCAATCGAGCAGCCGGGCATAGAAGCGTGCCAATGCGCGTGCGTCGGGAGCGTTCAGGGTCACGCCCCACCAGAGGGTGCGGCTGCGCAGCGGCATCGAGCCTCCTTCAGAGACGGCGGAGAACCAGGGTCGCAAAACCCAGGACGCCGCGGTAGCCGGTGAGCCATCCCGTCCGGTGTTCGCGTGCCGTGGCGAGCGCTTCCGCGGCGTCGGGATGGCCCGGGTTCTCCAGGGCCCATTCGGTCAGCGAACCGACCCACGACCATTCGTAGTCGTCCCATTCGGCTTCGTCACTGACGTGGGCGTACACGGGAATCCACCCGGACTTCTCGGCCTGCTCGGCCAGACCGGCCAGGTCGGTGAAATCGGCCGGCATGGCATCCAGGGCGGCCAATGCCCCGGCCGGCGGCGGCGCCTGCCAGAAACCCTCACCCACCAGCAGTACGCCGTCGCGGTTCACATGACGGCCGGCCTGATCGAGCGTTTCCGCGAAGCCGCCGAACACGTGCGTGGAACCGACGCACAGAACGAGGTCGTAATCGCCGTCCGGCACGTACGCGCGGGCGTCGCGCTCATGCAGCGAGAGCCGATCGGCCAGACCCCGGTCGATCGCCGCGGTCGCGGCGCGTTCCAGCGCGTACGGGCTGATGTCGACGCCGTCGGCGTGCCCGTCCGGGCAGTGCGCGAGCGCCTGCATCGCCCACGCCGCCTCCCCGCAGCCCAGGTCGAGGATGCGGGCCTGGGGCCGGCGGCCGGCCCGGCGGAGCAGCCGGTTGACGTTGACACCGGAGATCGGCGCCGCGATCGGGTGATGGGTGTGCGCGATGCTGCTCAGTCGTTGGCGATCCACCCCTGAAGTGTCTCAAGTCGTGCGGACGGCACCGGTGAAGCGGGCCGCGGCCCGGGTGGCCCACACGGGAGAATGAACACGTGCAGGAGATCGTGGATGAGCGGCTGGCCGCGGCCGGTGTGCGGCTTCTGCTTCTGCGTGACGACCTGCGGCATCCGCACCTGCCCGGCGGCAAGTGGCGCAAACTCAAGCACAATCTCGACGCGGCGGCGGGGCGGCCGATCCTCACCTTCGGCGGCGCCTGGTCGAACCACATCCGGGCCACGGCGTTCCTCGGGCATGAACGCGGGTTCCCGACGATCGGCGTGATCCGGGGGGAGGAGCGGGACACGCCCGTTCTGCGGGGCGCGGCCCGGCACGGCATGACCTTGAAGTACGTCAGCCGCACCGAATACCGCGCCAAGGGGGAATCTGCGTTCGTCGCGCGGCTGCGGGACGAGTTCGGGGACTTTCATCTGGTGCCGGAGGGCGGGGCCAACGCGTACGGCGTACGGGGATGTGCCGAACTTCCGAGCGAGATCGACGACGACTTCGACGTGTTCTGTTGCGCCGCCGGGACGGGGACGATGCTGGCCGGGGTCGCGTCCGGGTTACGGGCCGGGCAACGCGCGATCGGGTTCTCCGTCCTCAAGGGCGGGGCATTTCTGCGCGACGATGTGGCGAGGCTTCAGGAAAGCGCGGGACGGCGCAGTGACAACTGGGTCGTCGAAACGGGTTTTCACTTCGGGGGCTATGCACGCCGTACGCAAGCGCTTGATGCCTTTGCCGAGGATTTCGAGCGGCGGCACGGCGTGGCGCTGGACCGGATCTACGAGGGCAAGATGATGTACGGGCTGTTCGAGCTGGCGCGCCGCGGTGAACTCGGCGGCACGGTGGTCGCGCTGATCGCTTAGGTACGGGCGACGGCTGGGGCCGGTCACGACGGTGCGGTTGTCCGGCCTGTGCGCCAGGGCCGGCGCGGCGACGGTGGTGCTGGCCAAGCCGGTGGTGCTGGTGATCGCCGGGTTCGGCCTGCTCGGCGTCGGCATCGCGGTGGTGGTTCCGCTGATCTTCGCGGCGGCCGGGCGGATCGGCGCGCATCGCGCATCTGACCTCGCTGACCGTCTCGTTCGCGCTGATCCTGGGTCTGATGATCGTGATGAGTTCCGGTGCGGGTGTGGTACGGCCTAGGTGTGCTGTCCAGGGACGTTGGTCAACCTGGTGATGGGTGGTAGTCCACCGATTGCTGAGTGGGGTCGGTGG
>NZ_CAKUCL010000373.1 GCF_934643405.1 uncultured Actinoplanes sp.
GCCGGACCCCGTCCAGCGGCCGCGGCCGCGTCGCCGCCCGCCTCGCCGCCCGCACGCGGCTGCCCAGGTCGGTCAGCCTCGGACTGGCCCAGCCGCTCACCAAACCGGCCCGGCTGCTGGCGATGCTGCTGACCGTCGGGCTCGGCACGGCGGCGGCGACGTTCGCCATCGGGCTGGCCACCTCGCTGCGGCACATCCAGGCCGCCGACGAGAAACCCGACACCTCCGCCGACGTGGTCGTCGGGCCCGCCATGGGCCGCGACACGGACCCGAGCGACGTCATCGCCGCCGCGCCGGGAACCGGGCAGTACTACGGGCGCGGGCCCGCCGACATCATGGTCGACGGGTTGCGCGAAGCAGCCCGCGGCACGGTGACCGTCGGCGACGTCCGCTGGGCCGGATACGAGATGCTCGACGGCCGTTGGTACACCGAGCCCGGCGAGGCGGTCGTCACGACCGGCTTCCTCACCGCCACCGGCAAGCACATCGGTGACACGGTCACCGGCGCGGGCCATGGGCCGCTCACCCTCGTCGGCGAGGTGTTCGACGGCAGCGCCAACAACCACCTCTACACCGACGCCGCGAGCATCCCCGGCCCGAGACCAGTGCTCGAGTGGTACATCAAACTCAAGCCCGGCTCCGACCGTACGGCGTACGTCGCGGCCTTGCAGAGCAGCAACGTTCACGCCGAGCTGACCCGCACCGAGGGTCTGGACGACACGCTGCTCCTGCTCGACTCGCTCACCGCCCTGCTCACGGTGTTGCTGACGTCGGTCGCCGGGCTCGGCGTGCTCAACGCGGTGGTGCTCGAATCACGCGACCGGGTGCACGACATCGGCGTACACAAGTCGCTGGGAATGACCCCGAAGCAGACCGCCGCGATGGTCGTCGCCTCGGTCGGCGTCCCCGGGCTCATCGGCGGCGTGCTGGGCGTCCCGGCCGGATACCTGTTGCACCACTGGGCCGTACCCGCCATGGCGCACGGCGCCGGCATCCGCCTGCCCCACAGCACCGTCGACGTCTATGCCGCGGGCGTGCTCGCCGCGCTGGCACTGGGCGGCCTGGTGATCGCGGCCGGTGGCGCCCTGCTCCCGGCGGGCTGGGCCGCCCGGACCCGGACGGCGGTGGCGCTCCGCACCGAATAGGCGCTAACGGTCACGTGGCGGAGAGCCCGGCCCTCAACGGGATCCGGGCTCTCCGCCACCGTCCCGGGTCCGATGTAGATCCCCGCGGCCGTCCGATCCGGCGAGGACTGGCACGCCATGGCCCTTGTTCGGTCCCCCATTCCTGTTGCTCCCCACGGTCAGCCGGGCACGCGTGGTCCGGGTCGCCGCGGGTGCGGTATTGGCCGCCGCTCTGACGTTTCTCTATGCTGTCGGCGCCCAGCTGCCGGAGGGGCCGCGGTTGCCGATATGGATCGACGGGCTGATCCTCTGGGGGCCGGCCACGCTGGTGGTGTGTTCGCCCGACCAGGCCGGCGTGCCGGAACTCACGGATCGGCTCTGGGCACACCTGGTGGGCACGAAGGGCTGGGAACGGTGCGTGACGAATCCGGATGCCGGCGACCCGGGTGGTTCATCCGCACGGAGTTCTGTCTGTATGTCCGCGTCGAACGGGCCGGGCCGGGTGCCGTGCTTCAGGTCCACGTGACGGGAGGGCTCTGAGATCCCCGGTGTGACCGGCCGACGTCAGACCCGTGCGGGACAACGTCAATCCCGGATCAGCGAGGTCTCCTGGTAGCCGAAGCCGAGGCGACGGTAGAACGCCACCGCACGCTCGCTGGAATGCACGGTGACGTGTTCCAAGCCCTTTGCGTCGGCCGTTTCCAGGAGCTTGCCGATGAGCAGGGCCCCGATGCCGTCGTTGCGCAACTCCGGCACCACGAACACCGACTGCACGTCCCCGAACCTTCTCTCGTACGCCCCGGGAGTCGGCACCCGTGCGCCCACCATCAGCCACGCCATCCCGACGACCGTGCCGTCCTTCTCCGCCACGAACGGGATGTGGGTGTCGGCGTGCGCCGCCATCCAGTTCCGCAGCGCCGCCACGAACTCCTCCCGGTTGTCGCCGTCGTAGCCGCGTTCCTGAGTGACCCGCCGCCATCGCAACGCCGCCAGCGCCTCGGCGTCCCCGACTTCTCCCACCCGCACCGTGGCCGTCATGCCGACACGGTATCGGGCGCCCTGGTCCCCCTTCTGCGGTGCCCCCGATCAATTTTTGCGCGCTTCGAAAGCCGGCCGGAGCCGTAAGATCTCGCAGGTGGGATGGGAGGCGCTCGGGCAATGGGGTGCGGACGTCGCTCGCGTGGAGCGGCTGGCCGGCGGGGTCGCCAACGACGTGTGGAGCGTGCGCCTCGACGGGCGGCTCGCGGTCGGCCGGCTCGGCGCGAGAAGCGACGCCGATCTGGCGTGGGAGACCGGGCTGCTGCAGTACCTCGACCGTGCGGGTCTGACGGTGCCGGTGCCGATCCCGACCACGGACGGCCGCCTGTTCGCCGGCGGCGTGGTCGTGATGACCTACCTGGAGGGCGGCCCGCCCGCGACGCGGGACGACTGGCGCCGGGTGGCCGGCGCGCTCCGCGAGCTGCACCGGTTGACGCGGGGCTGGCCGCAGCGACCGGGGTGGCGGTCGTCGATCGACCTCCTGCACGCCGGGACCGGCACGAAGGTCGACCTCGCGGCGATGCCCGCCGAAGGTGTTGCCCGATGCCGGGCGGCGTGGGCGCGGCTCGCTGGACGCCCGACCTGCGTCGTGCACGGCGACCCGCACAACCCGGGCAACGTCCGCGTGACCGCGGACCGGGTCGCGCTGATCGACTGGGATGAGGCACACGTCGATGTGCCCGACCTCGATCTGGTCCTGCCCGGCAACGCCGCCGGTCTCGGGCGTGGCGCGCTCGACGTCGCGGCGCAGGCGTCGGCGGCATGGGAGGCCGCCGTCTGCTGGGACGACGACTACGCGGTCCGGCGGCTCGCCGAGGTTCGAGCGGTGGAAGGGCCCGGCTGAGAGGCTCGCGGCAGGGATGCGCTCCCTGCCGCGGGCGGATCGTCAGGCGTTGCGTTCGTCACGCCAGGCGAGGAACTCGCGCAGTTCGGTGAGGTCGGGTGTGGGGCCGCCGGCGGTGACGGTGAAGAGGCGGGCGCCGAGTTCGTACATCTTGTTACGTTCGGCGACCCGGCCCGCAACCGAGATCTCGATGTCGGACCGGTCGCGGCCGACGGTCGCGCAGTGTTCGCCGAGGATGCCGAGTTTGCGTTCCAGCGTCGCGACGTCGGAGAAACTGTGCCAGATGTCGGCGTGGCGGGCGACGAGGCGCAGCGTCTTCTTCTCCCCACCCCCGCCGATCAGAACCGGGATCTTGCGGGTCGGCGGCGGGTTGAGCTTGCCCCAGCGGGACTCGATGCGCGGCAGTGCGTCGGCAAGGTCGTCGAGGCGGCCGCCGGCGGTGCCGAAGTCGTACCCGTACTCCTGGTAGTCCTTCTCGAACCAGCCGGATCCGATGCCGAGCACGAGGCGACCGTCGCTGATGTGGTCGACGGTGCGAGCCATGTCGGCGAGGAGGTCCGGGTTGCGGTAGGTGTTACAGGTGACCAGGGCACCGATCTCGGCGCGGGACGTGGACTCCGCCCACGCGGCCAGCATGGTCCAGCACTCGAAGTGCAGACCCTCCGGGTCACCACTGAGCGGGAAGAAATGGTCCCAGTTGAAAAGCACGTCCACGCCCAGGTCCTCGGCCTGCGAGGCGGTACGGCGGATGGTTGCGTAGTCCATGTGCTGCGGCTGCAGCTGCAGCCCGATGCGAACCGGCCTATCGATCATGAGAACGAGCCTACGTCCCGGCGCGGCGCGGCGCGTTCTGGGACGTCGCGTCTCCCGGCCCCGACAGCCGCCGCATCCGAAGCCAGCTGTCCCAGCCGCGTTCGCGCATCAGGTCGCGCAGCCGCTCGGCCCGCTTGTCGGACGCGTCCGCGAGGTTGTCCAGCAGCGCCAACGACACATCATCGCGTCCCGCGTCGCCGAGGACCTTCCCCGGCCAGCGGGCCGCGAGCAGGATCCACCCGTCCCGCTCGCCGGCCGTCATCCGCTCCGAGGTCTCGATCTCCCGCAACCGGTCGAGATACGCCACGACCTGCGGCGGAAGCACCAAGCTGTCCCCGGCGGCGAGGTGCGCGAGTTGCCGGCGACCGGTTTCCAACCGGTCGATCTCGTCGCGCAGGCGGTCGTCGATCCGCTTGACCGCCTCGGCGAAGTCGTCCTCGTCGGCCTCCGCATCGGGCCGATCTGCCCCAGCGGCACGCCGGCGTCGGCGAGCGTACGTATCTTGATGAGGGACACCACGGCCGGCGCGTCGTACTTCCGGTAGCCCGAGGCGTCGCGCTCCGGCTCGGGCAGCAGCCCGATCTGGTGGTAGTGCCGCACCGCCCGCACGGTGACGCCGGCGTACCCGGCCAGTTGCCCGATCGTCAGCATGGCTCGATCCTGGCTCAGGTGATGCGGCGGCGATAGGTGATACCGGCGACCGTGAAGGCCACGACGAGCAGGCCGACGCACCAGACCAGAGCGGTCCAGATGCCGGAGCCGACCGGCCGCTCGGCGAAGATCGCCCGGAGAGTGTTGACGATCGAGGTCACCGGCTGGTTCTCGGCGAAGGCGCGTACCGGGCCGGGCATCGAGGCGGTGGGCACGAACGCCGAGCTGACGAACGGCAGGAAGATCAGTGGATAGGCGAACGCGCTCGCGCCGTCCACGGAGCTGGCGGTGAGTCCCTCGAGGGGGTCGTAGCGGGCGCTGCGGGTTCCGGTGCGGTGCCGGTTGCCGTCGCCCTGGGCGCGCCGGCCGCAGACGCGCGCGCGGGGTCAAAGCAGCATTACGGTGGAGCACGAAGGCCTCCAGGACAGCACACCTAG
>NZ_CAKUCL010000374.1 GCF_934643405.1 uncultured Actinoplanes sp.
CGGCAACAACCCGATCCCGGACAGCATCACCATGAAGGCGTGGACGGCACAGGGTGCGGTAGTAGTTGACACAATCATTCCGAACGTGCCATGACCGACGACAGAGGAACGATGATGTGGGTTGACCGGATCGTTGAGGCGACCGGGTGGCGTCACCCGGAGGCCGGCCCGGAGAGCGCGGACTGGACGGCGGTCGAGGCTCAGCTCGGGGTGTCACTCCCGGGCGACTTCAAGGAACTGAGCCGGCGGTTCGTGCCCGGAGCGTTCTCGGCGTACCTCGGCCTGCTGCGGCCGACGGCCGAGCACGAGGCTCGCGCGTTGCTCCGGGTCTGGGAGAGCTATCACCAGTTCGCGAGCAGCGGCGACATCGGTGCCCGCAACTTCGAGCCGTACGGGATGTATGACCCGGACGGCGGAACCGGGCTGCTGCCGTGGGGTGAGGACGAGACCGAGGGTCAGTACTTCTGGCTTGCGGACCGCTCGGCCGAGCCGGACGGGTGGCCGGTGATCGCTCGCAAGGACGCGGCCGCCCCCTGGCGCCGGTTCGACATGCCTGCGGCCGAGGTCGTGCACCGGGTGATCGCGGATCCGGAGTTCACTCCGATGACGATCGCCCACCCGGCGCAGCGGGCGTTCTACCTGCCGCACTGGCAGCCGTTCCCGACCACCCCCGAGGAGTGGAGCGCGCTGCTCGACCCGGACCGGGCCGAGTAATCCCCGATCCCGGCGGGCATCGGAGCGATCCGGGCCCTTCGGTGAAGAAACGGAGAGCACGGCCGCGATGCCCGCTCGACAGACGTCGCCGACTCCCACCGATGCCAAGGACGCCACGTGGCTGCGGGGGCAGGGCAGTCTCGTCTGAGTCACTTGTTCGTCGTGCTGAGATGCATGCCATGCAGTCCTTCCCATGGCGCCCATTGCGGTGAAGGTTCGCACCGCGCCCTGCGCATGAACCATACCGATCAGGTGCCGAGATGTGCGCGGCCGATCACGGCGGCAGCGATGCCGACGACAGCGCGTGCGGGCCGCGGGCAGCGGATCGCCGGGCTCGGGCGCGTGGCACCATGTTGCGCTATGGATCATCAGGGGCCGCTTCGTCGTGCAGCGCTCGCGTTGGGCATCCCGGACGACGAGTCAGCCGGTTCATCCGGCACCTGCGTTTGTCGATCCGGTTGAGCGGAGGACCCGTCGGTGTTCCGGTCGGGCAGTTCGGTGGGTTGTCCCGGCTGCCGGTGGGCGTGGAGTGGCCGTGCGACGGGGTCAGTCCGTTGCCGTTCATCTTCTCGGTCGACTGTGCGGCGCTGCCCAGAGTCGGCGGCTTCCCCCTGCCGGCAGACGGTTCGCTGCTGTTCTTCCTGCACGAGCAGGCCGCTGCCACCGGGGAGCAGAGGTACGGGCGAGTCGTGTACGTGCCGGCGGGCACCGATACCGAGGTGGCGGCAGCGGCAGGACCCACCGGCCACGCGTTCGTCGGCAAGCAGTACGACGTCGGCGCCACGCTGCGCGCGGAGTTTCCCGGTTGGTTCGGGGCGGACGACGATGACGACCTGTCGCCCTTCCAGCAGCAGTTGTTCCGTGACCTCGAGCGCGACCTGCCGCACCTGGACCAACTCTGCGCCCTGGCTCACCATCTCTGGCCGCCTGACAACGGCTACGCCAGCGCCTATATCGGCGGGTATGCCGACGAGGAGGTGATCAAGGGTATTGCGGAGCACACCCTCGCGTGGCGCGAGAAGACCGGCGAGATCGCCATTCCCGTCGCGGAATGGTCTTCCGATGTGGAGGAGGAGACGTACCGGCTGACGCTTGAGTGGTGTCGCTCGCCCGCTTTCCCGTGGACAACGAGTTCCACTACCGGAGTGACGGGAGTTTCGTGATCCGTCACGAGGACCTGGCCGCTGGTCGGCTGGGCGACGCGCTTACCGTGGCTGAGCTGATCCCCTAGAACAGCGGCGGCGCCGGATACGGCCACGAGCTGCGTTGCCGGCGATGCCCACGCCCGTCGCCGTGGCGGCCGACGCCTGGTCCAGCCGGTCGGTGGGGGCTGCTCGCGGGCGTCGTGACGAGAGCCGAGGCCCGCGGCCGGGGCCACGCCTCCCCGGTCTGTGCCACGGCGTACACAAACCTGGGTTTGTCATGAAAGGGCCCGCTGCGGCCGAACTGACGTGAGCCGGAGGGGCGCGCGGAGCAGGTCGCGCTCGCGCGAGCTCCGCCCACCAGCAGCTCCAAGTCGCCCGGCTCGATTGCGCGGACCAGCACCAGATACGGGTGGTCCCAGGGCCGGATCAGCAGCACCGCGCCGACCTCACCGTTGCGGATCAGCATGGCGTCGGACTCGGCCTCGCGGAATTGCGGGCGGCGCGGACTGCGGCCTCGACCAGCCGTCCGCAGATTCGCGGCTCGTCGAGGTTGATGGTCGCGAGGCGTTCCATGAACCCGACCAGCAGCTCGGAGTCGATGCCGCCGGCCAGCAGCCGTGCCTGCCGGCGCAAACTTCGGTGGTTTGTTCAGGCGCCGGCGGTGGCTTCTAGGTGGCCGGTCCGGCGGTCGGCTTTCGCGGCGTACATGGCGCTGTCCGCCGCGTGCAGCATCTGTTCGGGGTCGAAAGGTGCCTGGGGGACATGGACTCCGATGCTGGCGCCTACGTGCACGGTGGCGCCCGATTTCAGGGTGATGGGAGCTCGGATGGCGGCTTCCCATTGGTCAGCCTGGACGTAGGCGTCGAACGACGTTTCGCTCCGGGACACCAGGACGGCGAACTCGTCGCCTCCCAGCCGGGCGACCACGCTGCGGGGCGGTGCTGCCGTACGGAGGCGGTCGGCGATCACGACGAGCAGTTCGTCGCCGGCGAGATGGCCGTGGTCGTCGTTGATGGGTTTGAAACCGTCCAGGTCGATGAAGTAGAGGGCGTTGGTTCCTCTCCGAGGGCTGGTTGAGAGTTCCGTCAGGTGGCGCGTGAAGGAGGTGCGGTTCTCCAGGCCGGTGAGGCCGTCGTGAGATGCTTGCCGGTTCAACTCGATCCGGTGCTTCAGCGCGTCGAATGCGAGCGCGGTCTGGTTCATCAGCAGCTGTGAGCTTTTGATCAGGTCTTCGGGGAGACGCTCCGGCGAGGCGAGTACCAGGATGCGCAGGGCTGTCGGGTCCGCACCTGTGGGGATGAGATACCACGACGTAGCGGCGTCGGACAGTGCGGAAAGGCTCGGGCCCGGGTCGCGGATCACGACCGGGTGGCGATGAGGCGACTCGACGGCGGTGAGCACATCTTGCCTGCTCACGGTTCGCTCGGAAGGGCTGAAAACGTCGCGTACCACCGCGAAATTACCATGGCGTTCGTCAAGGAGGAAAGCGTCGGCGTGGTGACCGGCCAAGAGCTGCCGCTGGGCCTGCCAGGCCGTCGTGGCCAGAGTGGCCATGTCGCGGGCTCCCAGCAGCTGTGTCGCGGCTTGGGTGAGCACCTCTTGGCGGTGACTGGCTGCCTCGCGGGCTTGGGCCGCGACATAGAGCAGCCGTATCGTCACCGCGGTGGCCAGCAGAGCCGGCAATGGCAGTACCAGCGAAGACGCTGTGACATGCATCCGGCCGGTGAGGTCGGCGGCCTGCAGTGCCAAGGCGTAGACCACAACGTAGGCGGCAGTGCGGAACACGGCCTGGCGGTTTGTTCCGTAGAGAGACCGGAACATCACTGCGCTGAACGCCAGTGAAATCGTCATGGCGACATCAGGCAGCGCCAGCGACGCCAGGAGCATCGAGGCTGGCACAACGGCTTCGTCGAGCGTTCCAGCGCGGCGGCGGCGTGCTGTCCGCCAATGGGCGGCCAGCATGACGAACACCGCCACACCGGAAACGGCTTGGATGCCTTTCCCCGGCTCCGCGAGAGCGATGGCTCCGAGTACGGCGATCGCGTTCGCGACGTTGAGAGCCAGAAACGCGAGACGGGAGCCGTCAAGTACGCCGTCCGGGCGTGGCAGGCCGAGGCGTTCCCACAGAGAGGCACCGGTGAAAGTCACAGAACATCTACTCGGCCGCTGAAGCACCGATCTAAGGCTTGCTCAAACACTTCGAGTCCTCAGGGGTGCCTGGCTACGCCCGGGCACTGAACTCCGCAGCTGGTGTCGCTTGCGTCCCGGGACCCGAAGGTGTGTTGCTCTGTTGCACGGCCACGACTGGCTCGCTCGCTCCGCCTGCGCACAAGAAAGCCTCGGCACCCGTAAACCGCAGGGGGCGAAGCAGTTCGCTACAGGGCCGGAATTCAACCGGGTCCGGCGCTGGCAGTTTGAGCCAAGCGCTTCGGTGCCCGGCTCGGCGAGCGCGACCCGGGGCCTTGGTTCGCCGCACGCCTCGAGGTCCATCCGAGGAAGCCCCTGAGCGGGTGGGGCCGCTACGGGCACGGGCTGGTCCGTCACCGACCGGGGTTGCGTCGCGAAAAGTCCGGTCATTGCTGGTGCTTGCCGGTAAGGATGTCGAGCAGGCCGACGATGTCAAGAACGCGTTCAACACTGGGCTGGATGTTGGAGAGGCGAAACGGCAGGGAGCGCTGCGTCGCGAGTGCATATGCCCGGTCGAGCGCGGCGATGCCGGAAGAGTCACAGAACGTCACTCCAGCGAAGTCGACCAGCAGGCCGTTGACATCCTCACGCTCGACCGCGTCCGCCACCGCGGCCTCCAGTCGCTGAACGGTATCCCTGTCGAGCTCACCGATGACAGACAACCGGACGATCGCGCCAGGTAGCACACCGCTGCTGACCTCAATCACCGGAGCATCCCTTGAACCCATGACCCCATTCTGCGGCACGTCGGACCTGAGCTTCGCAAGCGTTTACGCCTCTGACGATCCTTCAGTCGTTAGAACATGAGTTCGATTATGGTGCCGC
>NZ_CAKUCL010000375.1 GCF_934643405.1 uncultured Actinoplanes sp.
GCGCCGAGCCCGCCCGCAGCCGGTCGGCCGCGGCGCCGGCGCGTGCGGCGAGATCCCGGTGCCCGGTCGTGCGGGCCACCCGGGCGGCCAGCACGAGCGTGCCGATCTCCCCGGGCAGGGGCGGTCCGGACGACAGCAGGGGATCGTCCGCGAGCAGCCGGGCCGCGTACGCGGCGTCCCCCCGGGCTGCCGCTGACGCGGCGAGCACCCGATGGGCCCACCGCCGCCCCACCACGCTGTCGCTCACCCGCAGACGCCGGGCCGTCGCGGTGGCTGCCCGCCCGAGCCGCGCGTCGCCGAGATGCTGCGCCAGAGCCGCCGACGTCGACATCTGGAGCACGGTCGTCAGGGTCACCGGCGCGTCGTCCCCCGGCGGCGTCCCCACCGACGACGACGCCGAGACGAGCCGCCCGATCGTCAGGTCCGCCATGGCGGAGATCTGCGTGCCCAGCGCGAGCACCGGCGCGTCGTGGTCGCGCCGCGCCCGGCGCAGTCCGTCGGTCAGGGCCGCGGTCGCCTCGGCGGTCCGGCCCAGACAGTGCCACAGGTTCGCCGCGTGCAGGTCGAGCAGCGCCGCGTTGGGACCGGCCGGCAGCCGGTCGAGCTCGGCCACGGCCGCCGGGCCGTCACCCTCGGCGCAGTGGACGGCGGCCAGCACGAGCCGCGCCATCGCCAGCTCGGGCACCTGCCGGGCCTGCCGCGCCGCCTCGGCCGGTTCGCCGCTCTCCAGCAGGTTGAGGGCGAGCCACCCGCGATGCTCGGTGTGCGCGACGGATCCGGCCCCCGGCAGGGCGAGCGCCGCGCGGTTGTCCGCGGCGCGGTCCGGCGCCGGCCGGGCGATCGCCGCCGACAGGGTCAGGCGCACGGCCGTCTCCTGCGCGGGTGGCAACGCGCCGGCGAGCGCCCGCGCGGCCACCGACCGCAACTCGTCGGTCCGCATCGCCCGGTGGAGACTGCTCAACGCCGACACCAGCACCGGGCCACGTCCGGCGTCGTCGGGGGCGAGCAGCTCCAGCGTACGGACGGAAAGGTCGGCCGCCGTGCCCGGATCGGCCGTGGCGATCGCCTCGGCGGCCGTGCGCAACGTGTCGATCGCCTCCTGGTCGCCCGACTCGGCCGTGCGCGCCAGCATCCGCGCCACCTCGGCCGGGTCGGTGCCGGTGCGCAGCAGCACGTCCACCGACTCGCGTTCGAGCAGGTGGCGCAGCGACGACGGCAGCGTCTCGCGGGTCGCCTCGCGCAGCAGGTCCTGACCGAATCTGATCTGCCGGCCGTCCATCGCCAGCAGGTCCGCGCGCATCGCGTCGTCCAGCGGCTCGATGAGGTCGCACGGGCGGACCTTCACCATCCCGGCCAGCTGCGCCACGGTGAACGACGGTGGCAGGTGCGCGGCCAGGCGAACCACGTGGCGGCTGCGCGGCGAGAGCGTCCGCAGGCGGTCCTCGACCGCCCGGTACACCCGCCGTGGCAGCTGCGAACCCGCCACGGTGGCCCGGCCGCCATCGATGCGCAGCCGGCCCTCCTCCCGCAGGCCGCGCAGCAACTCGGTGAGCCAGTACGGGTTGGGCCGGCCGTCCACGCGCCGGACCATGTCGAGCAGCGCCGGCTCGGCCGCGGCGCCGGCGAAATCCGCCACGATCTCGGCGCCGGCCCGCAGCGACAGGGGCGCGAGCCGTAACACCTCGGCGCCCTCGCCCTCCAGCCGGATCAGGAGATCCGCGACCATCGGGTCGGCCTGGGCGCGGCGGGCGGCCAGCACCCACCGGACCCCAGCGTGCTTCAGGCCGGCCACCAGGGTGCGGATCGCCGCGGCGGTGTTCGCGTCCGCCCACTGCAGATCGTCGAGCACGATGACCAGCGGGCCCTGCGCGGCGGCCGCCAGCAGCGCCGATCGTAGATCGTGGAACAGCCAATATCCGCTGCCCACCGCGTCGCCGGGCGAGCGGAATGTCTGCTCGTCGCCGATCGGCGGGTCGGCGCCCAGCGCGGCGGCGAGCAGCGGCGCGAACGGTGCGTCCTCGCCGGGCACCGCTTGGGCGCGCAGGACCCGCATCCGGGCCCGCTCGGCCCGCCGGGCGATCTCCCGGGCCAGCCGGGACTTGCCGATGCCCGCGGGACCGTCGAGAACCAGGATGCCGCCGGTGCCGTCCGCGGTGGCGGTCAACAAGCGGTCGATCACCGCGAGCTCGGCGGACCGGCCCCGTACGGCAAGGGTGTCAAGCGCCGGGTTCGCAACAGTGTCTGCGCTCATGGTCGTCATCCTGCCCAGGAACCGCGCCGCTGTCGTCGATGCCTGCGGGGGGCTCCTTCTACCGGTTAGCAGGGGTGACGCTTGCTCAGCCGGGGAGCGCCGGGCACGATGATGCTCGGCTCGGCGCACGCATTGGGGGTGGATGCGATGCGGGTCGTGGTGGCTGATGACGACGTCCTGTTGCGGGAGGGCCTGGCCAGTCTGCTGATGGGCGAGGGGTTCGACGTGGTCGGCCGCGCGGGCACCGGCCCCGAGGCGGTCGAGATGACCCGCGCGAGCGTCCCCGACATGGTCATCCTGGACATCCGGATGCCGCCGACACACACCACCGAGGGTCTGGACGTGGCCCGCCGGATCCGGGCCGACATGCCCGGCGTCGGCGTCGTGCTGCTGTCCGCGTACGCCGAGCTCGACCACGCCACCGAGTTGCTGAGCAGCGGTCACGGGGTGGGTTACCTGCTCAAGAGCCGGGTGACCCAGGTCGACGAGTTCTTCGACGCGCTGGAGCGGGTGGCCCGCGGCGGCTGGGTGGTCGATCCGCAGCTGGTCGAGGAACTGATCACCGCGCCCCGGCGATTCGATCCCCTGGCCGGGCTGACCCAGCGCGAGCGGGAGGTGCTCGAGCTGGTGGCCGAGGGGCGGTCCAACGCGGGCATCGCGCGGCACCTGCGGATCAGCGAGGGGACGATCGAGAAGCACGTCCGCAGCATCCTGACGAAGCTCGGGCTGCCCGACTCGACCGACGATCATCGCCGGGTCCTGGCCGTTCTGCGCTATCTCGACGCATCCTGAAGCCATGAGGCTCGCCAAAGTCTTCGGTCGTCGGCAGGCGAATGCCACCGAGCACCTCATCCTGGAGACCGAGCACAACGCGCTGCTGAGGCTCGGCGCCCTGGCCGGCAGCGCGCCCATCCAGGAGCTGTTCGACGCCATGGCCGAGGAACTCGGCCGCATCGTCGACATCGAGACCGGCGAGACCTTCCAGGACATGGCGGGGGTGTCCCGGTTCGACGCGGACGGGCAGATGACCTTTGTGGCCGGCTGGGGGCCGCGGCCCGGCTGGCCGTCACCGGTCGGCTCGCGGTGGCCGCTGGACGGTGACAGCGTCAACGCGCGGGTGTTCCGCACCGGCAGGCCGGCCCGGCTGGAGGGCGGCATCCCGGTCACCGGCTCGATCTCGCGGCGGCTCGACACGATCAACGCGATGTCCTCGGTGGCGGTCCCCATTTTCGTCGACGACAAGCTCTGGGGTTCGGCGACGGTCGTGTCGGACCGGCCGAAGCCGCTGCCCCCGACCACCGAGTCACGGCTGGCCGAGTTCGCCGCGCTGGCCTCGACCGCCATCTCCAGCGCACAGCGCCGCGAGGAGGTGCAGCGGCTGGCCGACGAGCACGCCGCGCTGCGCCAAGTCGCCACGCTGGTGGCCACCGGCGCGGAACCCGAGCAGGTCTGGAAGGCCGTCGTGGCGCAGCTGGGTGAGCTGTGCGGCGCCAGCCGTACGGGCATGGTGCGCTACGACTCGGCCGACTCGGTCAGCATCGTCGCTCTCTGGGCCGCGGACGGCGAGCACGAGGACTTCCCGGACCGCTGGCCGCTGGACGGCAACAGCCTGTCCGCGCGGGTGGCGCGCGAGCGCACGGTCATCCGCATCGAGGACTGGGACCACGTCGAGGGCGAGATCGGAGCGGCCGTCCGGGCGAGGATGTCGGTCGGCTCGTCCATCATGGCGCCGGTGTTCGCCCACGGCGGGCTGTGGGGCGGGCTGGTGGTGCACTCGGCGAAGGGCGAGCGGCTCGCCGCGGACACCGAACGGCGCATCACCGGGTTCGCCGAGCTGGTCAGCGCCGCCCTGGCCAACGCGACCGCCCGCGCCGAGGTGCGCCGGCTCGCCGACGAGCAGGCCACCATCCGGCGCGTCGCCACCCTGGTCGCCCGGCAGGCCGCTCCTGCGGTCATCTGCCGCACGGTCGCCGAGGAGCTGGCCGTCCTGCTCGGCGTGGAGGACGTGCGGATCTTCCGCTACGGGGACGGCGACGACACCGGCGACACCGGCGACGGCGACGACACCGGCGAACCCGCGCGCCTGGCCCGCGACGCCGGCCCGCGGTCGACGATCGCCTGCCCGATCTTCACCGGCGACCGGCTCTGGGGCGTGCTGACCGTCGCCTCGCCGCAGCCGGGCCGGCTGCCCGAGCGGGTGCTCCCACCGATCTCGGACTGCGCGGACCTGATCGCGACCGCCCTGCGCAACACCGAGGCGGAGGAGCGTCTGCGGGCCTCCCGCGAACGGATCGTGACCGCTACCGATCAGGCCCGCCGGCGCTTCGAACGCGACCTGCACGACGGCGCGCAGCAGCGGCTGGTCGCGCTCGCCCTGGAGTTGCGCGCCAGCGAGAAGCTCGACGGCAAGGAGCTGGCCGAGGCGGCCGACGAGGTCGACTCGATCCTGACCGATCTGCGGGACCTGTCCCGCGGGCTGCACCCCGCCGTGCTGTCCGAGGGTGGGCTGCCGTCGGCGATCCGGTCGCTGGTGCGCCGTTGCCCCACGCCGGTGCGGCTGGTGCTGCCCGATCCGTGGCCCAGCGCCGGGGACCTGGCGG
>NZ_CAKUCL010000376.1 GCF_934643405.1 uncultured Actinoplanes sp.
GCCCTGATCCGCTTCCGCGCCGCCGCCGCGCCCGCGACGGCGCCGCGCCGGCACGTGCTGCGCGAGTGGCTGGCCGGCGCCCGGATCGCCGTCGCCGGCCGCACCCTGCGCCTCCTGCTCGCCTTCACGCTCATCACCGGCGTCGGGGAGGCCGTCATGATGACGTTGATGGCTCCGTTCGTCCGTGATGTGCTGCGCGGCGGCCCCGAGGCGTACGGAAGCATCCTGGCCGTGCAGGCCGTCGGCGGCCTCGCCGGCGGCATGGTGACCACCCTGATCGCCCGGCGGATTCCGCCGCGACTGCTGCTCGGCGGGGGCGCTCTCGCGTTCGGGCTGCTCGACCTGGTGCTGTTTCTCTACCCGCTGATCGTCCCGGCGCTGTGGCCCGCGGTCGTCGTCATGCTGCTCGTCGGCCTGCCGAGCGCGATGAGCCTGGCCGGCCTGGTGACCGTCTACCAGGCCGCGACCGAGGACCAGCACCGCGGCCGGGTCTTCGGTGCCATCACGACGCTGCACGCGGCGGCGATGCTGGCCGGACTGGCCATCGCCGGCGGGGCACAGAACGTCTGGGTGATTTCCGTTCAGGGCCTCGGGTACTGCCTGGCCGGCCTTCTCGTGCTCATCGCTCTGCGAAAAACCTGTTCACCGGAGCCGATGAGTCGCAAGGATGTCGAGTGGGTACCGCCCTCACCACCATCGACCACTGTGGAGACATAGATGACATACGCGCCACCCTCCCAGAACGTTCGCGTGACCGGCCGCCGGGTCGTGGCCACCATCCTCGACGGCATCGTCTTCGGCGTGATCAGCAGCATCCTGACGACGGTGTTCGGCACCGAGAGCGACGCGTCGGGCATGAACCTCACGAGGCTGTCGAGCGGGGGCAGCATCGTGCTGTTCCTCATCGTCCTGGCGTACTACATCGTGCTCGAGGGATCGACCGGCCGCACCCTCGGCAAGATGGCCACCGGCATCAAGGTCGTGAACGAGGCGGGCAACCTGCCCGGCTACGGCGCCGCCACCATCCGGACGCTGCTGCGCATCATCGACGGCCTCATCGGGTACCTGGTGGGCTTCATCATCGTGCTCTCCAGCGACCGCCGTCGCCGCCTCGGTGACATGGCGGCCAAGACGCAGGTCGTTCGCGCCTGAGAGATCCCGGGCCCGCCCCGCGGGCCCGGGAACCTCCTCACTGCCTCAGGCCCCCGGACGACGGGTGATCACGAGTCCATGAGATCGGCGTAGTCGGCGACGGTCAACGGCCCGGTGGTCAGCGAGCCGTCCTGCCGCGGGACGCCTAGCGGTTCGCCGCGGCTGGTGAACGTGATCGTGCCGATCTCCGGCCGGGTGGCCAGCGTGCAGATGATCTGCCCGAAGGCCAGGATCTCGTCGGTGCGTACGCCGTGGGCCGAACGATCCCCGATCTCGATGACCGCCCGTCCGCCGCTGAGCGAGATCTGCACGCTCGACGTGGTGCCCGGCAACGTGTTCGTCAGCCCCTCCGCCGCCTCGCTGGGTGTCGGCCCGTTGAGCAGCGCCTCGAGCTGTTCCTGCGAGGTGACCGGGCGGGGCACCCGGCGGATCGTCCGGGCCAGCATGCCGTCGCGCACGAAGCAGAGCCGTTCCAGGGACGTGCCCTGATCGAGGTTCAGCGGTCCGTACGAGGGAAGTTGCCCGTCCGCGCTGTCGACCGTGCGCGGCTCCTTCTCGGCCGGGATGCCGCAGCCACCCAGCAGCGCGACCAATGCCAGGGCGGCGAGACGCGTCCTCATGGCCGGCATCCCTGGAGCCTGACGTGGAAGCGGGCGCCGCCGCCCGGCCGGTCGAGCACCGTGGCGCTGCCGCCGTGGGCCGCCGCGTGCTGCGCGACCAGCGCCAGGCCGAGGCCGGTGCCGTGGCTGTTGGCCCGGGCGTGCGCGGCCCGCCCCCGGACGAAACGGTCGAAGATCACCAAGCGGTCGTCGGGGCTGACCCCGGGGCCGTCGTCGTCCACCTCGATCACACCCTCGTCGCCGTCCAGCCGGAACCGCACCGCGATCGGCCCTCCGCCGTACGCGTCCGCGTTGTCCAGCAGATTGACCAGCAGCTGCTCGACCCGGCGCCGGTCGATCAGCCACTCCCGCGGCCCGATCACCGCGATCAGATCCTCGGGCAGCTCCCGTGCCCGGCACACCTGCCCGGCCAGCTCCCGCACGTCGACCGCGCTCCGCTCCGCCGGCTGCTCACCACGCGACAGGCTCAGCAGGTCCTCGACCAGCGCCTGGAACCGTTCCACCTCGTCGGCCACCAGTCCGGCGGCCGTCGCCGTACGGAAATCAAGCCTTTCGCGACCGCGGGTCAGCACACTCGCCGCGGCCGCCAGCGTCTGCAACGGCGATCGCAACTCGTGACTGACGTCGGCGGCGAACCGCCGGTCCTTCTCCAGCCGGGCGGCCAACTGGTCGACCATGTCGTTGAACGACAGCGTGAGCTGGGCCAGATCCGGTTCGGTGGCCGGGTCGAGGCGGGCCTGCACCTGACCGGCGGCGATGTCCCGGGCGGCCTGGGTGACCCGAGCGACCGGCCGCAACGCGTACCGTCCGGCGTACCAGCCCAGACCGGCGCCCACCAGGGCGGTGCCGATCGCCACCAGCGTCAGGATCAGGGCGACGAGCTGGAGCGTACGGTCCAGCTCGCGCAGGGAATCGATCTCGTAATAGGTGGTGGCCGGCGAGATCGGCACCGCCACCACCAGGGTGGGCTCGCCGTCGAGCCGGATCCGCTGCACCGCGGTGTGCCCCTGATCGGCGCGCTGCTGGAGAGCGACCGGCACCGCGTCGGTGACGCCCGGGTCGGCGGTCCGCGCATACCAGGTCCCGTTGTTGTGCAGCACGGCCCGCCGGTTCTCGCCCGTGTCGATGCTGCTCAGGATCTCCGCGATGTCCGGTTGCGCGGTCCGGATGCCGGTCCGCACGATCGCCGCGTCGTAGTAGGCGGCACGGACCGCGGTGTCCTCCCGCTCGCCGAGCAGCGAATGCCGGGTTATCTGGTACGACAGCGCCGCCATGACGGTGGCGAGGCACAGCGCGCCGGCCGCGAACCCGGCGGTGACGCGTATGCGAAGTCCCGGCCGTCTCACGGTTGCAACTTGTATCCCAGGCCCCGCACCGTGACCAGATGGCGCGGCGCGGACGAATCCGCCTCGATCTTGTGACGCAGCCGGCCCACGTGCACGTCCACCAGGCGTTCGTCGCCGCCGTCGTACTGCCACACCCGCTGCAGCAACTGGGTGCGCGAAAGCACCTGTCCCGGATGCTCGGCGAGCTCGCACAACAGCTGGAACTCGGTCCGGGTCACCGCCACCGGCTCGCCCGACAGCCGTACCTCCCCGGCCTCCGGCCGAACCTCAAGATCTCCAAACCGCAGATTGCGTACGGCGTCCGTGTTCAACGCCCGTGCCCGGCGCCGCAACGCCCGCAGCCGGGCGGACAGCTCCTTGACCTTGACCGGTTTCACCAGATAGTCGTCCGCGCCCGCCTCCAGCGCGGCCACGATGTCGTGGGTGTCCTCACGCGCGCTGATCACCACGATCGGCACGTCGTCGGTGCGCCGCAGCTGCCGGATGCACTCGAAGCCGTCGATGCCCGGCAGCATCAGGTCGACCAGGACCGTGTCGGCCGGCTCGCGGCGCTGGGCGGTCAGCCCCTCTTCGCCGGTGGCGGCGCCGCGCACGGCGTACCCCTCCTCCTCCAGCGCGAGCACCAGGGAGGTGCGGATGCGGTCGTCGTCCTCGATCACCAGAACAGCGGGCACGCCTGCATCATCCTCAGTACCCCGGCCGCTGACCAGCACCGCGGGCGGCGACGACGAGTTGTCACAGAACCGTCATATCGCCGGGCAGGACGTGAGAAAAACGCGCGCCATCCTGGGTCTCCTGCTCGGGTTTGCCTGTTTCGCTTGCCTGTTTCGTTTGGCTGTTTCGTTTGGCTGTTTCGTTTGCCTGTTTCGTTTGCCGTGGAGGTGGTGGATGGCCGCGAACGGATCGGTGACCGGCGATTCGCTGGTCGTGGTCACCGAACCGCTGGCCGGCCCGATGCTGCCCGGCTGGCTGACGATGCTCGGCCGGGTGCTCGACACCGGGCCCGCACGCCTGATCATCGACCTGTCCCGCACGCCCAGCATCGACGCCGACGGCATCACCGCCCTGCTGCGCATCCACCGCCGCCTGGTCTCGGCCGGCGGTGTCCTGATCGTGCGCTCCCCCAACGCCCGGATCCGCCGCCTCTTCCAGCTGGCGCGGGTCACCGGCGTGCTGACCCTGGAGACGGAGGTGCGCCCATGACGGCCGCGATCACCACGTCCGGTGACATCTCAGTCGTACGCGCGGAGGCGGTGCCGGACGTTCTGACATCCATCCCCGGCAGCCGGCACATCGTGCTGGACCTGTCCGCCGTACCCACCCTGGATCCGGAGGGTCTCGGTCTGCTGGTCCGCGCCCGTCAGCAGCTGCGCCAGGAGACCGGCGGCTGGTTGTGCTTGGCCGCCCCGTCGCGCTTCGTCCTGACCGTCCTGCACACCATGCGCCTGGAGACGGTGTTCCCGGTCTTCGCCGACCACGAGGCCGCCGTGACGTGGCTGCGGTCGGGCGCCCCGGCGGAACTGCCGGCGCCGCTGTGGGCAACCTGAGGGCCCGGCATCCGAAGTCCTTCAGGGGGCAGGCGAAGGACCCGCATGCCGGGCGTGGCCAGAAGAGTGCGTTGCACAATTGGCAGCCCAGACACGGGAAGATGACGTTTCCATGACGGTCCCCT
>NZ_CAKUCL010000377.1 GCF_934643405.1 uncultured Actinoplanes sp.
CGTCTTGGGGTGGCGCAGGCCGTCTGTCAGGACGGTGAAGAGGCGGTCGATCCGGCCCGGGTCGGGGTCTTCGTGTACGGCTACGAACAGGCTTTTGAGCAGCGTGATGAGGTCGGCCGCGGTGATGTCGGGGCGTACGGCGCCGGCCGCCTGGGCTCGGGTCAGCAGGGTGGTGAAGGCGTCGTGGATGTCGGCTCGGAGGGTGCCGGGGACGGTGATGGCGTCGGAGGTGTCTCGTTTGGCGGCTCCCTCGGCGCGGAACTGGGCGAGGAAGGTGAAGAAGGCGTGGCCGGGGTCGGGGTCGGTGCTGCGGTGGCGGGCGTCGGCGACGAGGGTGGTGACTCGGGCCTCGACGACGGCCTGGAACAGGGCTTCCTTGGTGGGGAAGTGGCGGTAGACGGTGCCGGGGCCGACGCCGGCGCGGGCGGCGATCTCGTCCAGGGGCACGGTGAAGCCGGAGGTGGCGAAGGCGTCGCGGGCGGCGGTGAGGATGCGCTCGCGGTTGCGCCGGGCGTCGGCGCGCAGGGGTTTGTCAGCGGCCATTGCTAACCGGGGCCATCGTTCCGTATCGTCTAAGCGGGGCAGTCGTTCCGATTGTATCGGAGGTGTCGTCGTGAGAAGTCCGCGCGAGGTGGTCGAGCAGGTGCGGCGCATGGTGGCCGGCGAGGGGGTCCGGTTCGCCGACCTGTTCGCCGAGGACGGCGTGCTGGAGTATCCGTTCGCGATGCCCGGCCAGCCGCGGGAGCTGCGGGGCCGGGCGGCCATCGAGGCCTACTTCGAGGACGTGCCGCGCGGCTGGCAGTTGTTCGAGATGGACGGTGTGGACGTGCTGGTGCGTGACACCGACGATCCGGAGGTGGTGGTGGCCGAGATCGAGCACTACGGGCGGTCGGCGGTCACCGGTGCGGCGTACCGTTTCCGGGCGCTGGGGATCATCCGGGTTCGCGACGGGGAGATCGTGTCGTATCAGGACTACATGGATCCGATCGCCGCCGCCCGGCTGCTGGGCCGCACGTCCGATCTCGCGGCCGCGCTGGCCGCCGCGTGACGCCGGACCGGCGGCCCGTAGCCGGCCGGTCAGGGTGAGGTGAGGAACTCCCGGACCACGGGGGCCACGGCGGTGGCTTTGATCATGTGGGTCTGGCCGGGGAGCGTACGATAACCGGCTTTGGGCAGTGTCTGGCTGAAGGCCTTGGCGGCGTTGCGCATGTACTGCGGGCTTTTGCCGCCGTCCAGGACGAGCGCGGGTGCGGTGACGCCGGCCCATCGGCCGGGGTCGAGGGGCATGCCGCGGCCGGTGTCGCCGAGGATGCGCAGGTCGTACGGCAGGGTGGGCGCGACGGCCTTGAGTTTGCGCCACGGTGGGGTCAGTGCCATGACGTGGACCATCGGGGCGGGCATGCCGACGTGGCGCATGAATTTCTTCAGGGCCGCCGAGCGGTCGTCGCGGGCGATCAGGGCCTCGGTGTCGGCCACGAAGGTGTCCGGGCGGGCCTCGTGGGTGTCGTCGACGATGAACGGCGGCTCGTAGAGGGCGAGTCTGGTGAAGCCGGGCAGGCGGTTCGCGGCGTCGGCGGCCAGGACGGCGCCGGAGGAGCAGCCGAACAGGTATGCCTGGCCGCCGGCGGCGTCGAGCAGGGCGGCGAGGTCTTCGATCTCGCGGTCGGCGGACCACGGGAGGGTGTCGCCGCTCTCGCCGCGGCCGCGCCGGTCGTAGATGTGGACGGTGAAGTCGCCGGCCAGGGCCTGGGCCAGGGGCCGGGCGGGGCCGAAGTCGCGGTAGCACATGGCGCCGTCGACGACGATCAGGGCGGGTCCGGAGCCGAGGGTTTCGTACGCGATACGGGTGCCGTCGGCTGAGGTCACGGTGGGCATGGCGGGTCCTTAGAGGGTCGCGAGCAAGGAGGTCCAGCGGGCGGGGTCGGTGTCGCCGTCGAAGATCTCGTGGGCGGCGATCAGGGGGCCGTGGAAGCCGCGCAGGTAGCGGTGCAGGGCGCCGGCCGTACGGATGCCGAGGGTGTGGGGGTTGACGAAGTAGACCTCGCCGCCGTCGGCGGTGCGGTCGCCGGCGCGGGGGCTGGGGTCGAGTCCGAGGGTGTCGTAGAGGGAGGCCCAGGTGGCGGGCCAGCCGGTGACCGGTGGCCCGGACGCGATGACCGGGACGGCGGTGCGGCCGGGGAAGTGGCGCAGGTATTGCACGAGGGTCGCGAAGAACATCTCGGTGCCGTACTGCATGGCCTCGTACTCGTCGGCCCAGTCGTCGCCGGGCAGGAAGCCGCTGGTGACGGTGCGCAGGACGGTGGCGGAGCGGTCGCGGGCCTCGATCAGGTATTCGTAGGCGACGAACCGGCCGTCGGGTGCGGCGGGGCTGCGGTGGGCGAAGCGGGTGGGTGGTTCGCTGGCGGTGACGGTGCCGGGGGGCATGTCGACCTCGCCGAAGCGGGTGTGCACGACGCCGTCGTCGATGGTGGTGCGGCCGACGAACCAGGAGGAGATGCCCGGTCCGGTGGCGATGGCGTCCCACACCTGCTCGGGGGTGGCGTCGACGGAGGCGTCGAGCCGGGTCTCGAAGTGCTTGCCCATCACTGTCCCTCCAGGGAATCGACTGCCGGGTGTACGGCGACGACCAGCCGGTGCTTGCGGCCGGTGTCGCTGTGGTATTTGCCGAGCAGCCGGGTCACCGCCTCGGTGAGTTCCTCGGCGAAGGCGGCGCGGTCGTCCGGGGTCGCGAACCGGATCTCGCCGTCCATCGCGTAGGTGGCGACCCGCTGCCTGGTGCGGGACGCGCCGGTGACCAGGGAGCCGACGTCGCGCACGAGGCGGGCGGCGAGTGCGATCAGCCAGCGGGCGGACAGCCGGTCGGGGGCGCGGCCGGGGTCGGGGGCGACGGCGGCCATGGCGGCGGGGGAGATCACGTAGGACTGGGCGGTGGCCTGGAGCACGCGTTCGGTGACGTTGCCCTTGCGGCGTTCCTCGACCAGGTGCACCAGGCCGTGCTGTTCGAGGGTGCGCAGGTGGTAGTTGACCTTCTGCCGGGGCAGGCCGACGATGCCGGCCAGCATGGTGGCGGAGCCGGGGCTGGCCAGTTCGGCGAGCAGCCGGCTGCGGATCGGGTCGAGCGAGACCTCGGCGGCGGCCGGGTCCTCGATCACAGCGACGTCGTCCATGCCGACGACTCTCCCACCGAAAATAAATTTTGTCTAGAGCGAAGTTGTGTTCGGCTCCGGCAGGGGGTCGCGCGGGGCAGTGGAGGCGCGGCAGGGCGTCGCACGGGCCGGACGAAGGCGTGCAGGGAGGGGTGAGTTGGGGCGGGAACGGCGGCAGGCGCGAAATGGCTGTCGGGGCGGCGCAAGGCGGGGATGAGCTCCGGCGAAGCGGCGGGAGGTGTGGGGGTTGAGCGGGCGGCGGAGATGGAATGGGCTCGGGCGAGGCGGCGGGAGGCGCGGGGTTGGGGCCGGGGCGGGCGGTAGCAGGAGCGAATCGGCTCGTGTTGGCGCGCGCGAGCGGCGGCAAGGAGGCATGGGATCGCGGGCGGTGGTGCCGGCGGATAGGCTCGCGCGGTGCCGATTCCGCCCGGGTTGCTGCGTCGCCGGTGGCGGGCCCGGGAGCTGACGCACGGCACCGCGAACGAGGTCACCGGTGGGGTCTGGCGGGTGCACCGCGACCACGGCACCGCCATCCTGAAGATCGTCAACCGGCGGCGCGACGGCGCGGCCGCCCATCTGGCGGCCGGGGACGACCCGGGGCACTTCAACTACTGGCGGCGCGAACCCGAGGTGTACGCGTCCGGCCTGGCCCTCGCCGGGCTGCGGGCGCCGGCGCTGGAGGAGATCGTCGAGATCGGCGACGACGCGGTGGCGATGTGGCTGGAGGATGTGCCCGGCACCCCGGGCATCCGGGGCGGTCCGGAGGCGATCGCCGACGTGGCGTTGCGGCTCGGCCGGGCCCACTCCCGGCCGCCGGCCGAGCCCTGGCTGGCCCGTGACTGGTTGCGCGACTACACGCTGGCCCAGCCGGTGCCCGACGACGTCGACTGGGACCATCCGGTCGTCGCCGGCGTGTGGCCGGCGCCGCTGCGCGCCGGGCTCCGGAAGTTGTGGGAACGCCGCCACGAGATCCTCGCGGCCGCCGACACCTTCCCCCGCACGCTGTGCCACCACGACGTGTGGCCGATGAACCTGATTTTCGCCGCCGACGGCCCGGTGCTGCTGGACTGGGCGTTCCCGGGGCAGGGCGCGATCGGTGAGGACGCCGCGAATCTCGCGCTGGACTGCTTCCTCGACGGCCTCATCGACATCCGCCTGCTGGACCGGGTCGTCGAGGATGTCACGGCCGCTTACGTACGGGGATTGGCCGGCGTCGTCGACGCGCAGGTGGCCCGGCAGGCGATCGTCACCACGGGCGCCGCGAAATATTTCTGGCTGGCGCCCCGGATGGTGGTGGCCGCGGTGAACGGCGGGGGACGTACCGCGGCGTACGACCGCAGGGGTGCCCAGGAGATGCTCGCCGGCCGGGCGCCGCTCCTCGCCGTGCTGGCCCGCTGGGCGCAGCAGGCCGGATAGCCGGCGGGCGCGGCGTGGCTACCATCCCCTCGAAGGGGGTGAGCGATGCGACGCACGGCAGCCGCGGTCACGGCGGCCCTCGCGCTGCTGGCCGCCCCCGCGCCGGCCCGCGCCGCCGCCGAGCCC
>NZ_CAKUCL010000378.1 GCF_934643405.1 uncultured Actinoplanes sp.
CCGCCGGGTCTTGCTGTTGATGCCGCGGCTCGGCCCGGAGCCGTTGCGGGACTCCTTGCGCGGCGGCGGCCCGGACGCTGCCTGGTTGCCGACCGCGGGCCGCAGCGCATTGCTCGGCGGCGGCACGACCGGCCCCGACTTGAGCGCGGCGAATCCGCTGTTGCGCCTCGGCGCGCCGGCGTCCTCCGCCGGAGCCGAAGCCGAAGCCGCCGGAGCAGCCGAGCCCGGAGCAGCCGAGCCCGGAGCAGCCGAGCCCGGAGCAGCCGCAGCGGCGGCAGCCGCCGCAGCAGAGGCCGCCGCAGCCGCCGGCGAGACCGGGGCGTCGGCAGGACCGGAGGGCGCGGGCACGGACGACCCGGCAGCCGGAGGCGACGGGACCGGCGGCGCCGCCGGCCCGGACACCGATCGCACGTCCGGATACGACCGCGGCGACGGCAGGATCGTGGTGTCCTCCCCGCTGTCCCCCCAGTCCGGCACGTACCCCCGGGCCACGACGGGCGCGCCCGCCGAGATGCCGGCCAGCACGTGCGCCAGCTCGGCGCTCGGCGGCCGGTCGGCCGGGCGCTTCTCCAGGCACCGGCCGACCAGCGCGGCGACCGCGGGCGGAAGGCCCTCGACCGGCGGCAACGGGTCGGGCTCGATGTACTGGTGAGCGCGCAGCAGCGCGGTGGTCGTGCCGACGTCCCACGGCAGCTGGCCGATGAGCGTGCGGTAGATCAGCAGGCCCACGGCGTACACGTCGGTGGCCGGGCTGACCTGGCCGCCCTCGAGCCGTTCCGGAGCGAGGTACGCCGGGGTGCCCAGCAGGCTGCCGTCGGGGTCGATGTCGTTCTCGCCGATCAGGGCCGAGATACCGAAGTCGACCACCTTGGCGCCGGTGGGCGTGAGCATGACGTTCGCCGGGGTCACGTCCCGGTGGACGATGCCGCGGGCGTGTGCCGCGGCCAGCGCCGCCGCCACGTCCGCCGTTATCCGCACGGCGTGCTGCCACGGCAGCCTCCGTACGCGAGCCAGAACGGCGGCAAGCGATTCGCCGTCGATCAGTTCCATCACGACGTACGGCACGGGCTCACCGTCGACGGTGGTCGCCTCGCCGTAGTCGTAAACATTTGTAATATTCGGATGGCTGAGTCGTGCCGCGGCCTGAGCCTCGGCCCGCAACCGACGCCGGAACGAGGGATCCGCACTGGTCGACGGCGGCAGAACCTTCACCGCGACCTGGCGCCCGAGGACCTCGTCGAACCCTCGCCACACCACTGACATCCCGCCGGCTCCGAGACGCTCGACCAGCCGGTAACGGCCGGCGAGCAAACTCGATCCGGGCAGGTCCGTCGTGCTCATGTGCCCCCACATGCGCGCTTCGAGAAAACACCGGACCGCACCGCCATGCCGTCCGGCGCCGGGGCGAGATCGGCCCGCCACCGGACCGAGCATTCCCCATCGACCGCGAGGATGTTAGCGGATGATCGGCCACTATCACGAGTGGGCAAACCGCCGTTTACCTGCGGATCGTCACGCTCTGTTCCGGTACCGACGCACCAGATCGGCGCGCGCGCAATACGAGACTCGGTTGGACCTGCGAATCGACTTCCGGTGCAATCATCCGGATATGCGCAAGATGACAGGCGACCGTTGGACATCAACGCGAGACGATTTCACTGTCAACTACCGAGGGCAATACAAGAAGTCACCCCACAGTGACAGACCGAGATCAGCGCTTTCGATCTTCGATGGGCGTCGATTACTCGCCGTGTGGCAATTGTTGAAGCGTTGACCTGTGCAACACCACCTGATCGGACGAGTCCGCCAGCTGATCATCCCAAAAAATGTTTCCCCGGCGTGTCATCCGCGCGCCGGCGACGTGCCGCTGAGGAGATCGCGGGCCGGAGACCTCACCGCCGACGGCGCCGGCGTCATCGGCACGCGGCTCACCACGGGCAGCTCGGCGGCCGGGACCGCGCCCAGCGAGGCGAGCAGGGCGAGCATCGGGTCCAGCTTCTCGTAGAGGACCAGGACCACGTCACCGGGGCGGGCCAGGCGCACGGCCGCGGTCACGGCGTCCCGGTACCCGTCCGCGCGGATCGCCCGCAGCTGCGGACGACGAGCCCGCATCTCGCGCTCCATCAGCGCGGACAGCTCGCCGGGCGGCCGGTCGCGCCGGTCCTCGTCCTCGTAGAGCACCGCCCGGGTCACGCCGTCGGCCACCACCTGCGCGCACGCGGCGAGCAGATCGTCGCGCCGGTCACCGGGCAACGTCACCGCCGCCACGCACCGGTCGGGCCCCCAGAGCCGGTGCAGCGTCCGCAGCGTCGCCGCGAGCGCCGCCGGGTTGTGCGCGTAGTCGACGAACACGGAGACGTCGGCGATGCGCAGCAGCGTGCCGCGGCCCGGATTGGCCACCGGCGGGTCGAACTCGGCCAACCGCCGGACGACGTCGTCCTGCCTCGCCCCCAGAGCGCGCGCGGCGGCGCAGGCGGCCAGCGCGTTCGCCGCCACGTGCGGTGCCGCGCCGCCGTACGCGCCCGGGAGATCCGCCATCCGGATCAGCGGCGTCCGCCGCGCCCCGGTCGCCTGGGTCAGCCAGCCGTCCTGCAGCAGGAACGCCGTCGCGCCCTTGGCCAGGTGTTCGACCACCACCGGCTGGCGCGGGTCCAGGCCGAACCACACCACCCGCTTGCGGTCGGCGCGCACCCGCGGCCGGTCGATGAGGCTGCGCACCCACGGGTCGTCCGCGTTGAGCACGAGCGTCCCGCCGTCCCGCACCCGCTCGGCCACCAGGGCCTTGACGTGCGCGAGATCGTCGATCGTGTCCAGCCCGTCCTGGCCCAGGTGGTCCGCGGTGATGTTGGTGATCACGCCCACGTCGGACCAGTCGTAGCCCAGCCCGCGCCGCATCAGCCCGCCGCGCGCCGTCTCCAGCACGGCGGCCTCCACCGCCGGGTCGCCGAGCACCATCTGCGCCGACCGCGGCCCGGTGGCGTCCGCGCGGAACACGGCACGGCCGTCGATGCGCACGTCGTCGGTGGTGGTCAGCCCGACCCGCCGGCCGCCGTCGGCGAGCAGGTGAGCGGTCAGCCGCGCCACCGTGGTCTTGCCGTTCGTGCCGGTCACCGCGACCACCGGGATCCGTCCGTCCGAGCCGCCCGGGAACATCGCCCGCACGATCGCGTCGCCCACGTCCCGCGACCGGCCGCGCATCGGCGCCAGGTGCATCCGCAGCCCGGGTGCCGCGTTCACCTCGATCACCCCGCCGGCGACCTCGCCCTCGACGGTCGGTGGCGGCACCGGCTCGGCGATGTCCGGCAGCCGCAGGTCGATGCCCGCGATGTCCAGGCCGATCAGGGCCGCGACCCGCAGGCACAGCCGTTCCACGTCCGGGTGCACATGATCGGTGACGTCGTGCGCCGTACCGCCGCGGGAGAGGTTGGCGGCGCGCGCGAGCCAGACCTCGGCGCCGGCCGCCGGGACACTGCTCAACGTGTGGCCCTGACGGGACAGCCGCTGGACCGTGTCGTCGTCGACCGGGATGCGGGTCAGCACCCGGCAATGCCCGGTGCCGCGCCGCGGGTCGGCGTTGGCCCGGTCGATCAGCTCGAACACCGTGCGGTGCCCGTCCCCGGTCACGTGCGCCGGGATCCGCTCGGCGGCCGCGACCACCTCGCCGCCGATCACCAGCACCCGGTAGTCGCGGCCGTCCAGCTGACGTTCGACGATCACGTCGGCGCCAGCCGTCTCGAAGGCTTCCTGCACGGCCGGCGGCGTACGCAGATCGAGCGTGACGTGCGCGCCGTGCCGCCCCAGCCGGGGTTTGACCACGACCGGACCGCCCAGTGAGGAGAGCAGCGCCACCGCCTCGGCCGCCGTCCGGGCCACCCCGCCCTCGGCGATCGGCACGCCCGCGTCGGCGAGCAGCCGCCGGGTGACCTCCTTGTCGCAGGAGACGTCGATCCCGACGCCGCTGGTGCGGTCGGTCATCGCGGCCCAGGCCAGCCGTCGCCGGCTTCCCCACCCCAGACGCAGCAGGCTGAGATCGCTGAGCCGCTCCACCGGGATGCCGCGGCGACGGGCTGCCGCGATGATCGCGCGGGTGCTCGGCCCGGTGGCCTCCCGCTCGGTCAGCGCCGCCAGCTCCGCCAGCCGCCCGGACAGGTCGGTGAGCACCGCCCCGCCCTCGATCTCGGTCACCACGCCGACCGCGATCCGCAGCAGCTCGGCGGGCACCTTCGAGTCGTCCGGCTCGTCCACCGGACACTCGATGATCAGGTCGTAGCGGCCCGGTTCGCCGGTCGAGACGGTCCGGCCGAAGCTGACGTCGCGGCCGATGAGCTGGGACAGCTCGATGCACACGTGCTCGGTGACGTGCCCGAAGTAGGTGCCGCCGCGCAGCCGGGACACGAAACCGCCCGGAGCGCCGGCCGCGCAATGATGCTCGGCCAGTCCGGGCAGGGCGCGCAGCAGCCGCTCGGCGAAGCCGGTGACGTCCGAGGTCTCCCGGCCGGTCAGCTCCTCCAGCAGCAGCCGGCAGACCACCGCCGGGCGGGAGAGATAGACGTTCGGGCCGCGCAGGCGGCGCAGTGACTCGATCTTCATGCGACAGCTCCCCGTTGAGCGACGCCCGGCCGGCGTCC
>NZ_CAKUCL010000379.1 GCF_934643405.1 uncultured Actinoplanes sp.
GCGCGGACCCGGCCGGCCCGGGTGCAACGGCCGGGGGAGGGGACCCGGACGGCGCCCCGAACAGGCCCGGCGGCCCCGGCGGAGCCACGAGCGGTGCTGCGGCGCCAACGGGGCCCGGCAGCCCGGCGTACCCGCTCCGGCGCGCCCGCACCGCCCGCACGACCGCGACGGCCGCCGCGAGCACGGCCAGCACCACCGCGCTGACCACGAGCAGGCCGACGTACCCGGGGAACTCGCCGACCGACATGCCCCCATACTGGGCGCGGCCGGGTGCGGTCGCGGTGCGGATCGGTCAGCTTCCGGTTGCCTCGCCGGTTAGGCTCGCCGTCGTGAGCTTCGATCTGGAACGTTTCGTCACCGCGCAGGACGGCGTCTACGAACGGGCACGCGCCGAGATAGCCGCCGGCAGCAAACGCTCCCATTGGATGTGGTTCATCTTCCCGCAGATCCAGGGCCTGGGCTCGAGCCCGACGGCCCGGCGGTACGCGATCCGTTCGCTGGACGAGGCCCGCGCCTACCTGGCCCACCCGGTCCTGGGCCCGCGCCTGCTGGAGTGCACCGAGCTGCTGCGCCACGCGACCAAGCCGGCGTCGGAGATCTTCGGCCACCCCGACGACCTGAAGCTGTGCTCCTCGATGACGCTCTTCGCCGCCGCCGCAGCCGACCCCACGCCGTTCCACGAGGTGATCACCCACCTGTGCGGCGCCCCCGACCGGCGGACAACCGACATTCTCGACGACGTACGGGGCGCCCCGTAGCCGACCGCACCGACCCCGCCCCGTGGCGCACTCGCGACCACCTGCCACCTTCCGGCCGCGGCGCGCCTCTCGCGCCACTGCGACGACGTCGCGCAGGCGGTCGAGCTGCGGGTCGACCGTGGGTGGACGCGCACCGCGGGAGCCTTTGGCCTTGCGGTGGGCGTGTTGGTCGCTCTTGCCCGGGATGCGCGCCTCAGTCGAAGGTCCGGGCCGTCCGGTCGAAGACCTCGTCGGGGCTGTGGCGGGGGATCACGCACAGCAGATGGCCACCGGGGGCCCGCAGGATCCGGCAGTCCAGCCAGCGGTTGACCTCGGCCGCGCCCAGGGCGATCAGCCGGGCCGTCTCCGCGTCGAGGTCGTCGGTCTCGATGTCGACGTGGTAACGCGGGGCGTCGTCCACCGACTGGACAGCCAGGTCCAGGTCGGTCAGGGCACCGCGCAGCGACTGGAACTGTTCCTCGCCGGGGACCTCGCGGGCGGGCACGCCCAGGGCGGCCGACCAGAACGTGGCCGCGGCGCCGGCCTCGGCGGCGGGGGTATCGATGAGGATCGTGGACAGGCGGCTGCGATGCATGATCGCAACCTATCAGTGCGCGGCCCGGTGGTAGGTGCCCTTGCCGCCGCTCTTGGCCGCGTACATCGCCAGGTCGGCGTCGTGCAGCAGGGACTCCACATCGGAGCCGGGCGACGCGGCCGCCACGCCGATGCTGGCGTTCGCGGTGACGTCCAGGCCGCCGATCGGCACCGGCGTGCGCAGCCCGGACAGGATGCGCCGCGCGGTCTGCTCGGCGTCGTCGAGGGAACCGTGCAGCAGCACCGCGAACTCGTCGCCGCCCAGCCGGGCCGGCAGGTCCGCGCCGCGGACCGACTCGCGCAGCCGGTCCGCCACCGCGACCAGCAGGGCGTCCCCGGCCGCGTGGCCCAGCGTGTCGTTCACCGCCTTGAAGCCGTCCAGGTCGATCAGCAGCAGCGCCACCGGGCCGTCGCCGGCCAGGACCGACGCCGCCCGCTCGTGGAAGTGCGTCCGGTTGGCCAGCCCGGTCAGGCCGTCGAACAGGGCCTGGTGCCGCAGCCGCGCCTCGTGCTCGCGCAGGCGGCCGATGAGGGCGGTGTTGTCGTGGAACGCCACCAGTTGCCGGGCCGCGACCAGCGCGCAGATCAGCGCCAGCCCGGCCACCACGCCCCACAGTCGCGCGTTCACGCCGTACGGGAGAATGATGATCAGGGTGCCGAAGGCGATGGCCATCGAACCGTACGGGAGCAGGCTGTAGGGTTTGCGCCGCCGCTCGCCGAACGGGGCCTCCTGGTGGTGCGCGACGATCTCCTGGATCCGCGGGCCGGCCGCGATGAGCAGGGACGGCAGGAAGCGTACGGCGTAGACCAGCGGCCCGGTCGACGTGCTCGCCAGCGGCGCCATCAGCACGCCGATGCTCATGATCAGCGCGGAGGCCAGCATCGGGAACGCCGCCAGCTTGTTCATCGGGGCGTTGCCGCTGAGCATCATCTTCACCGCGGCGAAGGTGCCGGTGATGCTGACCCCGGTCGCGACGATCGTGCCGAAGATGTCGGGGTTGTCCGGGGAGCCGGCGAAGCACCAGCCGATGACCCCGCCGCCGACCAGCAGCGTCGCCGAGTCCAGCCAGAACGCGAGACGCTCGCGGCCGGTCCGGTCGGGATGCGGGTGCACCAGCATCGCGGTCACGACCGCGACCAGTCCGGTGGCGAAGCAGGCGGTCTGCGCGGTGCCGCCCGTGGTGGAGGTGTGCGCCGGGTCGAGCACGGCGAGCACCGCCTGGATCGTGTCGCCGGTCGTGAACACCACCCCGACCGCGGTCAGCACCAGCCAGAACCGCCGGATCGCGCCGGTCGCCAGCCGGTAGACGCGCCACGAGCAGAAGGCCAGGAAGAAGTCCAGCGGCGGCTGGAACGTCCAGAACAGCTTGACCGGCCAGCCGTCGTGCTCGAAGAGCGCGGCGAACAGCACGGCCGCGAGCAGCGTCCAGCCCAGCATGGCGAGCAGGATCGGGTCGCGGCCGAGGACGCGGACGTGGCCGATCCATCGGCTGCTGCGCCCGTCCTGCTCCGTCACGACGCTTGTATCGGCGGCCGGCCCGCTCGCTTGAGGAAGAATGCCGGCCGCGGGGGCTCAGGAGCTCAGGTAGCGCAGGACCGCCAGGACGCGGCGGTTGTCCGCCTCGTCCGGGGGCAGCCCCAGCTTGTCGAAGATGCCCGCGACGTGTTTCTCCACGGTTCCGCCGGTCACCACGAGCGCGTCGGCGATGCCGGCGTTCGACCGGCCCTCGGCCATCAGCGCGAGCACGTGCCGCTCCCGGGTGGTCAGCGCCGCCAGGCCGTCGGCGCGGCGGCTGGCGCGCAGCAGCTGGCCGACGACCTCGGGATCGAGTGCCGTCCCGCCGGTCGCGACCCGTTCCAGCGCGCCGGTGAACTCGGCGACGTCGGCCACCCGCTCCTTGAGCAGGTAGCCGGCGCCGGCCGCGTTGCCTTCCAGCAGCCGGGCCGTGTACTTCGTCTCGATGTACTGCGAGAGCACCAGCACCCCGGTCCGGGGATGCCGGCGGCGGATCTCGAGCGCGGCGCGCAGCCCCTCGTCGGTGTGGGCCGGCGGCATCCGGATGTCGGCCACCACGACGTCGGGCCGGTGCTCGTCCACCGCGGCGAGCAGCGCGCCGCCGTCGCCCACGGCGGCGCAGACGTGGTGGCCGTGGTCCTCGATCAGCCGGGTGAGACCGGCCCGGAACAGGGCCGCGTCCTCGGCGATCACCACGCGCACGGTCATGCGTGCATCGGGAGCTCGACGGTGATCTCGGTCGGGCCGCCGGGCGGGCTGGTGATCGTGAGCCGGCCGTCCACCACGGCGACCCGCTGCGCCAGCCCGGACAGGCCGGTGCCCCGGGCCGGGTCGGCGCCGCCCACGCCGTCGTCGGCCACGGTGAGCAGCAGGACGTCGCGCTGCCCGGCCGCCCGGATCGACACCTTGTTCGCGAAGCTGTGCTTGGCGGCGTTGGCCAGCAGCTCGGCGGCGCAGAAGTACGCGATGCTCTCGATCGCCGGGGTGGGCCGGACCGGGATGCCGACCTCCAGCTCGGTCGGGAGCGCCCGGTCGGCGGCCAGCGAGGCGAGGGCGTCGGCCAGCCCGTTGTCCAGCACCGGCGGGTGGATCCCGCGGACCAGCACGCGCAGCTCGCCGAGCGCGTCCCTGGCGCCCCGCAGCGCGGCGTCGACCAGCTCGCGGACGGCCGCGGCGTCCGCGACCGCACCGCTGTCGCCCAGCTTCTCCCGGGCCATGCCGAGGTTCATGGCGAGCGTGGCCAGCCGGATCTGCGCGCCGTCGTGCAGGTCGCGCTCGAGCCGGCGCAGCAGGGCGGCGGAGTCGTCCACCGCCAGCGCCCGGCTCAGCTCCAGGTCGTGGACCCGCTGCGCCAGCCGCCCGGGCCCGAGCAGGCCTCGGATCAGCCAGGCGTCGGCGGACGTGGCGGCCCGGGTGACCCACGGGGCGGCCAGCACCATCGCCGCGCCCGCCCCGGCGGCGGCGAACGTGCCGGGGAGGGTCGCGACGTGGAAGGTGCCCTCACCGAACAACCCGAACGGCGTGTACACCGGCACCGGGCTGAGCCGGACGCCCGGCGGATGGTTGCGGAACGCACCCCACCAGAGCGGGTAACCGAGGTTGACCAGGCCGCCGATCCAGAAGAACACGGCGTACAGCTGGATCGTCGCGATCGGCAGCTTGGCCAGCTGGTAGGCGACGACCCGCCAGCCGGCCCCGTCGCGCGGGCCGGGCCAGGCC
>NZ_CAKUCL010000380.1 GCF_934643405.1 uncultured Actinoplanes sp.
GCCGGCCGCCGCCCATCGCGCGGCGGAACCGCCTGCCGCCGCCCACCGCGCGGCGGAACCGCCTGCCGCCGAGGTGGAGACCGCCGAACCCGACGAAGTCTGGCCACCCTGGGGCGATTTGTCGCATCTTCGATCTCGGCCTCGGGTGACGAGCCGCGGCGCGGATCTCGATGGGGCGGGCAAGCACGGGCGGCGGGCGGCAATGCGGCGGATGCGTGCGGCCCGCGGGAACCACGAGGAGATCCGTACGGCTCGACCCCCGCGACACCTAACTCGGGGCTGCGGTTGGGGGCCGGCGGCCCCGTACGCGGATATGGTTGGGCATGGTTGATCTCGTGTTGCGATCTCGCCGGGTCGTTGTGGATGGGCGCGAGCGAGGCGCCGCCGTCGCCATTCGGGGTGGTGTCGTTGTGGCGGTGGGGGATTACGACGCGGAATTCGCCGGTGCGGGACAAAGGGATCTGGGCGATCTGGTATTGCTGCCGGGACTTGTCGATACGCACGTGCATGTCAACGAGCCGGGGCGTACGGAATGGGAAGGGTTTTCCTCGGCCACTCGGGCGGCGGCTGCCGGTGGAGTCACCACCATCGTCGACATGCCGCTCAACAGTTTGCCGCCCACTGTGGACGTCGCGGCGCTGGACCTCAAGCGGGCGGCGGCGGACTGGCAGATCCACGTCGACGTGGGGTTCTGGGGCGGGGTGATCCCGGGGAATCGGCGGGAGCTGCGTGGGCTGCACGAAGCTGGGGTGTTCGGGTTCAAGGCGTTTCTGGCCGACTCGGGTGTGCCGGAATTTCCGCCGGTCGACGCCGTACAGCTCGAAGAAGCCATGACGACGGTCGATGCTCTTTTTGTCGTTCACGCGGAAGATCCGGGTCATCTGCACGAAGCGCCTCATTCGGCGAGGTATCCGGAATTTGAGGCTTCGCGACCGGAGAGCGCGGAACTCGCGGCGATCGGGACCGCCATCGCGCAAGCGCGGAAAACCGGGCGGCGCGTGCATATCCTGCACCTTTCGGCGGCGGGTGCGCTTCCGCTGATCGAGCGGGCAAGGGCCGATTGCGTACGGGTGACAGCCGAGACCTGCCCGCATTATCTGACACTCGATTCGAGCAGCATTCCGGACGGTGCCACCGAATTCAAATGCTGTCCGCCGATCCGGGACTCGGCCAACGCGGACCGGCTCTGGCGGGCGCTCGCGGAGGGGCTGATCACCTGCGTGGTCAGCGATCACTCGCCCTGCACGCCGGAGTTGAAGCGCCGCGAGACCGGGGACTTCTCGGCGGCCTGGGGTGGGATCGCGTCGGTGCAGCTCGGACTGCCGGTGATCTGGACCGCGGCGCGCGAGCGTGGTCACCGGCTTGCCGACGTGGTCGACTGGATGGCGCGACGGCCCGCCGACCTGGTCGGGCTGCGCCGGAAGGGGCGGATCGAGGTGGGCGCCGACGCGGATCTGGTGGCCTTCGATCCCGAGGGGACGTTCGTGGTCGACCCGGCGACGTTGTATCACCGCAATCCGGTCACGCCGTACGCGGGAAAGACGCTCCGCGGGCTGGTTCGCACCACGTGGCTGCGCGGCCGGGAGGTCACCGGCGAACCGCACGGCCGCATGCTGACTCGAGAGGACGCCTGATGGCCGCCGAAGACTTCACCCTCCTGCCCGACCTGGCGTCGCGCGCGCTCGGGGGCGGCGTCGTCCACGCGAACGACGAGTTCTTCGCGGCCGCGGATCACCTCGTGCTGCCGGCTCCGCCGGTGTTCACGCCGCGGAGCTTCGACCACAAGGGTCAGGTGTACGACGGCTGGGAGACCCGCCGTCGCCGCGGACCGGGGCGGGATGTGGCGATCATCCGGTTGGGCGCGCCGGGAGTCATCCGCGGCATCGACATCGACACGGCCTTCTTCACGGGCAACTTCCCGCCGTACGCCTCGGTGGAGGCCATCGCGGTCGCCGGTTACCCGGATTTGTCGGGCACGTCCGAAGAGGAGCCGCGTGTGGGGACGCCGGCACCGGGGGCGGAACGGGCCGGGCACGGAGGCTCGGGACCGGGCGGGAGTGCCGGCGGGGTCGGGTCGGCCGGGATCGCGGGAGCGGAATCCGGGTGGGTGACGCTTGTTGCGAAGACTGCGCTTCGCGGGGACGCCCGCAACCTCTTCGCGGTGCACGACCGGCGGCGGTTCACCCATGTGCGGCTGACGATCTATCCGGACGGGGGCGTCGCGCGGCTGCGGGTGCACGGGGACGTCGTCGTGGACCCGGCCCTGCTGCCGGAGGTCTTCGACGTGGCCGCCCTCGCCCACGGGGCCCGCGTCACCGGGTGCAGCAATCAGTTCTACGGCCACCCGCAGAACATGCTCATGCCCGGCGTCGCGCAGCACATGGGTGACGGCTGGGAGACGTCCCGCCGTCGCGACGACGGCAACGACTGGGTCGTCGTCGAGCTGGCCGCGCCCGCCGACATCACCCACGTCGACCTCGACACCACCCACTTCAAGGGCAACGCGCCCGGCTCGGCCTCGCTGAAGGGCCACGACGGCGGCGAGTGGTTCGACATCCTGCCGGACACCCCGCTGCGGCCCGACACACCCCACCGGTTTCCCGTACGGCCGGGGCGCGCGGCAACCCACGTGAGGCTCGACATCCATCCGGATGGCGGCATGGCCCGGCTCCGGCTCCACGGGCGGCCCGTACCCGGGTATCTCGAGGACAAGTTCCGCCGGCACGTCGAGCTCGGGTGAAGCCGCCCGGGACCTACGCCCTACCGCAAACGGGTCTTGCCTTTGCCGTGCGACGTGGTCTTCTGGGACATGGCCTACGACGAGGCGCTGGCGGAACGGCTGCACGAGCGGCTGGATGTGGACCCGGCCGTGCGCGCGAAGAAGATGTTCGGCGGGCTGGCGTTCCTGACCAACGGCAACATGACGGTCGGCGTCCACGCGGACGAGCTGATCGTACGGCTGGGGCCGGAAGGCGTCGAGGCGGCGCTGGCGCATCCTGGCGTGCGGCCGTTCGTCGTCGGCGGGCGCGGCATGCGCGGCTGGATTCTCGTGTCGCCCGACCGGCTGGACGACGCCGACCTCGACGCGTGGATCGCCGAGGCCCGCGCCTACGTCGGGACATTGCCCCCCAAGTAGGCCGCTACGACGGGCCGGCCACCCGCGGGTCGGCCCGGATCGTGGCGCGGGTCAGGTGCGGCAGGTCGTGCCCCAGGCGGTGCTCCGCCTCGGCGGTGATCTCGTGCGCGGCCAGCAGCGACAGGTCGGCGGCGACCGTCACCGACGCCTCGGCGTGCAGGTCGTGGCCGATCCAGCGCAGGCGCAACGAGCCCACGTCCTCGACGCCGGGCAGCGCGCGCAGGCTGTGCTCGGCGCGGTCGACCAGGGACGGGTCCACCCGGTCCATCAGCCGGCGGTAGATCTCGCGGGCCGCGTCCTTGAGCACGAACCCGATCGCGACCGTGATCGCGAGGCCGACGACCGGGTCGGCCCAGCGCAGCCCCGCCCACGAACCGGCCGCCGCGACGACGACCGCGAGCGAGGTGAAGCCGTCGGCCCGGGCGTGCAGGCCGTCCGCGACCAGGGCGGCCGAACCGATCCGGCGGCCCACGCCGATGCGGTAGCGCGCGACCAGCTCGTTCCCGGCGAAGCCGATCACGCCCGCGGCCAGCACCCAGACCGGGTGGCTCAGCGGGCGCGGGTCGAGCAGGCGGTCGATCGCGGTCCACGCGGCGGCGCCGGCCGAGGCCGCGATCACGAGCACCACGACGATGCCGGCGAGGTCCTCGGCGCGGCCGAAACCGTACGTGTACGCCCGGGTGGCCGCGCGCCGCCCGAGCAGGAAGGCGATGCCGAGCGGCACGGCGGTGAGCGCGTCGGCGAGGTTGTGCAAGGTGTCGCCGAGCAGCGCCACCGAGCCGGAAACCGCCACCACGACGGCCTGCAGCGCCGCGGTCACCCCGAGCCCGGCGAGCGACACCCAGAGGGCGCGCAGGCCCTCGCGGGATCGATCGACGTCGTGGTCGTGATGGTGGCCGCCCATGGCCCCCACGATAGATCCTGGTCTAGTCGTGCGACAATGGTGTACGTGCGAATGAGCTGCAGGTACGCAATTGCGGTTGCTGACAGGCATCGGCGCTGGTCAGGATCCGCGTCGTGACGCGCACGGTGACGCTGGTGCTGGTCAGCGCGGACGGGGTCGTGCTGGGCGAGCTGCCGCCGTTCGAGGTCCCGACGCCGTGGTGGCAGGAGGTCGGGTCGTTCGCCACAGCGTCGGGGATCGTGCCGGCGGAGAGCCCCGACGAGCCGGCCGCCGACGCGACGCAGCCCGCCGCGGAGCCGGCGGGGTTCGCCGAGGATCCGTCCGAGCCGGCCACGGAGCCGTCCCAGCCTGCCGCCGGCTCAGCCGAGCCCGCAGTTGATCCGGCGCTGACCGCCGCCGATCCAGCGCCGCCTGTCGCGGATCCGGCGCTGCCCCGCACCGGCCCGGCTCAGTCTGTCGGCGGTTTGGCGCAGGGCGACGGGCAGGGCGG
>NZ_CAKUCL010000381.1 GCF_934643405.1 uncultured Actinoplanes sp.
CTGGAACTGCCGGGTGAGATTCCACAGGTAGACCGAGGTCCCGGCCTTGACCAGGGGAGGTCAGGGTCGTGTACCCCCGGTCGATGCCGATCGCGATCCACGCGTCGGCGCCCTCGACCGGGTCCTCGTGCGAGGTGAGGATCTCGCGGATCGGAGGGGTGAGTTGCTCCACCTGAACCGGCGCACCGTACTCGTCGATGACCGCGAAACTGGAGTAGACCATGTCGACGTCCGGCCGGTCGGCCAGCGCCTGCCGGGTGCGGCACAGACGTTCGGGGTGGGCGAGATCGTCGGAGTCGGGAACAGCACGAACGGTGCGCCCTTCTCGGCCGCCCACCGAATGCCGTCGTTGCGGCCGGCTCCCGGTCCGCCGCGGTCGGTACGGCGCAGCACCGAGACGCGTTCGTCCGACGCGCGGACCCGGTCGAGCCGCCGGTCCGCGTTCGGCCCGGGTGACGCGTCGTCCACCACCACCGCGCGCCAGGCCGGATCGCTCTGAGCGCAGGCTTTCCAGAGTCGCGTCGAGATGATCCCAGAAGACAGCCGATCGAGCACACGGGAGCCACATTGGCCAGTTGGAGCATTGGACCTGTCGCGGCCGCTCTGTTCGACCTGGACGGCGTGCTCGTCGATTCCATGCCGGCGATCGACTGGTGCATGCGTACCTGGGCGGTCGAACGGGGTCTGGGCCCGCAATGGGTGGTGGAGCTGTCGCACGGGCGCCGCGACCTCGACATCCTGGCCGAGGCGCTACCCGGCCGCGACCCGGGACCGGAGCTGGCCCGGATCTCCCAACTCGACATCGAAGTGCTGCCCAAGGTACGCCCGATCGCCGGTGCCCCGGCACTGTTGAACAGCTTCAAGCCCGGCTGCTGGGCGGTCGTGACATCCGGTACGGCGGCCATCGCCCGAGCCCGGCTGAACGCGGCCGGCCTGCCCGACCCGGAGCTGCTGATCACCGCGGAGGACGTGATGGCGGGCAAACCCGATCCGCAGGGCTACCTGTTGGCGGCGGAGAAGCTTGGTGTACCGCCGCAGCACTGCGTGGTCTTCGAAGATGCCGACGTGGGTCTGCTCGCGGCCGAACGCGCCGGCGCACACCGGGTGCGGGTCGGCGGCGAGGACCGCAGCCGGTGCGACAGCTGGGTCGCCGACCTCACCAGTGTGCGGACGGTGACGACCGGCCGGTGGATGACCTTCAGCGGTTGACCGGGTCGGGCGTGCGTTGCCGGCGAAGCAGCGGCTCGACCAGCAGCAGCGCGGCCGCGGCCGCGCAAAACAGCACCGCGATCCAGAACACCGCCACGCTGTAGCCGGGCACCACCAACGGCGAGATGATGCCGACCGTGGCGCCGACCTGAATCACCGCGGTGTAGGCGCCGGCCCCTCCGCCGAGCCCCGACTGCAGCGTCTCACCGAGCAGCACCATGCCGATGCTCTGGAAGCCGGCGGCGAAGACCGCGTAGAGCGCCTGCGAGAGCACCAGCATCGGGTAGCCGTCGGAGCAGGCCACGGTCACGAACGACACCAGGCCGACCGCGCAGACACCCAGCAGGGTCATCCGACTGCCGATCCGGTCGCTGAGGGCGCCCAACGGCGCGAGCGCGACCACCTCGACGACCACCGTGACGGCGAACAACGTCGAGATCAGCGGCCGGGGCACGCCTTCGGCGAGAGCGTACAGCGGCAGGTACACCTGCCGCAGACTGTCCGCGGCCCGCAGCAGGAGCACGGCCAGCGAGGCGGCGACGACCGCGAGCATCGCGGTACGCGCCGAGCCCTGCGTCAAGATCTGTCCGCTCTGGCCGGCACCATCGGCCGCAGCGGGCCGGGGCAACTGCGCGACCAGCGCCGCCAGCAGCGCGATCGCGATCGCCGCCGGGAGCGGACCGACGGCCGGGCCGAACCGGTCCTCGGCCGCGGCCGCGAGGGTGAACACGCCCAGACCGCCGAGATAGCCGGTGACGAACAGAGTCCGCAGGGCGGCGACGATGCGCGCACCGGAGGCACCGGCGAGCGTGTTCGCCACCGCCACGTACAGCGGATAGACCAAGCTCATCGCCATCACCGCGGCCGCCGCCGGGAAGAGTCGCCAGCCCGGGCCGTCGGCGGCCACCACGAGCAGTCCGCCGGCCGAGATCAGGGCACACAGACTCAGGCTCCACCGCGGTACGCCGACGCGGCGCAGCCGGCTGCCCACGGTCAGCACCAGGGTCGCCGCGGAGAGCGCACCGACGATGAAGAAGGCGGCGATCTGTCCCTTGCCGGCCCCCTGTGCCGCCAGGTGCAGCGGCAACGTCACCGTGGCCAGGCCGGTGAAGACCGCATTGACCAGGACGCCCACGTACACCGCCGCGGGGACCTCCCGGGACAGGACCAGCCGTCTCGCGCCACTTCGCATACCGCCGGCGTCCCCTCGTCGTCCCGTACGCCGGCGCGAACCGGCGCCCATCTGCGCACATATACCGGGATCCGACCCTATCCGACCGGCCAGCGGTGTCCATTGGTGACCGACCCCTGCCGCGATCTTCAGACGATTCTCTAGATCAAGGATTAAGGCGTGTTTCGTAAGTCCCGTTGAGGGTTGAGGTCCCGGCGTGGCGGTGGTCGATAACTGAAGAGGTCTCGGGTATCTGGTTCTGCGACCAAGCGAAAACTTCGTACCGGAGACCTCGTGGCCACCTTAGCGGTGACGAGGCGGCATGACCTGACCGACAGGCAGTGGGCTGTCCTGGCCCCGCTGCTGCCTGCGGTGTCGTCGAGGGGCCGGCCGCCGAAGTGGGAGAAACGGCAGCTGATCGACGGGATCCGGTGGCGGATCCGGATCGGTGCTCCGTGGCGTGACGTGCCGGCCGAGTACGCGCCCTGGCCGACGATCTACGGGCTGTTTCGTCGCTGGCAGCGCGACGGGACCTGGGATCGGATCCTGGCAGCGTTGCAGGCTCAGGGCGACGCGCAGGGTCGCATCGACTGGGTGGTCAGCGTGGACTCGATGACCAGCCGCGCTCATCAGCACGCTGCTGGGGCCCGCCGCGATGGGCACCTGCAGAAGGAGCACCCGGTGGGGTGCATGACGAGCCGGTCGATCACGGTCTGGGCCGCTCGCGGGGCGGACTGACGACCAAGACACACCTGGCTTGCGGACAAGGCCAGAAAGTCCTGTCGTTGATCGTCACTGCCGGGCATCGCGGGGACAGCCCGCAGTTCATCCCGGTCCTGCGCCGCATCCGGGTGAACAGGCTCGGAGTCGGCCGGGTCCGGTCACGGCCGGTGCTGGTGCTGGCGATCTGCACCCGCTGGGACGAGAAGACCGCCCCCCGCTACGCCACAGGCGTCATCAAACTGCTGTCCCGGCGCTACATGACGACTCTCGAGGGCATCGACGAGCCCTGGGCGAACATCACCGTCCACCTCGACGACGTGACCTTCAGGGACTACATTTTCGGCACCAACGTCGTGGTGGCCGGAACCAAGCGGCAGGAGTGAGGGTGACCGAGTCGGACATCGTCGCCGGTCTGCTGCGGCCGTACCGCGACATGTCCCTGCCGTCGCTGGTCGCCGAGATGCGGGCGGACGCGCACGAGATCACCTCGGCGACGGTGCCCCACCTGGTGGCCTTCGGCGAGCTCGGCCCGGACGCGGTGGTCTGCCTCGGGCCGTTCGGGGGCGACGCGCGCTGGCGCAACCCGCTGCCGCTGATCCGGGCCGGGTTGCTGCGACGCCTGATCGCCGGGCAGCGCGACGAGCCCGCCCCGGCCGTGCTGGCTCTGCCAGGTCCGTCGCGGCTCCCGGTGCTGGAGCAGCCGGAGGTGCGCCGGGCGACGGCGCGAGGTGACTTCACCGCGGTGGCGGACGCCTATCTGACCGGGCTGACCGATCATGGCGTACGCCGGATCCTGGTCTTCGGATTCTCCCAGGGCGCTTCGCTCGCCGCCCACATTGCGGCGCACGCGCCCCGGCACAGCGTGCAGGTCGACAGCCTCGGGCTGGCCGATCCGCCCGGGCTTCGCCGTGTCGCGTTGCCGGCCCTGGTCGGCCGCTATGTGGGGGAGGGCCCGTCCATGTCGCGGGACGTGCAGCGCAATCCGCTCGCAGGCTACCGGGAGGCCTACCGCAACCTGGCCGACGGTGACCGGGTGCGCGGGGTCCTCGGCCGCCTGTCCCTGTCGCTCGCGCTCGGTCGCGGGCACAGCCGGGGCACCCTGTCCACGGCCGTGCGGTCGGTGCTGGCGCGGGGCGTACCGGTCAGCATCGCGGTCGGTGGGGCGTCCCGGCTGAGCCCGATCGCCGACGCGCTCGCCTTCACCCAGAGCCTCCCGGTGGACAGCCGGCTGCTGTGCGACGTGCTCGCGGTCACCGGCCGGCACCACGGCTGGCTGCACGACACCGCGATGTACCTGGAGAGCCAGCTGGTCCACCTGTCGCACAAATCAGCTTTCGGCCGGCGGGAGGGCGCGGCGCCGTGGCCGGCCCGGATCGGCTGACCGGCCC